>JAKOVD010000205.1 GCA_029782215.1 Chloroflexota bacterium
CGCCCGCCGTACTCGGCGTCGAGGTGGGCGAGCAGCTTTCGCGCCGACTCGCCGATGCTGTGGAACGGGGTTTCGGCGTCCTCGCCGTGCCCGTCGATGACCGGCGTGATGATGTGGTACTCGCCCTGCAGCGCGTCGATCACCGGCTGCCACGACCACCACGACAGGCCGCCGCCATGCAGCAGCACGACGGCGGGCAGGTTGCGCTCGCCGAACGATTTGAACTTCACGGGTGTGGCTCCTTCTGGGTGTGCTTGTGGCCGCCGGGGAATGGAATTCCCCGGCTACGGAATAGCAAAGCTACTCAGGATAGCTTCGCTATCACGTAGCCCGGCAATTCATTGCCGGGCGCGGGCATGGCTACCCTTTCACCCCCGCCCGCTCCAGGTTGAGCGCCAGCAGGCGGCGCAGGATTTCCTCCTCGTCGAGCGCGCCGGTCTCCGCGTCGTGCAGATCGTCGTAATCCCAGCCGTAGGCCGCGAATACCGCGCGGTCGAGCTTCTCGTGCAGATGCTGCAACCACGTCGGCATGGCGTTGTAGAGGTTGGTCAGCGTGCGCGCCTTGAGCACCGCGACCTCGGCGTTGGGCGGGTTGAGCCACGCCTCGCGCTTCTCGTTAAGCTCGCGCGCCGCCTCCGCGATGGCCTGATAGCGTGGGTCACCGGTCGGCTCGGAGCCGGGCGGCCAGGGCAGGGGGAAGGTCTCGAAGGTGGTGGTTGGCGTATAGCGCGGCCTGCTCTCCAGTTGCGTACCCTGTCTCAGGGCCCATATCTCATGTGCTTTGGAGTGGAGCACGCCGAAGAAATAGTCGTCGTCGCGGGCGAAGACGATCACTTGGCTATCTGCTAACACTTCTGTGTCGAGCCAAGTAAAGAGCCGGTGCTTCGCCACACGCGCGGTGCCAATATACCGGGATAGGGACGCCAGCGCTTCACGCATCGCTGGTCTGGGCTCAACATGCAGCCACCATAGTTCGCGGTAGCTTTGCCGCTTGTTCTTATCTCTCTTGGGTTTGACGTGTTGCTTCACGTACTCAAATGGGGCTTCGTAGAGCGCGGCTTCTGCCTCTGAGGTATTGGTTCCAAAATCGATGATGTAGTAATTCCGTGGACGCCTCGTGATGTCCAGCCCGTTAACCCACGGCCTGATCACATCGCTGTTAGGCCGACCGTTCGGATTGACAGGAGCGTTGAGAAATTTGGCGGCTTCCTCCGGTGGCAGGTCAAATGCGCCGCCTTTGGTATCTCCCATATAGGCAATGTCACGATTTTCCGCGAGCGGCTTGGCGTGAGTGATGTTCACACCTGCCGTCAGATCGGAGTGGATA
>JAKOVD010000016.1 GCA_029782215.1 Chloroflexota bacterium
CCTGGTGAAGGCGAATCTGCCGGTGCGGCTGGTGGGGGCGGTGGGCAGCCCTGAGGACGCCAAGGTGGCGACGGGGCTGGCGGGAAGCGGGGCCGAGCGCCTGCGGGGAAAGGGGGACTTTCTGCTGGTCAGCCAGGGGCAGACCGTGCGCCTGCAGGCGGCTTTCATCAGCGAACAGGAAGTGCGCACCGCCGTAGCGCGCCTGGCAGACCAACGTCTCGACTCCCACCAGGAGCGAGCGGACTACGCCCGCTTTTCCTGACGAGCCGCCGGCTGAGCCATTTGCCTGAACACACCTATCGGAGGAGATCGTCATGAAGAACTTATTCCTTGCCATACTGGTCGCCATCGCCGCCGTGCTGACGGGAGTGATCGCCTATCGTCTCAGCGCCGATGCCCTGGCGATCATCGTCGGCGTCCTGCTCGGCCTGCTGGCGCTGATTCCGGCGCTGATCATCGGCGTCATCCTGCTTCGGCGCAGCCAGCCCATGCCGATGGCCGCCCCGCCCCCCGTCCAGACGCCCCCTGTGATCGTGGTCAGCGGCGGCTACTCGCCCGCCGCCCTCCCCCAACAGATGGGCATGCCCACCGGGCAGCCGCAGACGCCCATGCTTCCTGCACCCACCTACCAGCAGCCCCGCCAGTTTCGGGTCATGGGCTATGAATCCGCCGAAACCATGGAGATGAACCATCAAGATTGGTCCACATTGGGCTAAGGAGAACACCAGCCATGAGCAGCCATGTTCCAGAACCCATCGCCGTCATCTTCGACGAGGAAGGCGCTCTCTATCGTTTCCATTGGCGGGGACTGGCCTTTCGCGTCGAGGCCATCGAGCGCATCCGCCGTCCCACGAGCAGCCAGCCGCTGGGTAGAAGGTTCTACACCGTGCGCGCTGGTGGGCATCGCTTCCTCATCTGCCACGATCGCAGCCACCACCGTTGGACCGTTGTGCGCTCGCCCCTACGCCTGCGGCTGCGGCAGAAGATGGCGGCGTTCACGATGCGATTGGCGCCCTCTTAGCCCCTTGTGGCGTCGGCGCCACAGCCATCTGCAACCAGAAGGCCTCGTTGTCCGTAGTAGTTGGCGACGAGGCCTTCTTTATGAATCGCAATGCCGCTCGTCTGCGATTGTGCTAGAATGAGCCTATCGGATCGCCGGAGTTGAGATGGTAGACTGCGGGCGATTCGTCCTACCTTGCCTATGAACCTTCTCGATCTTGGTCCCCTTGGCGCCGTGCGCCGCAACCATGCGATAGAGCACGCCACGATTCACATCTTGACCCGCATGGCTCCCGACCGCAGCATGGCCGGCCGTTCGAGCAACCGTGGGTTCTTCATCTACGGCGATCTGGAAACAGAATGGGTGCGCAGCGCGGTGGAAGAGGCTATCCGGAGGATCAAGGATGGCGAGCACTATCTTGCCATCCATCCGAACTGCGGCACCAACCTGATCACCACCTCGGTCTTCGCCGCCACTGCCACCATGCTCGCCGGTGTCGGCGGCCGCCGCCGCCACCTGGTGGATCGCATTCCTTCCGCCTTTGTGGGCGCGCTCGTCGGCGTGTTCCTGGGCCAGGTGGTGGGACCGGTGCTGCAGCAAAGGTTGACCACGTCGGCGGAGCTGGGCGAAGCGCAGGTGGTCACCGTACAGCGACACGAGTTCGGGCGCCGCAGTTGGCATTGGGTGGGGATGGAATACCTGCCCCACGAGCTGAACTTGCCCTCATGATCCATGTCTTCCACGGCGAAGAGGAGTTTGGCAAGAGCGAAGCCATCGCAACGCTGAAGCGGTCGATCAGCGACGATCCCTCTTTGATCGACATCAACGTCACCGTGCTGGAGGGCCGCTCGGTGACAGCGCGCGAGATCCAGCACCACGGCGATGTGCCGCCGTTCCTGGGTGATTACAGGCTCGTCGTCGTCACCGACCTCCTTGCGCGGTTGAGCGCCGGCAAGCACAAGGAAGGGGAAGCAGCCGGTGGGGGCCTGGAGGAATGGCTGATCGCCTACCTCCGCACCGTACCCACGTCCACCCACCTGGTGCTGGCCGAGAGCAAGACTCTGCCCGCCAAACACCGGGTGCTGGCGTTGGTGACCAGTCTCGGCGACGAGGGGGATGCGCGTCTCTTCAGCCCGCCTGCGCTCAAAGGCGGCGAGCTTGCGCAGTGGGTGGAGCAGCGCGCCACGGCCAAGCGCTTCCGGCTTGCCGCCGGCGTGGCCACCGACCTTGCCAACTTCATCGGCCCCAACCTGCGTCTCCTGGACAGTGAGATCGACAAGCTGGGGCTCTATGCCCTGAATCGGCCGGTGACCAAAGAGGATGTGCGGCTTCTCGTTCCCTACGCCCAGGAAGCGAACATCTTCGACATGGTCGATGCCCTCGGCAATCGTGAGACCTCCAAAGCGCTGCGGCTGCTGGCCCAGCTCTACAACGAAGGCGCCCATCCCCTCTACTTGTTGACCATGATCGTGCGCCAGTTCCGTATCCTGCTGCAGACAAAAGAACTCAGCAGCCAGGGGCTGAACAAGGATGCCGTTGCCCAACGCCTCGGCCTGCATCCCTTTCCCGCCGGCAAAGCCCTGATCCAGGCGCAGCGGTACAGCCAGCAGCAGCTTGTGCGCATCTACGATCGTCTTCTTGACACGGACGCCGCCATCAAGACGGGGCGCATGGAGGCCGGTCTCGCCCTCTATCTCCTGGTGGTTGAGCTTGCCCGCGCCTGAAACGGCGCTTCGCGTTGATGCTGCCCGCAGCGTTTCCGACCTTCTCCCTGCTGCCGCTGCCATCCTCCTACCTCCAGCTTCCCGACGTTTGCATTCACTATTGCGTAGTGGGAGAAGGACCGCCGGTCCTGCTGCTGCACGGTCTCGCCTCCAGCGGCTTTGACTGGTTTCCTGTGGCCCCGGCCCTGGCAGCGCAGCACCGCCTGATTCTGATGGACCTGCGCGGTCACGGCCACAGCAGCCTGGCGTTGGCGCACGGCTATCGCGTCGCACGCATGGCAGAGGACGCCTGGCGGCTGCTGGAAGCCCTGGCGGTGGATCATGCCAACGTCATCGGGCTCTCGCTGGGTGGGTGCGTCGCTCTGCAGATGGCTTGCCAGCAGCCCGCCGCCCTGGGCCGGCTGGTGCTGGTCAACACGTTCGCCAGGCTGCGAAGCTCAGGCATGCTGCTTAATCGCCTGAAACGGCTGCGCCGCACCCTCGGCAGCATCGACGATCTGGCGCAGTTGGTGGCGGCCGGCCTCTTCAGCGATCCTGAGGTCCAGGCCTTTGCCGCCGATCGGCTGCGCCGCAACGACATCGGCGCCATTCGCCGCACCATGGCAGCGCTGGCCCGGTTCGACGTCCGCCGCCGCCTGCCCGGCATTCCGAATCCGGCCCTCATCCTGGCCGGTGACCGCGACCGCACGGTGCCGTTTCGCTGTACCCAGGAGCTTGCCGCCGGCCTTCCCCATGCCCGCCTAAACGTCATCGCCGGGGCGGGGCATGCCCTGCCCTACGACCAGCCCGATGCCTTCATCGCGGCGGTCACCAGCTTCCTGACAGAGGTTCCCTGAGATCGGCCCAAACAAAACGGCCACCCAGGCGATGGGTGGCCGCTGCAACGATGTCTCGGGTTCAGGACGTCAATCGTCCTTCTTGGTGCTCTCGGTGGAGGTAGTGCTGGCCTCCGGCTTGGTTTCGGTCTTGGCGGGTTCGTTTGACTCCCGCTTGCTAGGACCACCGGCCGCATTCTTGCCCCGCGAGTCGGTGACATAGAAACCGGAGCCCTTGAACACAATAGCGGGGGTGGAAAACTTGCGCCGGACGCGCCCGGTGCCGTTGCACGTGGGGCAAGGAGGCGTGCCCTGGTCGTCAAAGGAGCGGCGAACTTCGAAATTGCCCTGACAGGTATCGCAGATATATTCGTAGACTGGCATATCGCTTAGGCTCCGTCTTATGTGGAGATAGAGAGAAGCCAAAGAGAGATGATAGTCGATCGCATGCTATCCGTCAAAGCGCCCGGACGAGTCCGTGTGCCCGGACAGCTCCGATTGGCTGTTCTCATTGCAGACAGGCGATACGCCAGAGATCTGGCCTCGCCAGAATCAGTATGTGACGCCGCCGTAAGCGGATCGTTTGCGAAACGTTAGAATCGCGTTAGCGCGTCGACCAGGCCTGGCGGCTGCTCCTGGCCCGAGCTAGACCAGGGCAGAGGCAATCCGCGCCAGCGCCCAATCCAGGTCATCGCGCGTGACGACCAGGGGCGGCGCCAGGCGGATCACCGTGCCGTGCGTGTCCTTGGCCAGGATACCCTGGCCGGCCAAGGCGTTGCAGAAGCGCCTGGCGCCACCCGCCTCGGGGTGCAAGTCAACGCCGATGAGCAGCCCCTTGCCGCGGACCTCACGCACATGGCGGCTGCGCATGGCCATGAGCTGCTCCCGGAAATAGGCGCCCTGCACCGCCGCGTTCTCGATCAAGCCCTCCTCACGAAGCACCGCCAGGGCCGCACGCGCCACGGCAGCGCCCAGGGGATTGCCGCCGAAGGTGGAGCCGTGATCGCCGGGCTTGAACACGCCCAGCACCTCCGGGTCGGACAGCACGGCCGATACCGGATAGAAACCGCCCGACAGTGCTTTGCCCAGGATCATGACATCCGGACGGACATCCTCATAGTCGCAGGCAAAGCGGCGCCCGGTGCGGCCCAGGCCCGTCTGGATTTCATCGGCCATCAACAGCACATCGTAGCGCCGGCACAGCTCAGCGGCAGCGGTCAGATACCCCGGCGGCGGCACGTTGACGCCGCCCTCGCCCTGGATCGGTTCAAACAGAAAGGCTACCGTGTTCGAGGTGATTGCCGCTTCAAGCGCAGCCACATCCCCGTAGGGAACGACGACGAAACCAGGCGTCAGGGGGCCAAATCCTTCCCGGTACTGCGGCTCGGTGGAGAAACTGACGATGGTGGTGGTGCGGCCGTGGAAGTTGCCGGCGCAGACGATAATCTCCGCCTTGTCAGCAGGCACGCCCTTGACCGTGTAGCCCCACTTGCGCGCCGCTTTGACGGCGGTCTCGACGGCCTCGGCGCCGCTGTTCATCGGCAGCGCCATCGGATAGCCGCTGAACTCACAGAGGTCCTGGTAGAAGAGACCCAACTGGTCGTTGTAGAAGGCGCGCGACGTGAGGGTCAGGCGCTGCGCCTGCTCCACCATCGCAGCCAGGATGCGGGGATGGCAGTGACCCTGGTTGACCGCCGAGTAGGCGCTGAGACAGTCGAGGTAGCGCTTGCCGTCGACGTCATAGACCCACGGCCCCGCCCCACGTGTGAGCACTACTTCCAGGGGATGGTAATTGTGGGCGCCGAAACGCTCCTCGAGATCGATAAAATGCCCCGTCTGGCTGGCCACAGCCGTATCAGAAATCGTCATGAGTCTATCACTCCTTCGTGAGCAGGTCGCTTTGCCATTCCACCACGGGCGCAAGGGCTTGTCAAGTCGGCAGGGACCCTAATTCCGCAATGCATCTCACTACTCCGAAGAGGCCGAACAGGGATGACGCGACTTGTCCGATAGGCTGCGTAGGTGTTTGATGTGACGTCCAATTCATCCGAGCTGCGATTTCCCTTGCTCTTTGTCTTAACCTTGCGCTATACTTTTGGCATTCTTAAAGGTTTCTTCAAAGTTGTGCAGGAAGCAGCATGGCATCAGACGGCCGCGATAAGGCATTAGAATCAACCCTCGCCAACCTCACCAAACGCTTTGGTGAGGGCACCATCATGAAGTTGGGCGAGGCCACATCCCTGAAAGTAGAAACGATTCCCAGCGGCTCCCTGTCGCTGGACATCGCGCTGGGTGTGGGCGGGATGCCGCGCGGTCGCGTTATCGAGATCTTCGGCCCGGAGTCCTCCGGAAAGACCACCCTCTGTCTTCACAACATCGCCGAAGCGCAACGCCTGGGCGGCGTCTGCGCCTTCATCGACGTCGAACACGCCCTGGACCCCGCCTATGCGCAGCGCATCGGCGTGGACATCGACAACCTCTACGTCTCCCAGCCCGACACCGGCGAGCAGGCCCTCGAAATCGCCGAGGCCCTCGTCCGTTCCGGCGCCATGGACGTCGTCGTTGTCGACTCCGTCGCCGCCCTCGTCCCCCGCGCTGAGATCGAGGGCGAGATGGGCGACAGCCACGTGGGCCTCCAGGCCCGCCTCATGAGCCAGGCGCTGCGCAAGCTCTCCGGCGCCATCAAGCAGACCAACACCGTCATGATCTTCACCAACCAGCTCCGGCAGAAGATCGGCGTGATGTTCGGCAATCCCGAGACGACCACCGGCGGCATGGCCCTCAAGTTCTATGCCTCGATTCGTCTGGACATGCGCCGGGTCGAGTCTGTGAAAACGGGCAATGAGGCGGTGGGCAACCACGTGCGGGTGACGGTGAAGAAGAACAAGGTGGCGCCGCCGTTCCGTACGGCCGAGTTCGACATCATGTTCAACGAAGGCATTTCTAAAGCCGGTGAGGTGTTGGACTTGGGCGTCGACTTGAACGCGATCGAGAAGAGAGGGGCCTTCTATACCTATGAAGGCACTCGTCTGGGCCAGGGGCGTGAAAACGCCAAAGACTTCCTGCGGGGAAACCCCAAGGTTCTTGAAGCCATCGAGAACCAAATCCGTGCTGTGAGCGGCCTGCCTCAGTTGGCGCCAACCGCCTGAGAAAGGCGGTGCGGCCAGCCCAGACTTTGTCAGGGGCTGGCGCCGTCACTTGCCGCACGGACAACGTAGCATCCACGCAGCGGAGTTCCTTCCGAGTAAGTAGGCAGTATTGGCGTCTCTTGACGACTTTCTGCCCTGAACCCTGCCCCTTGCGGGCGACCCGGCCACCCACCGGTTCGCTCTACAGGCTTGGCGCCGTGGACGCTACGACCCCTGGTTGTAGCGTCTTTTGTTTTCCGGAGTCCATCGTTGGCAGGCCTCATCACCCGCCTCGTTTACCAAACGCATAACCGGCAGCGTGTCAACGTCTTCCTGGACGGGACCTATGCCTTTGCCGTCACCGACACCGTGGCGGCCCGCCTCAAGATCGGCCAGTCTCTCAGCGACGCGGAAATCGCCCAGATGCAGGGCGGCGACCTGGCGGCCCGGGCCTACGATAAGGCTCTCCGCTACCTCGCCCCTCGCCCACGCTCCCGCGCCGAAGTGGCGGCACACCTGGAGCGCGCCGGCGTTCCCGCCGAGGTCGTGACCGAGGTCATGTCGCAGCTTCAGGAGCAGGGCTACATCGACGACGACGCCTTCGCCGCCTGGTGGGTCGACAATCGCCAGCGTTTCAGCCCCCGCGGGACGCAGGCCCTCCGGCTTGAGCTGACCCAGAAGGGGGTCGACCGCGACGTCATCGACGGCGCCCTGGCGCAGGTCGACAGCACGGCGCAGGCCCTGGCGGCGGGAAGCGCCAAGGTTGCACGTTGGCAGCACCTGTCCCACGACGATTTTTCCAGGAAGATGCTTGGCCACCTGCAGCGACGAGGCTTTTCCTACGCCACCGCCAAGGCCGTGACCGACGAGCTGTGGCGCACCTACGGCGCCCAGACTGCTGACGAACCCACGTTCTGACGCCCATCAGTTGACACCCTGCCTGTCGCAACTTCTAACACACACCTCTCCCCCTATCCCAATCCTACGAGCATAAAGAGACCCTTGAGGAACCCTTGCCATGCCCTTCTACATGTTTATTGCTGAGATCATCCTGGCCCTGTTGATCGGGCTGGGAGTGGGCGTTGGTGTTGGCACCGTGCTGAAACGCCGCGCGGACGAGCGCAAGCTGTCGGAAGCCAAGCTGCGCGCCGAGACGATCGTCACAGAGGCGAAGGACGAAGCCTTGCGCATCGAGCTGGAGGCGAAAGACAGCGCCCTGGCCAGCCGCAATGAGACCGAAGCCGAGGTGAGCCGCCGGCGCCGCGAGATCAGCCGCCTTGAAGAGCGCGCCCAACGCCGCCTCGAACAGTTGGAGATCAGAGCTGAAAACCAGGAACAGCGCGAGCGCAAGCTTACGCAGCGCCAGAGCCAGATCGACAAGCGCTTCGGCGAGCTGGAAAAGGCCGAAAGCGAGTATCAGGCCGAGATCGAGCGCATCGCCAGCATGTCCCAGGATGAGGCTCGCGAGGAGCTCATCCGCCGCGTCGAAACTTCAGCGCGTGGCGAGATGGCCCGCACCATCCGCCAGGTGGAAGCCGAGATCGTGGAGACCGCCGACCGCAAGGCCCGTGAGGTCGTCACCCTCGCCATCGAACGTCTGGCCTCCGAGATCGTCGCCGAAACCACCGTCACCTCCGTACCGCTGCCGGCCGACGAGATGAAGGGCCGCATCATCGGCCGCCAGGGCCGCAACATCCGCGCCATCGAGGCCGTCACCGGCGTCGACCTGGTGGTGGACGACACCCCCGAGGCGATCATCATCTCCAGCCATGACCCTGTCCGTCGCGAGGTGGCCCGCCTGACGCTGCTGAAGCTGGTGCAGGACGGCCGTATCCACCCCGCCCGCATCGAGAAGGAAGTGGAGAAGGCGCAGGAAGAAGTGGAGCGCTCCATCCGTGAGGCGGGTGAAGAAGCCGCTTACCAGACGGGCTTCCAGGGCCTGCATCCCGAGCTGATCAAGCTCGTCGGGCGGTTGAAATACCGCACCAGCTACGGCCAGAACCAGTATTACCACGCCATCGAGGTCAGCCACCTGGCGGGCCTGTTGGCGGCTGAGATGCACGGCGACGTGCGCGCGGCCAAGATGGGCGGCCTGCTGCACGACCTGGGCAAAGCCGTCAGCCACGAGGTGGAAGGGCCGCACGCCATCGTCGGGGCCGAGCTTGCCCGGCGCTACAACGTGCCGGACAAGGTCGTCAACATCATCGCCTCTCACCACAACGAAGAAGAACCCCAGTCGCTGGAGGCCATCCTGGTGGCTTCGGCAGACGCCATCTCGGGGGCGCGTCCCGGCGCTCGCCGCGAATCGCTGGAGAGCTATGTCAAGCGTCTGACGGCGCTGGAGGACATCGCCCTGGGGTTCGGCGGTGTGCAGCAGGCTTTCGCCATCCAGGCGGGTCGCGAGGTCCGCATCATCGTCAAACCCGAGTCGCTCGACGATTACGGCTCCATCGAGCTGGCGCGCAACATCGCCAAGAAAGTGGAGGACAGCCTGCAGTATCCCGGCCAGATCAAGATCACCGTCATCCGCGAAACGCGGGCGGTGGAATTCGCCAAGTAATCACGACCGACCACCCGGCTGGGGACGAGAGGCGCTGCCTCTCGTCCCCAGCCCTTTCGCACCCTCGCCAAGCCAGGTCAAACGGGTAACGAAACTCATGGCCGCCGGGAAAACAAACCACTATCAGGCTGCCGGGGGCATTGTCGAGGACAGAGAGGGCCGCGTGCTCCTGTTGGAGCGGCGCGTCACGCGCCAGGAGTCGCCCTCCCACGAGCTGCGCTTGCCCAAGGGACACATCGAGAAGGGTGAGACGCCCGTGCAGGCGGCTCTGCGTGAGGTGTGTGAGGAGAGCGGATACTGCCAGATGGAAGTGGTGGCTGACCTGGGCACTGGCATCACCGAGTTCACCCTCGGCGAACGGGCGGTGCGTCGCCAGGAACACTACTTTCTGATGCGCCTGCTGAACAACGCCCGTCAGGACCCGTACTCGCCACATCCTCATTCCGAAGAGACCCTCTTCCAGCCCTATTGGTGTGCGAACCTGGAAGAGGCCGAAACCATGCTCACCTTCGAGTCGGAGAAGCGCTTTGTGCGCCGCGCCCGCCAATGGCGACAGCACGGCGCCTGGGCAGATTAGACGCCATTCCACCCGCGCGGTCTTACGCCGGCGTAAGACCATCAGACCCACGATTGCACGGCAGGGTTGCAAAGGAGCACCATCCCATGACACAGGCACGCAGCATCCACCCTCCCCGCGGCGTCCAGCTCACGTGCAAGAACTGGCTGATCGAAGCCGCCTACCGCATGATCCAGCACAACCTGGATCCGGAGGTGGCGGGCGACCCCGACCACCTTATCGTCTACGGCGGTCGCGGCAAGGCCGCCCGCAACTGGCTCGCTTTTGATGCCATCCTGGAAGCGCTGCGCACCCTGGAGCCGGACGAAACCCTGCTGGTGCAGTCGGGAAAACCGGTCGTCGTCTTCCGCACGCACGAAGATGCCCCCCGCGTCCTGATCGCCAACAGCAACCTGGTGCCCAAATGGGCCACATGGGAAGTGTTCGACGAGCTCGATCGCAAGGGCCTGATGATGTACGGCCAGATGACCGCGGGCTCGTGGATCTACATCGGCACCCAGGGCATCCTGCAGGGCACCTATGAGACCCTGGCGGCGCTGGCGGCGCAGCAGGGCTGGCCGTCGCTCAAGGGCAGGTTCGTGCTCACCGCCGGGCTGGGGGAGATGGGCGGCGCCCAGCCTCTTGCCGTCACCATGAACGAGGGTGTGGCCCTGGTCGTGGAGGTGGACGCCCTGCGCACACAGCGCCGGCTTGACCTGGGTCACCTGGATCGGGCGACCGACAACCTGGAAGAAGCAATGACCTGGGTGCAGGAAGCCCTGCAGCACCAGGTGCCGCTATCGGTCGGCCTCATCGCCAATGCCGCTGCGGTGCTCCCTGAGATGGCGGCGCGCGGGGTGAAGCCGGATGTGGTCACGGATCAGACCAGCGCCCACGACCCTCTCTATTACTATCCCCCCGGCATGAGCTTCGAGCAGGCCAAGAGCCTGCGCGAGGCAGACCCCGAGGCCTTCAAGCGCCTGGCGATGGCGGCCATGGCCCGGCATGTCGAGGCCATGCTGGCCTTCCAACGCAGCGGCGCCGTCGTCTTTGACTACGGCAACAATCTGCGCCAGATGGCCTACGATGCTGGCGTCAAGGATGCCTTTGCCTACCCCGGCTTCGTGCCAGCCTTCATCCGGCCCCTCTTCTGCCTGGGCAAGGGCCCTTTCCGCTGGGTGACGCTGTCGGGCGACCCGGAGGACATCTACCGCACCGACGAGGCGATCTGCGATCTGTTCCCGGAGAACGCGGCGCTGGTGCGCTGGATTCGCATGGCGCAAGCCAAGGTCAAGTTCCAGGGCCTGCCCTCGCGCATCTGCTGGCTCGGCTACGGCGAGCGCGCCCGCGCCGGGCTGCTCTTCAACGACCTGGTGGCCCGGGGTGTGGTCAGCGCGCCCATCGCCATCGGCCGCGACCACCTGGACGCCGGCTCCGTGGCCAGCCCCAACCGCGAGACCGAGGGCATGATGGATGGTTCCGACGCCATCAGCGACTGGCCCATCCTCAATGCCCTGGTCAACGCCGTGGGTGGGGCGACCTGGGTGAGCTTCCATCATGGCGGCGGCGTGGGTATGGGCTACAGCCAGCACGCGGGCCAGGTCATCGTGGCCGACGGCACCCCGGCGGCGGCGCGGCGCCTCGAACGCGTCCTCACCACCGACCCCGGCATGGGCGTCGTCCGCCACGCCGACGCTGGCTATCCCGACGCCATCGCCTTTGCGCGGGAGACCGGGATCAAGATGCCGATGCTGGGGGGCTAAAGGTTGCAGGTTGAAAATTGCAGGAGGCTGGCGGCGCGTCCGGACGGCGCGCGGCTCAACTGAACCCAGGAAGGTGGGTGCGCTCGTAGCGCTCCGCCACCTGCGGGCAGGCCACGACGGCGCCGCAGCGTTTGGCCGGCTCGCCGCCCGTGAACGTCGTGCAGCCCCAGCACTACCAGAAGCGGTAGCTGTACCAGCGCCCCTCTCTGCGAATGTCTTCGCACAAGACATAAGCGACGTCTTCGGGCACAGTGACCGCCGCAGGCGCCTTTGCTGTCTCGGATGCTTGCCGGCTAGACATCTCCCATTCCCTCCACAGATCGGACCTTCAGCAGCCTGGGAAGTTGTATGGCAAAACCGAAGCCGCTGATGCCCCGCGCAAGGCAATGCGAGAACCAGCGGCTCCTCTGATTCTACGCCCATGCATTGCCGTCGCCAATGGGTCTGGCGTATACTGGCCACATCTTTCCTTGTCTTGATGTCATCTGTGAGCCATGCCTGATCCCCGTCCTCGCAGCGTCACCATCGATCGTCCCGCCGGTCTGCTGGTCATCGACTGGCAGGACGGCGCCCACTGCGAATATCCGCTGGCGGGCATCCGCTTCATCTGCCCCTGCGTGCAATGCCGCGGCGGGCACGAGCTCATGGGACAGCCCGTCGATCCTGACGACCTGCAGCAGATGCCCGCAGAGGGCGTTTCCACTGAGGTCGTGGCCGCCAGCTTTGTCGGCGACTACGCCCTGCAGATTACGTGGGGTGACGGCCACAACAGCGGCATCTACGGGTGGTCGATCCTGCGCCCCCTTTGCCCCCGCTAGCGCAAGGTCCACACCGCCCGGCACCGCCCTCCCTCCCCCAGAGGAGCGTGCACCATGACTGATCTCAGTGTTCGCCTTCCCTTTACAGGTCCCTTCCCGCTCACCCAAGGGTTCGGCGAAAACCCCCAGGTCTACCGTCCGTTCAGCCTTCCCGGGCACGAAGGCCTGGATTGGGGCGTGCCCAGCGGGACCCCCATCCTGGCCGTTGACGCCGGTGCCGTCACCAAGGTCTTTACGGACCCCAAGGCCGATCGCAAGACCAATCCCTACGGGCTGCACGTCAAGCTGGCGCACGCCTGGGGCGAGACCGTCTACGCCCATTTCAGCCGCGTCGACGTTAAGCTGAACGACGTGGTCGTGGCCGGGCAGCAGATCGGACTCTCAGGCAACACAGGCAACACCACCGGCCCGCATCTTCACTTCGGCCTGCGTCTTAAGGGCTACGACGCCAAGGACGGCTGGTTCGGCTACACCAATCCGCACCGCTTCCTGGCGTGGCCACAGGGCGCCGACCCGGCTCAGATCACGGCCCTCAACCGGCAGGTCCAGGAGGCCCGCCTGGCGCTGTCGACGGCGCAAGCCGGTTTCGACTTCCAGCGCCAGGAGTTGGCCACGCAGGCCGACCTCTGGCGCGAGCAGGTAGCCGCCCTCCTGCAGCGCTACGACGGCAGCAGCCTGCCGCCCAGCACCGATCTGCTGGCCAGCCTCGAGCTTCTCCTGAACAAGGACGCCCTGGCGTCGCAGATCCAGGAGCTGCGGACTCAGGCCGACCTCTGGCGCGAGCGGGTCACCGACCTGGTGCGGCGCTATACCCCGGGCCAACTGCCCACCGACGCCGATGTCCTGGCGACGCTGGAGGCGCTCCTGCACACCTGGTCCCAGGAGATCGACCAGGGACGCAAGGCCCAGGTTGCCGCCTTTGCCGCCGACCCGGTGATCCCGGCGCCCTATTGGCCGCCCGCCACTCACAGCCGGTCGCGCTGAACATCGCTTCGCGCCCCTTCTCACACCCCTGATGGCCACTGACCTCACCACCGGCCCCTATCGCCGGATCGTCCTCAAGCTTGGCACCGGCGTGCTCACTGCGGGCACCCCTCAGATCAACGGCGCCCGGATGATCGACATCGTCCGCCAGTGCGCCGCCCTGACTGCGGCCGGGAAAGAGATGATCGTCGTCAGCTCCGGCGCCATGGCGGCGGGGCGTGAACGGCTCGGATATCCGGCGCTGCCGCCCAGCGTCCCTGCCAAACAGATGATCAGCGCCGTGGGCCAGCCCCGGCTGATGGCCATCTACCAGCAGTACTTCGAGATCTACGGCATGCAGGTTGGCCAGATGCTTCTGACCCGCGCCGACCTGCAGGAACGCCGGCGCTACCTGAACGCCATGCACACGCTCAACGCCCTGCTGGCACACGGCATCGTTCCCATCATCAACGAGAACGACACCGTGACGGCCGAAGAGATCCGCGTGGGCGACAACGACAACCTGTCGGCGATGGTGGCCACCCTGGCCGAGGCGGACCTTCTCATCCTGCTCACCGACCAGATCGGCCTCTTTACCGCCGATCCCCGTGTGGACCCCAACGCCCAACTCATCACCGAAGTGGCCAGGATCGACGAGACCATCCTGGCCAGCGCCGGCGGCAGCACGACCGGCCTGGGCACCGGCGGCATGGCCACCAAGCTGCAGGCAGCGGAGACCGCTACGCGCGGCGGCGCCACCGTCTTCATCGCCGCAGGTGGGCTCCCCGATGTCATCGTGCGGCTGGCGAACGGGGAGTCTGTGGGCACCCGGTTTCTGCCCAGCGCCAGCCGCCTTGAGAGTCGCAAGCGCTGGCTGCTGGCCGGATACACCGCCTCCGGCCACCTCGTGGTCGATGCGGGCGCAGCCAGGGCTCTGCGGCAGAACGGCAGCAGCCTGCTCCCCATCGGCATCAGCGCCGTCAACGGGGACTTCCAGCGCGGCGACACCATCAGCATACACGGTCCCAACGGCCGTGAGCTGGCGCGGGGGCTCACCAATTACCAGGCCGACGAAGTCCGCCGCATACGCGGCCGCCATTCCAGTGAGATCGAAGCCATTCTCGGCTACGAGTACGGGGAAGAGGTCATCCATCGCAACGACCTTATCCTGCTATAACCTCCTGAGATGTTTCGCTGCTGCCTTTCTCCATGCGGGATGGGGCGATAGACCCGCTTCATCTCATTATGTCATTGCGAACGAAGTGAAGCAGGAGCTGTTGTCGTTCGCTACCACTCCCTGACGGTCGTGGCGCGGAAGCCCTACGTCACTGCGAACGAAGTGAAGCAGCCTCCAACCTGCCAGTTGGGGATTGCTTCGGCCCTGTCGGGCTTCGCAATGACATCGGGAGTATCGTGCCCGGCCATTTGTGGCCCGCGACGTAAAAGCCCAGCACGACATAACAAGAAGGCTCTTGAGGCCCCTTACAGGACGGAATGAGCCATGCTGGCGGGATGAGGCGTTTCCTGGCACGGCCGCGGGCACAGCCGCATCCGCAACTCAACCTAAGCGCCTTCCCCAGGGGAACCGGAAGCTGTACGCGCCCCAGAACTCGCCGAGATTCCGGCGGTATTCGGGGAAGAACGTCTCGTGCACGTAATAGCTGTCGAACCCCTGCACCTGCTTGATGGTCATGTAGCCGTGAGCGAGCAGGATGGCGTTCAGCCGCTCACTGGGTCTTTCGATGGTCATGCACGTGACCTGATAATCGTCGAAAGGGAAGGTGGCAAAGACCCGATCCTCCGCCCCTTCCACGTCCAGGGACAGATAGTCGATGTTCCGTGGCACGCGCTGCTCGCGCAGGATATCGACCAGACGCCTCGTTCTGAGCGTGAACACGGACCTTGACGCCGGATCACCAGCCGTCTCCAGGTCGGCGTTGTCGGTGTCAGAGTCGACGATGCCGCTGGTCAGACCCTGCGACACATACGTCACCTCTCTCTCGCAGGCGTCCACGCAGGCATAGATGCAGGTCGCCCGGCGCACGCGCTTGAGATGGGCATAGAACCCGGGATCGGCCTCGATACACAAGCCCCGCCACTGGTAACCCCGTTCCAGCAGCAACGTATTGCTGTAGGTCACGCCGTCGGCAGCGCCGATGTCGATGAAATAGCCCCCTGTCTTGCCGTTGAACACCTCACCGATCACCCAGAAGTCCTGTCCTGCCTGCGACGCCGTGTATGCGCCCCAAGGCAGGTACGATCGGACCCAGGAACTGAGCTTCCACGGCCTGGAAGTGAGGGGGCGCCGGCGTCGCAGGCGAAAAGTTGGCATCTGCATTCACGATGAGAGTGACCGAGGTCAACTTCACAGGAGCCGGGTCAACCAACGGCCCTGTCCACGATCATAAGGGAAGATGAGGGTGGGGCAAACAAAACACCCCGTGGGGTGACCACGGGGTGCGGGGGGCGGCGGGGCAGTGGCGACGGGTAGACTCGAACTACCGACAGAGCGATTATGAGCCGCTTGCTCTACCTCCTGAGCTACGTCGCCGCAGAGCCGCTTGCCCACCCGCAATTTAGCATAGGCGGCGCGCCTGTGTCAACCGTGATCGGGCTTGTTTGAACAGAGACCACCGCGAGGTCCCCTACTTGGACCTCCGGGGCTCTTGTTCCATACTTGGTCCATGCCCCGCTTCCTTGCCCTGCTGCTGCTCTTGGCGCTGGCAGCCTGCGTCCCGCCTCAGCCGGCGACGCCCACGCCCGCCGACCCCCAGCCCACCGCCACGGCGGTCCGCTCCCCGGCGCCCAGCCCCACGAGCGTACGGGCGACGCCAACGCCGGCGCCCGCGCCGACTTCCACGCCTGCCCCCACCACCGACGGCAAAGGCTGGCAGCCGCTGGCGGCGGGAGTCGAGGTCCTGCGCACGGACGATGGCCTGTACGCGCTGCGCCACGACCCCGCAGCCGTACAGTACACGGCGCATTTCCAGACGGACCCCAACCAGGCCAGCTCTGTGGGCGAGTGGCTGTCGGCGGACCCGGCGGCCATCGCCGCCATCAACTGCGGCTTCTACCGGGATGACGGCGGCGTTTACCACCACATCGGCCTGCTCATGAGCGCCGGCAAGACGCTGTCCAAGCTCCGCTCCGGCTGGGGCGGGGTCCTGGTCGTGCGTAGCGACCAGGCCACCGCCGTGCGCAAGCCCAAGCGGCTCCTGGGACCCGCCGCCCTGGGCCTGCAGGGTTGGCCGATGCTGGTCGAGAACCAGACAATCATCCCGCAGTTGGACGGCAGCGATTGGTCACGGCGCACCGCTGCGGGCGTCGACAGCCGGGGGCGGGTGGTGTGGGTGGCGGCGCCGCTGGGCATGACGCTGGCAGATTTCGCCCAACGCCTGCTGCGCGCTGACCTGGGGCTGGTGGACGCCGTCAACCTCGACGGTGGGGTCTCTACGGGACTGCGGTGGCGCGCCCGGCCGGGCGCCCTCAGCAGCGGGCCGGACAGCCTACCGATCCCCTGCGCCGTGCTGCTCTCGCCGGCGTAAACATCTGGGAGCGCCAGGCACCAGCCTGGCCAACTCGGCCGCGCCACACGGTAGCATTGCCAAGCTGGGGCTTGGCGTTCCCTGGCCGCAAGAACGGTGCAAGGCGCCGGAAAACAACGAAAAACGTTTGACGCACCGCGTCATGCATGCTAGAATAGCAGCAATTCCCGTCCCAATGGCGAACGGGCTTACTGTGCCGATCGGTGTGTTCTCTCGTTTTGTGAGGCGTCGACCATGTTGAACTTCCTATTGTCACCGGAGCAGAAAATGCTGCGCGACCTGGCGCACGATTTCGCCGAAAACGAGATCAAACCGGTCGCCGAGTACTATGACAACCATGAGGAATTTGCCTGGCCTATCGTCAAGAAGGCCCTGGCCAACGGCCTGCTGAGCGTCAATGTCCCCGAACACTACGGCGGTCCCGGCATGAGCCTTCTCGAGGAGTGCATCCTCAACGAAGAGCTGGCCTGGGCCTGTTCCGGCATCCAGACCTCGCTCATGCTCAACAGCCTGGCGGCGCTGCCCATCCTCATCTCCGGCAGCGAAGATCAGAAGCACAAGTACCTGAGCCGCATCGCCGCCGGCACCCTGGCCGCCTACTGCGTGACGGAGCCCGGCGCCGGATCAGACGTCGCCGGCCTCAAGACGTACGCCGAGCGACGCGGGGACAAGTACATCCTCAACGGCGTCAAGACGTGGATCACCAATGCTCCCACGTCCGACATCTTCGTCGTATTCGCCAAGACCAGTCGCGAGGCGCGCTACGAGGGCATCAGCGTGTTCATCGCCGAGCGCGAGTGGGGCGTCAAGACCGGCAAGCCCATGCACAAGATGGGGCAGCATGCCTCATGGACCGGTGAGGTCTTTTTTGAGGACGTAGAGGTGCCGGCCGAGAACCTGGTGGGGCCGGAAGGGTCGGGTTTTCTCACCGCCATGAAGGTGTTCGACAGTTCCCGCCCGGCAGTGGCAGCGGCCGCGGTGGGCGTGGCGCGGCGGGCTTTCGAGGAAGCGACCGCCTATGCCAAGAGCCGCGTCGCCTACGGCAAGCCTATCATCGCCCAGCAAGGCGTCAGCTTCATGCTGGCCGAGATGGGCATGAACATCGAAGCGGGCCGGCTCCTGGCCCAGCAGGCAGCCTGGCTGCACGACAACGGCCACCCCAACACCCTGCAGGCTGCTTATGCCAAGGCTTTCTGCGCCGATATGTGCATGAAGGTGACGACGGACGCCGTGCAAGTCTTTGGCGGCTACGGCTACAGCCAGGAGTACCCCGTCGAAAAGCTGATGCGGGACGCCAAGATCTACCAGATCTACGAGGGCACCAGCCAGGTCATGCGCCACATCATCTCCCGCGAGCTGGCGCGGTAACAACTACACCTTTCGTTTCTCCCAAAAGACGTGAAACGTGGTACCCTTGGACCCGCGTTTCACGTCTTTTGTTTTCCAGGAGTGCTTGAGTGATGGCTGAAGTCTTTATCATTTCCGCTGTGCGTACCCCTATGGGCAAGCGGCGCGGCATGTATGCCGACGTCCTGCCGGTAGAGCTGGCAGCCGCAGTCCTACACGCAGCCGTGACACGCGCTGGCGTGGCCCCGGACCAGGTGGAGGATGTGATCATGGGCTGCGCCACACCCCTGGGTGAACAGGGCGCCAATGTCGGGCGCATGGCCGTGCTCAAGGCCGGCTGGCCGGTGGAGGTTCCGGGGATCACGATCAACCGCATGTGCGGCTCCAGCCAGCAAGCCGTTCATTTCGGCAGCCAGGCCATCCTCGCCGGCGACATGGACATCGTAGTCGCCGCCGGGGTCGAGCACATGACGCGCGTTCCGATGGCGTCGGACTATCCCCCCTCCTGGCCGGAGATGCCCTACGACCTGGTGCCCCAGGGCACCTCGGCGGAGCTGATGGCGGCCAAGTGGAACATCTCCCGCGCCGCCCTGGACCGGTTCAGCTACGAGAGTCATCTGAAGGCGGCCCAGGCCAGCCGGGGAGGCGCTTTTGCCGCCGAAATCGCGCCCCTGACCGTGCCCGATGGCAGCGGCGGCCGGCGCACCGTCGCCGCCGACGAAGGCATTCGCTTCGACGCCAATCTGGAAAAGATCGCCTCCCTCAAGCCCGCCTTCCGGGAGGACGGCGTCATCACTGCCGGCAACAGCAGCCAGATCAGCGATGGCGCCGCCGCCGTGGTGCTGGCCTCAGGGACCGCCGTGCAGCGACTGGGCCTGCAGCCGCTGGCACGCGTCGTGACCCGCGTCGTGGTCGGCGATGATCCCGTCCTCATGTTGGCAGGCGTCATCCCTGCCACGCGCAAGGCCTTGCAGCGGGCCGGCCTCAGCGTGGACGACATCGACATCTTCGAGGTGAACGAAGCGTTCTCTTCGGTCGTGCTCGCCTGGATGGAGGAGATCAAGGCCGATCCCAGCCGCGTCAACCCGCACGGCGGCGCCATTGCCCTGGGCCATCCTCTCGGCGCCAGCGGCGCCCGCATCATGTCCACGCTGGTGCACGGCCTGCGCCGCCGCGGTCTGCGCTATGGCTTGCAGACGATGTGCATCGGCCACGGCATGGCCACGGCCACGATCGTGGAAAACGTTGAGCATTCAACGTTGAACGTTTAGCGTTCAACAGATCTGCTTATGTCTGACTACCGCAGCCATCTCAGCGTGACCATCTGGGCCGCCCTGGTTGCCCTTGTCCTGGGGACCATCGTCCCTTTGCCCAGCCGCACCCTGACGGCTCAGTTTCTCGGCTCCCCGGTTTCGATCGTGATCACCACGGAGCTGCTGGCGGGGCTGGTGGCGGTGGTGGTGGTGGCAGCGGGGCTGGAAGCCGCCATTCGCACCCATCCCCGCCCGGAGATCCTCCATCACACCTATCGCTATTGGGGATTGCCCAGCGCCATCGTCCTGTCGGCGGCGGCGATCCTGCCGGCCGCCCCTTCCGAGGCATGGTGGGCGGTCATGCTGGTGCTTACCGGCTTGGGCTTGGCGGCGGCGACCATTGGCGAGTATCACACCCTTGATCGCGACGGTCCCACTTTTCACAATGCCCGCCTCGTCCTCAATGCCCTGGTCTATGCACTGGCGGCGCTGTCCTTCATCCTGATCTACAGCGCCCGCACCCGGTCGCTCATCTCCGCCACCCTGATCGGCGTGATCGGCGGCCTGCTCACCCTCGACCTGCTGCGCGACACCACCCCCACCCACCGTCACGCCATGCTCTATGCCGCGGTCACGGCGCTGGTGATGGCGCAGGTCACGTGGGTCTTGAATTACTGGCCCTACACCTCGATTCGCGTCGGGCTGCTCCTGCTCGTCGTCTTCTACCTGCTGGTTGGCCTCGCCCACCAACAGCTTGCCGGACGTCTGACCCACCGGCGCACCATCGAGTACGTGGCCCTGGCCGGCGCTGCCACCGTCCTGGTGGTATGGTTTCCCGGGTAGGACCAGGCGCTTACGGGCCTCTGCGACTGGGAACACGGGTTATCTTAAAACTTCCGCGCACCCGTAACTTTCCTGCCCCTTATCAGTCATGAGCAGTAGTCAGGGTGCAAACGGTGATTGAATGAGAAGGGGGAACTCGTTCAATCCCTTGCATCTTGACAGCACTTCTCAACCAGACAAAGGCAGGCCGATCCCTTATCCCCTGCCTTTGTCTATTGTCTCCGTAGAGCCAGCGATTCCGCCACAAAACCATCGCCAGGAGTTGGGGGACTCCCTACGATGGTTGGCCCGAAGCGGTGGCTCCGCAGAGACCCAGGGGTGACCCAGCAGGGTCGCCCGAGGACCCCTCAAAGCGCCACCTGCAACTCACGCAGGTGGCGCTTTTCGTGTATCGTGATCACACGGAAGACGCCTTCGACCGTGGTGTCGAAGCCGCCGGGATGGGGACCTGCTTTGTCCCAATCGCCCTCATCGATGGTGTCCAGAAGCTCCAGGGTGGCGGCGCGGTTGGCTTTGTACTCGCTCACCAGATCGCCCAGGGTGTGATGGCGCCGAGCCTCGACCTCGGCGTTGTTGTAAGCATCGAGATCGAAGCCTGCAATGGTGGTGTCCTGCCCGGCGCGCAGACGGCGCACGACCTCGCAGTGGCCCAGCTCCGCCGCCGCCAGGTGCGCGAGCAAGTCCTGGGCCGTCCAGTGTGGATTCACTTTCACGCCGCCGATGCCGGCTTCGAGCCGTGCCGCCACCTCCAGCACCGCCTGCTGGCTCTGCAGGAGGCGTTGGCGCAATTGTTCACGCACTTCAGATCGGGGTGTCTCCGTCATGGGATGCCTCCCGCAGAAAGTCCACCGGCTGCAAGCGCCTGCTGCCAGTCGGCAGTCATGACAATGGGCAGTCCCACGGCGGAACGAATCTCGTTGCCGTGGTCGAGCTCGTGGTTGGCGATGGTCAGGAAGAGTCCCGCCACCGTGGTGGGCAGGCCGGCAGGATGAACCCCGGCCACGTCGAGATCGGCCTCAGACAAGCGATCCAGCATGCCCCAAGCTTCGGCGCGGCTGGCCTCCAGCTCTGCCCACAGATCGGCAACGCCCGCCTCCCGCCGCTTCTCCACCTGCCGCTGGTTCCAGACATCCAGACTGAAGCCCGGCGGCAGGTCGCCCCCGGCCAGGAAGCGATCGACAGTGCGCAGCATCCCGCGCTCGGAGGCCGCCAGGTGCGCGAGGAGGTCGCGCACCCGCCACTGTGCATTTTCAGTGCTGGCAGCGAGATTAGCCTCGTCGAGTGCGGCAACGGCGGCGAGCAGTGAGTCGCGCGCCTCGGTCATGTGCTGGCGAATGATAGCTTTGCGATCGGACACCTCTGTCCTCCCGTGCGAGCGTCCTGCTTAGGGCATGATCTCATAGCCGTTGTCAACGATCAGGGTCTGCCCGACGAGACCGCTGGCGCCTTCGGTGCACAGGAACCCCACCACGCTCGCCACCTGCGCAGCAGTGACAAAGGAACCGGTAGGAGTGCGCGCCCGGGCCGACTCCACCATCCACTCCCATTCAGGGAAATGCTGCACCGCGTCGGTCAGGACAATGCCGGGGGAAACGGCATTGCAGCGGATATTGTAGGGTGCCAGCTCGACCGCCAGATAGCGGATAAGGGTCTCTATCGCCGCTTTGCTGACGCCGATGACGCCGTAGTTGGGCAGCGTACGCCGCGAGCCCATGGACGTGATGCCGATGACACGCCCCCAGCCGCCTGCCTTCATCAAGGGGGCGGCGGCTTTGACGCCGTAGAACAGAGAACGGGCGTTGATGTCGACCGTCCAATCCCACTCGCGTTGATCCTGCTCGAGCAGGGGACGCGGCACGCCAGAGGCGGCATTGGCGACAAAGATGTCGACGCTGCCAAAGGCAGCCGCCGCCTGCGCGACCAGGTTCTCGATCTGGTCGCGACGCCCCACATGGGCTTTGACCACCAGCGCCCGGCCGCCGGCTGCTTCCACTGCCGCGGCCGTCTCCTCGGCTGGCTGGCGGTTCCGAAAGTAGTTGACGGTGACGTTGGCGCCCATGCGCGCCAGCTCGACGGCAATGGCGCTGCCAATGCCCCTGCCAGAGCCGGTGATGACTGCGGTCCTGCCTGCCAGGCTCGTCATAAGCGCGTCTCAGTCACCGATCAGCGCCCGCAAGAAGAAGACCAGGTTGGCCGGCTTCTCGGCCAGCCGGCGCATGAAATAGGGATACCAGGATTGACCGTAGGGTACGTAGACCCGCATGCGGTGTCCTTCCTCGGCGAGCCGCTTCTGCTCATCACGCCGGATGCCGTACAGGAACTGGATCTCCCAGGCATCGGGGGGCACGTCGTGTGCCGCCGCCCAGGCCGCTACGGCGTTGTAGACCACATCGTCATGAGAGCCAAGGGCCAGGCGGGCGCCACGGCTGCGGGCCTCCGGCGCCAGGAGCATCTCGCTGAGTTCTGTGAGCTCCCTCTGGATCGAAGGCCGGTCGCGCCAGGCAATACTGACAGGCTCATCGTAGGCGCCCTTGACCAGGCGCAGGTCGGCGTTTCCCTCGTCGATTAGGGCTTGCACGTCGGCCTTGGTACGGTGGAGATAGGCCTGGATGACCGTTCCCACGTTGTCGAACTCAGATCGCAGGCGGCGATAGAGGTCCAACGTCGTATCCACCAGGCTGGACTCTTCCATGTCAATGCGCACGAAGCGATCGTGTTGTTTGGCGCGGGCGACCACGGTGCGGACGTTATCAAAGCAGAAGGCGGGGTCGATGTGCAGCCCCATTGCCGACAGCTTGAGGGAAACGCCGCTCTGCAGTCCTTCGCTGGCCAGGGCATCGAGCACACCCAGGTATTCGCTGACGTTGGCTAGCGCCGCCTCTCGCTCCGTCACATGCTCACCCAGGTAGTCGACGGTTGCCACCATCCCACTCTGGTTGAGTTGGCGAATGACGGCAAGGGCATCGGCGCGCGCCTCACCGGCGACGAAACGCCGGGCTACACGGCGAGCGGGCGGAAAGCCCGTCACGAAACGGCGAGCGCTGCCGCTGTGCGAGAGTGCAATGAGAGGTCGTCGCAGCATGCCAGGTCTCCAGTCCCTGCGGGCGAGAGAACAGAAGGGAAGATAGGTCCAATGCTGCCAGTATAGCAGACCACCCGTCGCCGGGCGAGTGTGCGCCCCTAATGTGAATAAGCTCTCAATTCAGGATTCCGCCGACTCGCTCGACGAAAGGCGGCGAAAACGCCCGCCTGCCATCTCGTACATCTGCCCTCGCCAGGGAAATTGGCGGATACGCGCCGAACGAATCACCGTGATGGCGAGGACGACAGGCAGGACAGCCAGCAGGGCAAGCTGGGTGAACAGGGGCTGCGACAACAGGCGCACCTCCGGCATGGCGGCCCGCCGCCAGGCAGCTTCGTTGACCAGATAGAGCGCCGCATACGTCGGCAGCATCGCCGCTGCCGTGGCCAGCGCCAACAGGCCTTCGCCCAAGATCAGCTCGATGCCCACCAGCGCCCCCAGCACCAACGGGTAGAGCATGCCCCAGGCCACATACCAGAGCCGCCGCTCGTGCGCCCGCAGCACCAACGTCTGCCTGGTCATGAAGTCGATCGTATCCGGCCAACCCCCATAGATGGGGTTCGCCACGATACAGGAAGGGGCAAAGGCGATACGCCCCCCGGCCTCGCGCACCGCGCGGGAGAGGGTGGCGTCGTCCGAGAAAGCATCGGCCCACACACGCTCAGGCTGCAGGACCCCCACATCGGCGGCGCGCATGGCCATGGCGCCTCCCCAGGCCCCGCCTCGCTGCGGGTCCGCCACACCCGGCAGGCTGCCCTGCACCATCAGGCTGCCAACCCACTGCGGCACCCGGCCATCGGCCGGCGTCAGCAAACGAGCGCCGCTGCTCAACATGGCCCCCCCCCGGACCAACGGTTCCACCAGGTGCGTCAGGAAGCTAGGGCCGGGCACGGTGTCGGAATCCAGGAAGACCAGGTAGCTGGCGCCGGCGGCCAGCGCAGCCCTCATCCCCCCAACCATGTTGGCGATCTTGCCGTCAAACCTGGGGGGCGGGGGAAAGTGAACCAGCTCTCCCAAACCGGGGTGCTCGGCCAGAAAGGCGTTGATGACGGGAACCACCACGTCCTCTGCCGCCGCCACCACAAAGTACAGATGGTAGTCAGGCAGGTCCTGTGCGGCCAGACCGGCAAGCAGAGCGGAAAACTCCGGATCGACCCCACGACAGGGAATAATGACGGCCACGCCCTCAGGTGGATCGCCCACCGGCGCGTCAGGACGGCGAAGCAAGATCGCCGTGCGCATGACAATCACCAGAATGCCCAGGCCAAGCGCCCAGAACAACACGGCAAGGAGGACGAAGATTCCTGTCAACATGACGGTGGTCAGGGTAAGGGTGAGTCGCTGGGAGGGATGGCCTCGGCAAGGGACCGCAGCCTTGCGGTCGCAAGCGGGTGGCCGCTGGCCCTGGACTGGCGATGCTCGCGCCACTGCAAGCCCAGCACGAAGGCGCAGCCCAGCACGTAGAAAAGCGGCAGCAAGACCAGGGACCACCGGTTGTGGATGATCACCGCGGTCAGCGTCGTCAAGGCAAAGACAAAGGTGAGGGCCTCGGGCAACATGGAACGCCAGTCAACACCCTCCTGAAGCGGCAACCGGCCGCCGTATTGCCCCTGTTTGGGGGTGCGCTCAAATTCACCCCCTCCCTGCAGGGCGCCCTCGATCACCGCCGCCCCCAGGGTCGGCGAGAGTCCCAGCGACAGCAGCGCCAGCAGCGGCAGCGCCCACAGCCGGCGCAAGCCCTGAAAGCCCGCCAACTGCTGCTGGGCCAGGCCGTAGAGCGCAAGCGGCGCCGCCGAGGCCAGCAGCGAAAGCATGCCCAAGGCCGGCAGGGGCAGCGCCACCGCGGGAAGCAAGGCCAGGGGCAGCGTCAGGAAGAGCAAGAGAAGCAGGGGCAGGTTGACGGCGTAACCACTCAGATGGCCCAGCGCATAAAGGCGCTTGCGCAGCGGCCAGGAACTGGTGATGATCCTCAGCGCCAGCTTGCGCAGCGTCTGCGCCGAGCCCTTGGCCCAACGCCGCTGCTGGCGCTTGAAGCTGGTCATCAAAGCAGGCAGCTCGCCGGGCGCCTGCACACCGTTGAGGTAGGCGCCGCGCCAGCCCTGTAGCTGGGCGCGATAGGAGAGATCAAGGTCCTCAGTTACCGTATCGGCGGTCCAGCCTCCCACGGCGTCGATCGCCGTCCGGCGCCACAGCCCACCGCTGCCGTTAAAGTTCTGCCACAGTCCGGCCGCCGAGCGCGCCTGCTGCTCGATCACGAAATGCCCATCCAGCGCCAGTCCCTGCGCGGCCGTAAGCACATTCTGCGCTCGATTCAGGTGCCCCCAACGCGTCTGCACGAAGGCCAACGTCTTGTGTGCGCGCAGCGCCGGCACCGTCCGGCGCAGCCAATCCGGGGTGGGCACGAAGTCAGCATCGAAGACGGCGATGAAGTCACCGCTGGCAGATGGTAGCGCCTCAGCCAGGGCGCCCGCCTTGTAGCCACGCCGGTTCTGCCGGTGGTGATAGGCGATGTTCAGTCCCTGCTGTTCGCGCAGGCGTGTCACCAGCGCCGCGATCTGCGCTGCGGTCCGATCGCGGGAATCGTCCAGGACCTGGATCTGCAGGCGGTCCGGTGGATAATCGAGCGCTGCCACCGCCCGCACTAGCCGATCGGCCACATGGGGTTCGTTGTAGATAGGCAGTTGCACCGTGACAGCCGGCCATTCCCCGCCGCCTGCATCATCGTCGGGCTGCCCGTGATCGGGCCGCCCGGCTACGGGCCAATCATGGCGGGACCGAGAGATCAAGTACAGGAGGATGGACAGCAGGATGTAGAGACCGTATAGGGTAAGCGCCAGGATTGCCGACTGGTGAAGCACGACAGCCAGCGTTTGCAGAAGAGACATCGAGACCATTTGTGTTTTCCCTTTGGCGGTCGTTAAGAACGCCGCGCGAGGGAGTTGAGCAAATCGATCACAAGGGCGGCGTAGGCATCGGCGCCACGCAGAACCTCGGCCAGGCGTACGTGTTCGTCGGCAGTGTGCGCCAGGCGCGCGTCGCCGGGGCCAAAGCCAATGGTCGGAATGCCCGCCTCGCCCATGGTATAGACACCGTCGGTTGAGAACGACCAGAGCCCCACCGAAGGACGGCGTCCCAAGGCGCGATCGAGGGAGATGGCAGCCTGCTGCAGGAGGGGATGATCCTCCGGCAGAAGCCATGCCGGGTAGATCTCATCCCCTTCCGTCTCGAAGCCCGTGTAGCTAATGCTGCGGTATCGCCCCACTTCTACGCGGCCGCGGATGCCGTCGCGTCTCATGGTGGATTCCACCTCGGCCAGGGCCCGCGCCGCTGTTTCTCCCAGGGTCAAGCGCCTGTCCACGATCAGGTCGCAGCGATCGGGGATGGCATTGCGGCTGCCGGACACCGATGTCAATCCCGTGACGGCCAGGCTTGCCTTGCCCAGGATGGCATCCGCCATCAGATTCTCGTTCAGGAGTTCGAGGCCAAAAATCAGACGAGCGGCGCCCGCCAGGGCATTCTCTCCCTCCTCGGGCGCCGAGGCGTGCGCCGACCGCCCCTGGATAGTGATCCACATTTCCATGCGTCCGCGCTGGCCGCGGGCCAACTGCAGGCTGGTGGGCTCCCCCAGCACAACCCAATCGGGCCGCACATCCTCTTCCTGGACCAGCACACGCATCGCCATCCCTTCGGTGGGCTCTTCCTGGACCACGGCCGCCAGAACGACTTCGCCTGGCAGCTCAACGCCCCGTCTCGCCAGCAGCCCCACGGCGTGGACCATGGCCGCCAGAGAACCTTTCATATCAGAAGCGCCCCGGCCATAGACAAAGCCATCGATCAGATCGCCCCCAAAGGGATCGTGCGTCCAGGCATCAGGATCGCCCACGTCCACCGTGTCCATGTGGGCGTTCAGCAGCAGAACAGGGCCGCCGGGCTTGCCGTAGCGGCCGATGATATTCCCGATGCGATCCGTGCGGATGTCGGTGAGTCCCACTGTCGCCATTTCTTCCGCCACCAGCCGCGCGACCGACGCCTCCTGTCCGGACAGGCTGGGGGTGCGGACCAGGCGGCGCAGGAAGTCGGTGCAGGCTTCCTTCCCGGCTTGTTCGAGAACGGGGTAGCGGTTGGCTTGGGTGCGGGGAGTAAGAAGGGATAGCGTCATACGTGGGTGACTCCCTGACAGGGCCAGAGGTGTGTGACGATGTGGCCCTGACCGGATCAGTAAGCGCCGTTGCCTATCAGCACTTTGGGGACGGTGCGCACCATAATGCTGACGTCCAGCAGCGGCGACCAGTTTTCGACATAATAGATATCCAGCAGCATCATCTCATCGAAGCCCAGGTCAGAACGGCCTGAGACCTGCCACAGACCCGTCATACCAGGCAGCACATCGAGCCGCTTGCGGTGCCAGGGTTCGTACTTGGCCACTTCCTCAGGCAGCGCCGGGCGCGGTCCGACCAGGCTCATATCGCCCAACAGGACGTTGATGAGCTGGGGAAGCTCATCCAGGCTGTAGCGACGGAGATGCCGCCCGACACGCGTCGTCCGGGGATCGTTCTTGATCTTGAACAGGGGGCCGTCCGCTTCATTGCGCTCCGAGAGTTCGGCCCGCAGCGTCTCCGCTTCCACGACCATCGACCGGAACTTATAGGTGTTGAAGGGAACGCCGTCCTTGCCGATGCGCTGCTGGATGAAGAGCACGGGACCCGCCGAGTCGAGCTTGACGAGCAGGGCCAAAAGGCCCATGAAGGGCAGGAGCAAGAGCACGGCGACCGCGCCAATGAGCAGGTCCAAAGCCCGTTTGAGGGCGAAACGTGGGCCAGAGATGGCAACGTACTTGACCCCCAGGAGGGGAATGCCATCCAGCACCTCGACGTCAACCCGGTCCAGGCTCATCTGCAGAACATCTGGCACCACGCGGGTGCGCTTTCCCTGGCGCTCACATTGGTCAAGGACACTGATGATGCGGCGGTGATACTGCCACGGCAAGGTCACAATGACCTCGTCGATATGTTGGTCCTTGAGAACTTCCGGGAGGTTCTCAAGAGGACCCAAGGCGACGAAGGGTCCGAGATTGCGCAAGCCACGTTCGGGGTTGTCGTCGAGAAAACCGACGACGGTGTAGCCCAGAGCTGTGTTCGCCAACAACACGCGCATGATCCGCCGGCTGCTTTCACCGGCGCCGACGAGCAGGACGCGCTTCGTGCCGATCCCGCGCTTGCGCCAGAACGCAACGAGTTGCCGGATGATCAGCCTCTCCAGGATCACAAAGAAGAAGGCCAACACACCCGCAATGCCGTACACCAGGCGGGAATGGTAGGGAGGCTGGAACATATAGTTGCCGACCATCAGAATGATGGTCACCGTTGCCGTGCCGTTGAAGACCCGGTAGACCTCATCCAGGTAGCTCGTGCCCGGCGGCAGTCGATAAAGCCCCTCAAGGTAGAACGCCGCCACAATCAGAACCGCAGCCAACAGAGAGACGCGCAGGTAAAAGCTGAAATCCGTGTAGTAGGCCGGATCGACGGTTCGGTACCACTGCAACTGGTAGCGTATGAACCAGGCCAGGTAGAAGGTCATGACCACGGCGACGGCGTCGACGACCACCAGGATCTGCTTTTGCCAGCGCAGGAAGCTCGCAGCCATCGCTTATGCCCCCAACACCCGTTCGTATACAGCGGCTGTCGCTGCGGCGGTCACCGGCCAGCGGAAACGCTCGCTCTGCGCCAGGCCCGCCTGGCGCATGGCATCCTGGCGGTCCGTGTCCACCAACACAGCCACCATCGCCGCTGCCAGGGCTTCGGCATCGTGAGGGGAAACCGTCACAGCGGCGCTGCCTGCGACCTCGGGCAGACTGCTGGCCGTGGAGGTAATGGCAGGAACGCCGCACGACATGGCTTCGGCGACGGGCAGGCCAAAACCCTCGTAGAGCGAAGGGTAGACGAAAAGGCTGGCGGCATTGTAAAGCCAGGGCAGTACATCTCCCGCGACAAAGCCCAGGAAGTGCACAAAGGGCTCGAGCGCCAGGGCCTGCACCCGCGCAAAAACGGCTTCATAGGCCCATCCCCGTCCCCCTCCGATCAGGAGCGGAAGCGGAGCAGCGGCGCTCCGTCGATAGAGGGCGTAGGCGTCGAGGAGGGTCAGATAGTTCTTGCGCGGCTCGATCGTGCCAACGCTCAGGATGAAGCGATCCGGCCACTTCGCCTCCCGCCGGTACGCCTCAACCTCTGGCCGGGGGCGTGGCGCGAAGGCCTCGTCCACACCGTTGTAGACAACGTCGATTCGGTCCCGGGCGATGTGCAGCAGGTGTTCCACATCACGCGCCGTAGCCTGCGAAACGGCAATGACGCGGCGGGCGCGACGGCAGCTCAGCGCCGTCATGGTCGACAGATAGAGGCGGTTCCCCACCCCAAAGGCATCGGGAAACAGGCGAAAGGTCAGGTCGTGGACCGTGACGACGCCTGGCGCGCCGGAAGCCAAGGGGAGAACGTAGGCCAGGCCGTGCTGGAGGTCAACCTGGCCGCGTCGGGCAGCCAGGGGTAGAGCGGTCTGCTCCCAGGCGATGCGCAAGGACGGGCGTTGGCTCCATTGAGGCGCCCTGTGCAATGAAACATCGTCGGGGGGAGCGTAGTCAGGATCGTTCACAAACGCGATATAGCTGAGGCGCCGGCCCTCACGCGGCAGGTGTCTCAGCAGTTGGTGGCTGTAGGTGTGGATACCCGCGCCACGATAGCTCTGCCTTGTCGACAACAGCGTTGCGATCAGGCCAATACGCGGTCGCTGCAGCGGCGCGGGATCAGCAGACACAGAGACCATTATAGCAAGAGGTTCACCGGGCAAGAAGCCCGATTAGACGCTTGGGCAGAACGATCACAGCCGCCGACAACACTGCCTGACGAAAAAAGGGCCTCCGTGTACACGGAGGCCCTGCCGGCATTCCTGAAGCCAGAATGCCATAAGCTCAAGCCGGCATGATCGTGACCTTGCGGTTGTCACCCTCGCCCACGCTTCTGGTAGTGACGTCAGTTCTCGCGCGCAGCGCCAAATGGATGATGCGGCGCTCTCGCGGCGGCATGGCCTCAAGAACCATCGTCCGCCGCTCGCTCACGGCGCGATCGGCCATCGAGGTTGCCAGGCGCATCAGGCTGCGTTCACGCCGCTGCTTGTAATGTTCGACGTCTACTTCGACATGTGGCCATTGGTGCGTCCGCTGGTTGACGACAAGACGGACCAGGTACTGCAATGCGTCCAGCGTCTCACCACGCCGCCCGATCAACGTCCCCAAGTCCTCGCCCTCGATGTTCAGGTAGTACGTCTCTTCGTCGTCAAGCTCCGTGGCAGGATGGAGTTCGGCGTCAACACGAGCCTCAAATTCCATACGCACCAAGAGCCGCTGCAAGAAATCACGCGCCAACTCCAGCGACGCCGCGCTGTCAAGGTCAGCCGGGGCGGCGTTTGCCGGAGCGGCAGCCGCAGTCTGGTCATCGCTGCTCACCGGGGCGGCGCTGGCGCCGCCAACGACAGGAGACTCGCCTGCCATCGGCGCCTCTGGCGCCGCATCTACCGGCTCCACAGGAGCTTCCGGGACCTCCACCGGCTGCGCCGCGAGAGCATCCTGGCGGGGCGAAAGACGAACGCGCGCCATCTTCGTACCCAAGCCGAAAACGCCGCCGCGTCCTTCCTCCAACACCTCGACCTCGACGTCCTCCTGCTGCACGCCAAGGGCCTGCAAACCTGCTTCGATAGCTTCTGTTACTGTACGTCCAGTATATTCCGTCATCATCTGTCCACCGCTCTCAATTGGGAACGGCCGCCGGCTGGTCCTTATCCCATGCTGGCGTCGACCGGACGCCAGCATGGTCGGGAACGCATGCCATTCTAGCGACGCTTACGTCGTTTGCGGCGGGCGCTGGATACCGCGTCGGAGGACTCGTTGCCAGTCGTGTCGTCGCCAAAACTGCTGTTGGCCGAAATAGCCGCCACTTCGACAGCCGCATCGGCAGTGACCGTGCTGCTCCTGGCAGGCATCGACTTCACCGTCGCCGTGTCCCAGTGCTGCTTCTGGCTGTTGACGTAGTACTGCTGCGCCATAGCCAGGAGGTTGCCCACCACCCAGTACAGGCTCATCCCGGCCGGCACCTGCAGTGAAAACAGGACGAACATGCCGGTCATCAGGATGGTCATCTGGTTCATCATCCGCGCCGACGATTCCTGCGAATCACCCATGGCCGGCTGGCTGGACTGGCTCATGCGCGTCATGATGAACTGGGTGACAGCCAGTACCGCCGGCAGCACCAGGTAGGGCCAAACGGTCACCAGCTTCTCCAGGGAGAAGTCAGAAGTCAACCATTTCATCCCACCGCTGTAGGGAGGATAGGCCAGGTTCGGGATGAAGAAGAAGGGGGCCTGGTTGAAGCTGCCGGAAGCGATCAAGCCCAGCAAGGCATAATAGAACCCGAACAGGATGGGCATCTGCAGCAGCGTCGGCAAACACCCGGCCATTTGGGCCTGGGTAATGCCATGCTGCTGATAGAGCTTCATCTGCTCTTCGTTGTACTTGTTCTTGTCCTTGGCGTACTTCTTCTTCAGCGCATCGAGCTCGGGCTGCAGGTTCTGCATCTTGACCTGGGCCACACGCATCGATCGCATTTGCCGAAGGCCCAGGGGCAGCAGGATCACTCTGACGAGCGCCGCCACCAGGATGATGGACCAACCCCAGGCATACGGACTGTAGGGTGACAGCCGATCATAGAAAAACACCATCGCCTGGCGCAGCGGATAGGCGATGAACTCGAAGATGCCGGGCTGGTAGACCTGTTGTCCCGTGGCCGGATCTGTCTTAATCCCACCACAACTGCTCAACAAGACGGCTGCGAGCACAAGTAAGGGGATGATGAGCAGTAGACGATACTTACGTTTCACGTAGAAACTCCAACCACCGGCGCGCCGGCGGCATCTCATGGTTAGTCAGGAACGGGGTCGTAGCCACCCTCATGAAAGGGATGACAACGAGAAATGCGCTTGATTCCGAGCCAGGTTCCGCGCCAAGCGCCATGCTTCTCGATGGCTTGGTAAGTGTACTCGGAACAGGTAGGCGTGTAGATGCAGTTGCTTCCCAGGGCAGGCGAGAGAAACCGTTGATACGCACGGATCAAGCGCAGTAAGACCGCCTTTAGCACGACGGTTCTCCCGCATCCGGCGCGAGCGCCGCGGCATGCCATGAGGGTGCACGGGGATGGACAAGCAAACCCGCCAAACCCAGCACCTTGCGACAGCTCGCATCTACCTGTCGGTAGGTTGCACGAGCAAGGGCCGAGCGGGCAATGAACACGATGTCCCAGCCTGGATAGATCTCGGACATTTGGTGGCGAACCGACTCTCTCATCAAGCGGCGCGCACGATTGCGCACCACGGCCTTACCTACGCGACGACTTGCGGAAAAACCAAAGCGGCTGTAAGGGAGCTCGTTCGGCAAATAGACAAGGACGACCAGGTGGTCGTCCCGCGTCTTGCCTTCTCGGCGAACCTGCTGAAACCGCTCACGTTCCCGCAATCGATGCAGATGGGGCACTGGGATCAGACGGTCAGCTTAACGCGGCCTCTGAGCATGCGCCGCTTGAGCACATTGCGCCCGCCCGGGGTGGTCATGCGCTTGCGAAAGCCATGGACACGGAAGCGGCGTCGAACTTTGGGTTGCCAGGTTCGTTTCATCGTATGGGTTCCTTGAGGTTATCCTTAGGGAGGTAAATCCGTGGAGATTCGGCAGTGAAAGGTGCGTGCGCCAGACAACTTTCGCTGTCTATCGGCACACAAAAGGCGGGAGGCTGATTCGCCTCCCACCGGCGTAACGGCGAATTATACCTTGCGTGGGAGAGCGCGTCAAAACTGCGCCTGTTTTTCGCCGCTCCCATTGACACCGTCAACAGCAGGATGCTAAACTTCCACCATTGTCAGCCGTCCGGTTCTCCCTTTCCAATCACCTATAAGAATGCTGTGACCGACGAAAATCGAGATTGGCTCACGCTAAGCGAGGCAAGCAAGCTCCTGGGCATCCATCCGGCCACGCTGCGCCAATGGGTCGATGCTGGGCAGGTGCCGTCGTTCCGCACGCCGGGTGGCCATCGACGCTTCCTGGCGGCCGATTTGCGTGCCTTCCTGATGCGCGCAAGCACGGGCGCTCCGGAATTGGAACAGGCTGGCGCCGGCAATGCGATGCTCGAAACCGCCCTGGTCCAGACGCGCAGCGAGCTGCGGCGATCGCCGCCTGACGAAAACACCTGGTACAGCGCCTTTGATGACCCCGGTCGTGAGCGCCAACGAGCGTTGGGCCGCCAGTTGTTTGAGTATGCGCTGCAGTACGTGACGCGGACGAACCTGCGCTCGGGCTTGCTGCCGCGCGGCCGCGCGTTAGGACAGGCCTATGCCGAGAGCTCGCTGCACTACAACATCTCGCTGCTTGAGACCGTACGCGCCTTCCAGTATTTCCGCATGAATTTGCTGCAGGCGCTGACCGGCAACAGCGTCAGCCCTCGCCCGCTGGACGTCGACGACCTGCGCTTGCGACAGGATGTCGATATCTTTCTCAACGAAGTGCTCTATGGCCTGATCGAGGCCTACGAGGGCACGGTCCTGGGCGCGGGGACCACCGACTACGACAACGAAGAAGACTGGTAGCCGGGATGCCATGAGCCGCCGCATTCTGGCCGGCGCCATCGTCGCTGTCATGGTCCTCGGAAGCCTTTGGATCTGGCTGAGTCGCGTACCCAGTGCTGGGCTTCCTCCTCAGCCCGCCGCCATCCCGCTGGCGGGTCATGCCGCGCCCTCATTCAGCCTCCCTGCCTCTGATGGCAGCATGATCGAGCTGGAGGGTCTGCGCGGCAAACCGATCGTGTTGAACTTCTGGGCAAGCTGGTGCGGTCCCTGCGAGGCGGAGATGCCGGAGCTCCAGGCTGCGTACGCCCGCTATGGCAGCAAGGACCTGGTCGTCCTGGGAGTCAACCAGGGCGAAGACGACGCTATCGTCAAGGACTACATGCAGCGCTTGGGGATCACCTTTCCGGTCGCCCTTGATCGCCAGCTCATCGCCGCCGGACGCTACAAGATCGAGTCGCTGCCGACCACTTTCTTCATCGACCGGAATGGGATCATTCGTGACCAGGTGGTTGGCCAGATGAACACGGCCGTACTCCAGCAGCATCTGCGCTCGATCTACCCTTAGCGACGCTGGCATTTCCATCCTGTCCCTCTCGCCAGCCCTATGCTCGTCGCCATCCATATCGGGCCTCTTGCCCTCCCGACCTACCCGCTGCTTCTCCTCCTCGGCCTCTATATGGGGCTGTGGTTCGGCGCCAAGGTGGCAGGCCGGCGCGGCCTCGATCCCAACCACATCTACAACTCCGGCTTCTACGCCTTCATCGCCGCACTCGTCGCCGGCAGGCTGGGACATGTGCTGCACTTCTCGTCGGCCTACGCCGGCGATCCGCTGAGCATCCTTTCGCCAAACCTGGCCGCCTTTGAGCCGCTGGCAGCGGCGGCGGGGGCCGTGCTTGTGCTGGCTTTCTACATCCGCCGGCACAAGCTGCCCTTGGGGATCGTCATCGATGTCTTCGCGGCCGCCGCTCTGATGGCGCTCGCCTTCGTGGCGGCAGCCGATGCCCTCAACGGACGCCACTATGGCGTTCCCAGCACCTTACCGTGGGCGTTGGTGCAATGGGATGTCTACCGCCACCCCGTACAAGGGTATGAACTGCTGGGCATCCTCGCCGTATTGGCCCTCATCTGGACCTTTCTTGACCGCTTGCGCACAGGCTACGTTGCCCTGGCGGCAGTTGGCGGCTACGCCGCCGTCCGGCTGCTTGTCGATGCCTTTCGCGACCAGCCCACCACCATCGGTGATGGCTATCGTCTGAGCCAGGTGATTGCCCTTGTGGCGCTCCTGCTGGTCCTGGTGGCCGCCTACCAAACGCACAGGCAGGCGGATACCGTGGCTTAACGGCTCACCTTGAGCTTGTCGGCCACCAGTGAGGCCATAAACTTGCGCTCGCCTGCGGTCACGAAGTTGATCACGAAATAGACGTCGTCCTCTTTGGGCTCAACCTCGATCACGGTCCCGGCGCCGAAGCGCTCATGGGTCACCTGCTGGCCGGCCCGCAACTGGCGCACCGCGGCGATTGCCTTCCCGTTGGCAGCAGGGGCCGCGCTTGCCTGCTTCTGGACCTCGGTAACGGCCCGCAGTTCGCGGTCGCGCCACGCCTCGGCAAACAGCGCCAGGTCCTCCGGCTTGTTCACCCGGCGCCTGATCTCATCCATGCGATGCCGCGCCTGGCTGAGGCGCTCCATCAAGGCCGCCTTGCCCTGGAAGCGCCCGCTCTGCGCCAGCCGCCGGGAGGCGCTGGCCAGCGCGATGCCCAAGTCCTTGAACTGATCGTTCGGATAGGCGTCGTCAGGGGCAATCAGCAGCAGATCGATGCCGTGCATACGGCAAAGCTCCTTGCGCACCTCGTCGCGCGACGCATCCTCTTTCTCCTCCCAGTCGCTCTTGCGGCCGGCCCCTTTTACCTGGAGTCCGACAAAGCGCACGGCCAGGCCGATCTCACCATAAAGAAGGTCCAGCTTGAGCCGGCGTCGTGTGCCGGGGTTCACCAACCATTCCGGTGAGGCATCGCGCTGGGTCTCAAAGCCCTCGAAGGTACGGGCCAGAATTTCATTCCAGCCCATCAAACTCAGATAGGTGCTCATAGGGTATAGCGAACGGAACTCCGTAGATTGCCTGAGAAGGCGGCAGTCTAGCACAGATGTTCGCTTCGGTCAATCCTTTAGCGATAGAAGCGCAGCAGCATACGATCCATGAGCCCTGGGGCCAGCGCCGCCCCCCAGGCAAACACGCGGTCGAACAGCGTGGCGTAGGCATCTCGCGGCTCACGTTGGGCTGCCTTGACGATTGCCTTTGCCGTCACTTCCACCGGGGTTTTCGGGGCGCGATTGCGGCTGTAGGCGGAGGCATCGCCCGTCAGCTCGTTGCGGCTGAAATCCGTGCGCGTCACACCAGGATAGAACGTGACCACGCGCACCTGGCGTCCGTGCAGCTCCAGGCGCATCGATTCGGAGAGCGCATTCAGGGCGAACTTCGACCCGCAGTAGATGGCGGCATGTGGCATGGCACGGCGGCCGATAATAGAGGAGATGTTGACGATCAGTCCATCCCCGCGCGCTTTCATGCCTGGGAGCACCGCTTCAATGCAGTGGATGGCGCCCCAGTAGTTGACGGCAAACACGTGGTGGGCCGCCGCCAGGTCGATCTCGCCCACCGGACTGCGCATGCCCACGCCGGCGTTGTTGATCAGGATGTCCACGGCGCCAAACGTCTGCTCCACCGCGGCGACTGCCTGCAGCACCTCGTCCTTGTGGCTGACGTCGGCCACCACCGTCAGGGCTTGCACTCCCCTGACCCTGGTCAGCTCCTCGGCCAGCGCCTGCAAACGATCGGCGGAGCGCGCCAGGAGCGCCAGACGCACACCGTGATCGGCAAAGGCGCGGGCGGTGGCGGCCCCGATGCCCTGCGAGGCCCCCGTGATCAGGACCGTGCGGCCTTCAAGCTTCATTTGCCCTCGATTCCGGTCAACAGACCGGTCACAATCACCCGGTGAGTGTTCGAGGTCGGCGGCCAACAGGTGACCAGGGTCAACTGGGCGAAATCGGTTGGCTCCATGTACTTGGCGTTGTCTTCGCGGCTGGCGATTGAGGCATTGCGTTCGGGGAAGCGCTGCCATCCATTGACCTGGTAGGTGAAACGCCGGCCCCCTTCGTCGACAAGGATCATCGCATCGCCCAGGCCGAAGTCCACTCCCGGCTCGCCAATCACACAGACAGACCTGAAGACGGCGCCGCCGATATTGTTGTGTCCTGACAGGACCACGTTGCCCACTTCCCCGGGATAGGCCGAATTGAGGTGGTGGCCGGCGGCGTTGTCAACGACATCCCATTCACTGTGCGTTCCGTTGGCATCGGTGACCACGTGCCACCCCATCGGCTCGACGGCAGCATCCAGGTTCAACGCCGGTATCAACAGCTTCACGGGTGGCCGTCCTTCACCCGACGGCAGAGGCGCCACCGTGGGCAAAGCCACCGGTCCGGCGACATCAACGCGTTCGCCGGGCGTGGGCTGTGTCCGGGCCGCCGGCGATGGCTCCCTCTTCGCCGCTGCAAGGGTGGGGGACGGCGTCGGTCTTGCCGACGCCCTGGTAGGTTGCGGCGTTCCCGAGGCCATCTGCAGGCGCTCCGGCGCCGGCGGCAATGCCACCGCCTGCGCACCGCGCGCAGCGCTCACGGGCGTCGTTTGAACGGCCGCCGCCGTCGGTGTCCATGTGGGCGCCTCCACCGGGGTCATTCCGGCGCCTTCGCTCGGCGCAATGCATCCAGCAAGCGCCAGGACGAACCCGCACCATGCGATTGCGGAGAGAGCGAACAGAAGGCCACGCGACATAGACTGGCAACCCCACGGCTAACCCGCCGATCGGGGTGGGGACATCATACCCGACCGGACGCCCAATGCCCAACGCCCGACCCGTTGCCTTCCCGCTTTTGGGCGTGCTATCATCCCTTTCTGGAGCCATCGACATGAGTCTTTCCCTCTATTCCACCTATCGGCAGCGCCAACTGGAAGCGCTGCTTGAGATCAGCCGGGCCTTGACCTCGCGCCTCGATCTGCCTTCCCTGCTGCGCACCATCCTGGGGTATGCCGCCGAAATGGTGCGCGCCGAGGTCGGCTATATCGCCTTGACCATGCCCACCGGCAATCTGCGCATGGCGACCGGCTATGGTCTGCCCTCCAATGTCTTCAACGCCCTGGCTCCTTACCTGGCACAGAAAAGCCCAGAGCAGGACTTCTGGAACGAGGCAGAGTTGCGCCGCCAGCTCGGCATCGTGTCGGAAACGTCTGGCCGGGTCCTGGAGCAGGTGGTCGCCTTGCCGCTGGTGGTCGAAGAGGAGCGCATCCTGGGCGGCATCTTCCTGTTTCGGGCCGGTTCCTCTGGCTTCTCTGCGGGTGACCGCTCCCTGCTGCGCGACTTTGCCGACCAGGCGGGCATTGCCGTACGCAATGCCCGCCTGGTCGAACAACTGCGGGAAGAAAAGGCTCGCGTCGAGACCATTCTGCAGCACAGCCCAAACGGGGTCATGATCCTGGATCCCTTTCTGCGAGTGATCATCATCAACCGGGCCCTGTCCGAGTTGGTTGGCCTATCCGAAACGGCGGCCAGGGGGTTGCCCTGTTCGCAGGTCCTGCCCCTGCAGAACACCACGGGCGACCATCTCTGCCTGAATGACGTCGCCCCCCCCGCTCCCACCAGCATCTGGTACGGTGAAGGCGATGTGGTTCGTCCGGGGCAGAAGAGGGTCACGGTCGGCGTCACCTACTCGCCGCTGTTCGACCGCAATGGCAATCTGCTCAACGTCATCGCCACCCTCACCGACATCACCCGCTACCGGGAGGCGGAGGAACTCAAGTCCACGTTCATCTCCGTCATCTCCCATGAGCTGAAGACGCCCGTCAGCCTGATCAAGGGCTATGCCAGCACCCTGGCACGCGAGGATGCGCACCCCGACGAAACGACGGTGCGCGAAAGCGCCGCCATCATCGAGGAAGAGAGCAACCGCCTCAACGACCTGATCAACAATCTCCTGGATGCCTCCCGCATCCAGGCGGGTGCGCTCAAGCTGGACTTGGGCGATGTGGCGCTCGCGCGCGTCGCCCAGGTGGCCGTCGAGCGCTTCCAGACACAGACAGACAGCCATCGCTTCCAGCTCGATTTTCCGCCCGACCTGCCCCTTGTCCACGGCGAAGAGCGCCGCATCCGCCAGATCTACGACAATCTGATCGGCAATGCGATCAAGTATTCTCCGGCAGGCGGCGCCATCACCGTGGGCGCCCGGCGCGACGATGGGCGCGTCGTCACCTACGTTTCTGACACGGGCATCGGCATCCCCAGGGACGAGCAGGCAAGCATCTTCGAGCGCTTTTATCGCGTCGATTCAAGCCTGCGCCGCAGCACCCAGGGCGCCGGTCTTGGCCTCTATCTCGTCAAGGCCATCGCCGAAGCCCACGGCGGCGAAGTATGGGTGGAGAGTGAAACCGGCAAAGGCACCACCTTCTATGTGGCGCTGCCGCAGGCCCACTAGCTGGCAAGCCCTGGCGCCGGCAAACCCTAGATCGTGGGCAGGAACCGGCGCATCACGTCCAGGTTTTCCAGGGCTCGTCCCGCGCCCACCGCCACGCAGGCGATGGGATTTTCCGCCACAAAACACGGCACCCCGGTTTCCCGCGTCAGCAGCTTGTCGACGTTGCGCAGTTGGGCGCCGCCGCCCGTCAACACCATGCCGCGGTCGATGATATCGGCCGCCAACTCCGGAGGGGTCTTTTCCAGCGTCTGCCGCACGGCGCCGACAATGGCGCTCAACGGCTCGCTGATGGCGTCGGTCACTTCTGACGACGTCACCGTGATCGTCTTGGGCAAACCAGCGATCTGGTCACGGCCGCGCACTTCCATCGAAAGCGGTCCCTCCAGTGGCAGCGCCGACCCGATCTGGATCTTCATCTCTTCGGCAGTCTGCTCGCCGATGATAAGATTGTACTTCTTGCGGATATAGCCGATGATCGACTGGTCAATACGGTTGCCGCCGACCCGTGCGCTGCTCCACACCACGATATCGTGCATCGAGACAACAGCGGCCTCGCTGGTGCCCCCGCCGATATCGACGACCATATTGCCGGTCGGCGTGTTGATTGGCAAGCCGGCCCCATAAGCGGCTGCCAGCGGCTCCGGGATCAGATAGGCTTCCTTGGCTCCGGCCTGAATGGCGGCATCATAGACGGCGCGCCGTTCCACACTGGTGACTCCCTGCGGCGTGCTGATCATGACCTGAGGACGCAGCAGGGGATTGCGGCCGATGACGCGGCGAATGAAATAGCGCAGCATGCGCTCGGTGACGATGTAGTCGGCGATCACGCCGTCACGCAGAGGCCGCGAGACCTCGATGCTCTCGGGCACCCGGCCCACCATCTCGGACGCCTCTGCACCCACGGCGACGATCCGGTTGTCACGCACGGAGATTGCCACGACGCTGGGCTCCAGCAAGACAACGCCCTTGCCGCGCACGTACACCAGTACATTGACGGTGCCCAGATCGATACCGATTTGTTTTTCAAACATGAGTGGTTTGCCTCAATTCCTTGACAGACAGTGGTCGGGATTATACATCAGGGCAAGAGGCTGCCCAAGGCGCGGGCAGCAAAAACCGGGCGTCTGGACCAACGCCCGGTCTGGCAGAAACGTTTCACTTGCCGCTTGTCGCGTCCCAGCCTACTTCTCTGAGAATTCGGCCGGACGCTGGGGGCGTTTGCCGCCGTGGCGGCGACGGGCCGCCTGCAGGCGCGCAGCGGAGCGCCGGAGCTGCGCTTCCATCGCCACATGGCGATCGCGGTCCTGCGCCTGCAGCGGGCTGGACAGGTAGGCTTCGGCCCGCTTCCTGGCTTCCTCGGCGCGCACGACGTCGATTTCTTCGGGCAGCTCGGCCGAGCGAGCCGCCAGGATGATCTTGTCCGGGCGCACCTCGACAAAACCACCGCCCACGACGAAGTACTGGTCTGGCTGTCCCGCCTTGCGCACCGTGACTTCGCCGGGGACGACCACGGCCATCAAAGGCGCATGCTTGGGCAGCACGCCAATGACGCCATCGGCGCCGGGGATGATCACCATCGATACGTCATCGTCGTAGACGAGACGATCCTGGGTCACAAACTCGAAATGGATCGTAGACATTTACTCCGCCCGCATCCTGGCGGCGCTTTCAACGACCTCTTCAATGGTGCCGGCCATGTAGAAAGCTGACTCCGGCAGATCATCATGCTTGCCGGCCAGAATCTCGCCAAAGCCACGCACGGTTTCGTCGATCGTGACGTAGCGGCCGGGGCGGCCGGTGAAAGTCTCGGCCACGAACATGGGCTGGGTCAGGAACCGCTGAATCTTGCGGGCACGAGCAACCGTCAGCTTGTCGTCTTCGCTCAATTCTTCCACGCCCAGGATGGCGATGATGTCCTGAAGGTCCTTGTAGCGCTGCAGGGTTTGCTGCACGCCGCGGGCGACCGCATAGTGTTCCTCGCCGATGAGGTTGGGGTCCATGATCCGGCTGGTGGAGGACAGAGGATCGACGGCAGGGAAGAGCGCCTGTTCGGCCAAAGCCCGTTCCAGCGAGATGGTGGCGTCCAGATGCGAGAAAGTCGTCGCCGGCGCCGGGTCCGTGTAGTCATCGGCAGGCACATAGATCGCCTGCATCGACGTGATGGAGCCCCGCTTGGTGGAAGTGATGCGTTCCTGCAGCTCGCCCATGTCGGTGCCTAGGTTAGGCTGGTAGCCCACAGCGCTGGGCAAGCGTCCAAGCAGCGCCGAGACCTCTGAGCCTGCCTGGACAAAGCGGAAGATATTGTCGATGAACAGAAGGACATCGCGACCTTCATCACGGAAGTATTCGGCCATCGTGACCGCGGTCAGCCCCACGCGCAGGCGGGCGCCAGGCGGCTCGTTCATCTGGCCGAAGACCATGACGGTCTGCTTCATGACGCCCGAATCCATCATCTCATGCCAGAGGTCATTGCCCTCGCGGCTGCGCTCGCCGACACCGGCAAACACCGAGTAGCCGCTGTGAACCTCGGCCACGTTGCGGATGAGCTCCTGGATGACCACGGTCTTGCCGACGCCCGCGCCGCCAAACACACCGGTCTTGCCGCCCTTGGTGAACGGAGCAATCAGGTCGATCACCTTGATACCGGTTTCAAACACTTCCACCTTGGTCGACTGCTCTTCGAAGGAAGGAGCAGGGCGATGAATGGGGTAGAAGACATCCGTTTCCACCGGCCCCAGCTTATCGATAGCCTGGCCAGTCACGTCAAAAATGCGTCCCAAACCCGCAGGTCCCACCGGTACAGTGATGGGCGCGCCCATGGCAATCGCTTCCATGCCGCGGCGAAGACCATCGGTCTTGGACATTGCCACCGTCCGCACCTGGTCGTTGCCGAGCAACTGCTGGACTTCACAGACCAGCTTGTCGCCGTCATCCAGGGTGATCTCAACGGCATCGAAGATATCCGGCAGCCGTTCTGCCGGAAAGGCAACGTCTACCACGGGTCCTACAATGCGAACGATGTGGCCAGAAACGCGTTCCTTATGTCCGTTCGTGCTCATCCGCACTTCCTCCGCTTGGGGTTCCTATTCAGCTTGCACCGCGCTGGCCGCCCCGGTGATGTCAAGCAGAGACATCGTGATGGAGGCCTGGCGGGCTTTGTTGTAGGTCAGGGTGAGATCGCCGATCAGTTCGTCGGCGGCATCCGTGGCGTTCCGCATTGCCACCATGCGAGCAGAATGCTCGCTCGCGATCGATTCGAACAGGGCCTGCAGAATTTCAACCTCGATCGCGCCTTTGAGGACGGCGCCAAGCACTGTGGCGGCATCCGGCTCAAAGATATAGTCAGCAGCCATGGCCGCCGACTCTTCTTCGGGCTCAATCGGCAGGAGCTGGCGCACCACCGGTTCCTGGCGAACCGTATTCCAGAAGCGCGTGTAGCCGATATAGACCGCATCGTAGTGTGAGGCCACGAAATCGTCGCTGACGACGCGGGCAATGGGGCTCACCGAATGCGATTCATCATGCTCATGGGACAACGCCCGTGCGAAGCTGCTGGCCGGGCGGTCGCCAATGCCGGTGAATTCAGCCCGGATGGGGGGCCCAAACCGGCGCATCCAGTCACGTCCCTTCCTGCCCACGGCAATGATCTCGACCTCAATGCCCTGCTGCTGCCACTCGCGAATGGCCTTGACCGCAGCGCGAATCATGTTGCTGTTGAGGCCGCCAGCCAAACCGCGATCAGCAGTGAGCAAGACGAGGCCAATGCGCTTGATCGGACGTCGCTGCAAGAGGGGATTTTCACGCGCCTCGGTGGCACGCAGGCGCGCCAGAAAGGCAAGCATGGCCTCCGTGCGCTCGGCATAGGGCCGCGTGGCCTGCACCTGGGCCTGAGCGCGCCGCATCTTCGAAGCCGACACGGCCTCCATCGCCCGGGTGACCTGGGCGATGCTCTTCACGCTGCGGATACGCCGCCTGATCTCGCGTGTGGTCGCCAACTGGCACCTCGCTTAGATGAACTGCTTGTTGAACTCGGTGATGGCCAGTTTCAGGCTGTCTTCGGTTTCCGGTGACAGCGTCTTCTCGCGTTCGATCGCAGCGCCCACTTCGGGATAGCTCGCCGCCATGAACTGATAGAACTTCTGCTCCCATTCCGGCACCCGCGCAATCGGGATGTTGTCGAGATGTCCTCGTGTGCCGGCGAAGATCACCATCACCTGGTTGGCCAACGAAACCGGGGCGTACTGGGGCTGTTTCAGGAGTTGGGTCAGGCGCTGGAAGCGGTCGAGCTGGCGCTGCGTCGACTTGTCCAGGTCTGAGCCAAACTGCGCGAAGGCAGCCAACTCACGCCCCTGGGCCAGTTCCAGTTTCATGCGACCTGCCACCTGCTTCATGGCCTTCGTCTGCGCCGCCGAACCGACGCGTGACACCGACAGACCGACGTTCAGGGCCGGGCGAATGCCGGCGTAGAAGAGGTCAGCCTCCAGGTAGATCTGCCCATCGGTGATGGAAATCACATTGGTGGGAATATAGGCCGACACGTCGCCAGCCTGCGTCTCGATGACCGGCAGAGCCGTCAGCGACCCGCCGCCGTACTCGGGCGCTAGCTTGGCCGCCCGCTCCAAAAGGCGGCTGTGGAGATAAAAGACATCGCCGGGATAGGCTTCCCGACCGGGAGGGCGCCGCAGCAGCAGCGAGACCTGGCGGTAGGCCCAAGCGTGCTTGCTCAGGTCGTCATAGACGATGAGAGCGTCCTTCCCCTGCTCCATGAATTCCTCGCCGATGGCGCAGCCGGCGTAGGGGGCGAGATACTGCAGCGCCGCCGGATCGGAAGCGGTGGCCGCGACCACGATTGTGTGGTCCATGGCGCCGTACTTCTCCAGCGTGGCCACCACCTGGGCCACACTGGCGCGCTTCTGGCCAATTGCGACGTAAATGCAGACCAGGTCCTTGCCCTTCTGGTTGATGATCGTGTCAATGGCAACGGCTGTCTTGCCCGTCTGGCGGTCACCAATGATCAGCTCGCGCTGGCCGCGGCCGATCGGGATCATGGCATCGATCGCCTTGATACCCGTCTGGACGGGCGTATCCACCGACTTGCGGGAAATGACGTTCGGCGCAATGCGCTCAACCGGGCGGGACTTGTCGCTCTCGATGGGTCCCTTGCCGTCGATCGGTTGGCCAATGGCATTGACCACGCGGCCCACGAGGGCGTCGCCCACCGGCACCGAGGCGATGCGTCCCGTGCTGCGCACGACGTCGCCTTCCTGGATGCCGCTGTATTCGCCCATGATGATGGCGCCGACCGAATCCTGATCCAGGTTCAGGGCGATACCCAGCGTTCCGTCCTTGAACTCGACCAGCTCGCTGAGCATGACGTTCCGCAGGCCGCGGATGCGCGCAATGCCGTCGCCTACCTCGATCACCGTACCAACGTCCACCATCTTGGTGGGCGCCTGAAACTGCTGGATTTGGTCTTTGAGCTGCCGGGTGAAATCATCAAGTGCAATTGCCATGCGTCCTCCTTCTTTGACTCTCAGATGCTCAGGCAGCGCGTACACCGAGCGAGTTGCGCAACGCCTCGATCCGTCCGCGGACGCTGTCGTCGACGAGCTTGTCGCCGACACGCACGATCACGCCGCCCAAGATCTCCGGATCGACCAGGTACTCAAACTCCAGGTTGGCGCCAAACTGCTGCGCCAGGTGCGCGGCCATGCGATCCTGCTCTGCAGACGACAGGGCAATGGCGCTCGTCACCTGGGCTAGCTGCGGGCCGCCCGTCTCCTGCGAGACCACGCGCCCCAGGGCGCCGTGAATCTGGTCCAGGAGACCCAGGTCGTTGTTGGCCAGCAGGGCGCCGACCAGGTTACGCAGCTCCGCCGGCTTGGCAGGCACGAGGCCTTCCAGCAGCGCCAGTCGCGCCGCGGGTTCGACGCTCGCATCCTCGAGTTTGGCTCGCAGTTTACTGTCCGTCCGGATCGCCGTTCCCACCTTGCCCAAGCCATCGATCCAGGGCTCCAGAACGGCTGCAAGAATGCCGCGGGTATAGGCTTCAGGCGTCCTTTCCATGTCAGTTCAAACTCGTCTCGGAGAGGAAATCCTCGATCAGTTTGCGCTGCGTCTTCTCGTCCAAACCGCGCCGGACCACACGCTCGGTGGCGAGAAGGGTCAGCTCGGCGATCTGCTTCTGCGCTTCGGCCAGAATGCGCTGCTTCTCGGCCTCGGCTTCTTCTACCGCACGCGCCTTGATCGCCTCGGCCTCACGGCGTGCATCCGTCAGGATGTCGGCCTTAACGCGCTCGGCCTGCGCCGAAGCGGCGGCAACGCGGTGCTGAGCTTCTGCCCGTTCGGCGTCGATCTGAGACATCAGCCTGCTGCGCTCTTCTTCTGCCTCTTTGCGGGCGATGTCGGCAGCCGCCAGACCATCGGCAATGCGCTGCTTGCGCTCGTCAAGCATCTTCATCAGCGGCGGGAACAGGAAGCGCCGCAGCAAGAGGTAAAGAATGATGAAGTTGACTATCTGGGCAAGCAGGAAGGGACCATTGATACCCAGTTGTGCCATGCCGGCACCTCCTATTGCTGGTTAACGGAAGGTGGGCGATCGCCGGGGGCGATCAACCAACAAGGCCAGGAGCACCCACGAAGATCAGCAGGAGGGCCACCACGAGTGCGTAGATAGCGATGGCTTCGGCAAACACGATACCCAGAATCATGTTCGTGCGGATTTCGCCTGCCGCTTCGGGGTTGCGGCCGATAGCCTGGAGGGCACCTGCCACCAACAAACCGACGCCGATGCCGGGGCCAATGGCGCCAAGACCGATCGCGAGACCAGGAGCAAGAATTTGAATCATTTCGTCAGAATCCTCCGCGGGTTGGAAGTGGGTTGAAAAGGCCGGTTAGTGATGGGCATCTCCGGCATGGCTGTGAGTGCCCTGCTCGAAGAAGATGAACGTCAAAATGGCGAAGACGAAAGCCTGCATGAAGCCGACAAACATCTCCAGGCCATAGAACGGCAACGGAACAAGGAAAGCTACCAGGAAGGCCATGACAAACAACAGGACCTGCCCGGCGAAGATATTGCCAAAGAGACGGAAGGAGAAGCTGACGAGCTTCGCTACCTCTGAGATGAGTTCCAGAATGCCCACGAAGATGTCGATGGGCTTGATGCCGGTGATCACAGGGTTAAAGAAGCGCCGCCAGTACTTGAAGCCCAGTCTGCGCATGCCCACGATCTGGGTCGTTACGACCGAAATCAAGGCGAGGGCCAAGGCGACGTTGAGGTCTGTGGCCGCCGCGCGCACGAACGGCGTCAGCACCCAGCCCCCCACGATCGTGTCCTCGTGCGGATGGTACTCCTTGCCCTGTTGTTCGGCGGCCAGCGCCTCCTGCTGCACACGGGCCTGGTCCACCTTGGTCAACGGCACCTTCGCCGCCTTCAAGGTGGGAATGCCCAGGATGGGCGTCTCCACCTTCCGGTAGCCAATGTTGATGGTGCCGTTGGAGACGACGTGTGAAACCTCGACCGGCTCCAGCATGCCGATGCTGTCGACGCCAGGAATCAACTCCCACCAGTTCGCAAACAGGAGGAAAAGGAGAATGGTCATGAACATCGGCAGCCAACTCCGGGCCTTCTCACGGCCGCCAATGTCGGTGAGCATGTTGTCGAACATCTCGACAATCCACTCCATCACGTTCTGCATCCCCTGGGGTACTTCTCTGACCTTGCGCACCGCCAGGAAGGCCAGCACGAGCACCGTGATGTCAGCCAACAGGGTGGCAATCATGGTGTTCGTGATCGGGAAGTTGCCGATCTTCAGGCCGGGGATCTGCTCTGCCGGCAGCGAAATGGCAGGCAATGGCACACGGATGAAAAGCGCCGAGATGAGGAGAAGCGCCAAACAGACCAGAAGATAGACGAGATTCTTACCCTGAAACAGTTTGCGCACTAGAACCTCTCCTTAACCTTGTTTGAAATCATCGGGAGGGGCAGTCGTCCCATAGAGGGCCTTGACTTTGAACAGAACAATGATGAGGGCAATGGCGCTTCCGGCGAGCACCCCAAAGAGGGCGCCCCAAGGGGAAGTACCAATGAGACTGTCAATCAGTACACCCAGAACAAGGGGGATGAGAAGCGCCGGAAGGACCCACAGGGCCAGGTGCAGTGCCAGGCGCACCCATTCCGGCTGCTTCGATGCAGGATCGCGTCGTTGCACGCTACGTAGCCTTGTTCCGGGCGTCGTCAGGCTGCGGTCAACAAACCGGCAGGAGCTTGATAGAGCCAGAATGCTAAGAACCAAAGTATAGCCAATCCATTTTGATCGTGCAAAGCCGAACAACTCCTGTGACATACTGCCGAGCACCTGTCGTCGACCGCGCCCCAAGCCGGCATGCTCAGCCGGCCCCGCCGGGCGCCTCGAAGTGAATTCGCCATCCCGCCGGATCAACCACGCTCAGGCGGTGTTCCGCGGCCTCAAGAGGCGCAAAGCCCGCCCGCTGCAGCGCCAGCGCCACCGGTTGCAGATCGTCAGCGCCGAAGACGGGCTCGGTGGCATGGCGCTGCGCCGGTTGTTTGCAACGCCAGTTGGTCCCCCGCAGCACAAGAGGCAGGTTCTCCAGCACAAGGTGGACATGCCCAAAGTAGGATAAGCCCACGGGCAGGCCCAGGACGTCGCGATAGAATCTGACGCTGGCGGTGATGTCGTGCGTGTAAAGGGTCAGCTCTGCCAGGGGACCAAGCGTAGGGGGTCCCCCCGCAGGCACGTCATGGCGCTGGCGTGTGCGCAACAGCCGGCGATCGGCGATGTCCCAGTCGCCCACAGCGGTTTCGTGCGCCAGCTCGACGGGCGTCTCGTCGGGATCAAGGCAGATCAACAGGCTCATGCCCGGCAGGATCTCCTCAAACACAATCGGAATAGCGTGCGCCAGCAGATAGGCACGCGCCTGGCCGAAATCAGAGACGGCGAAAACGGGAAGGGCGCCATGAGGTCCCCGGGTGCCACAAGGCGCCGCGCCGGACAAGAATCTCCAGTCCACCCCGCCCACCTCATACACGCCGGGGCGGTGAACATCACTTTCCAGACAAAAATGCTCCGCCCAGAAGGCCTGGGCGGAGGTCAGCGATCGCACGTAGGTTTCGAGCGCGGCCAGGCGAAGACGCCCCTCGCTCACTCCTCATCCCCCAACGGTCCCCCGGTATCATCCTCCAGGGCGGAATGATCCCACCGGCGCTGTGTGTACCAGGGCTGGTCAGGCAGCTCGTAGACGCCCGGATCGCGACCGGCTGCGATATCAAGGGCCATGAGCAAGTGATCGAACTGGTGGATAGGATCGGTTTCCATCAGGATGGCGAGAACGCGATCTTCCTGCAGCACAAACGACGCATGGGTACGGAAGTTGTTGCCTTCCACGCGCTTGATGGGAACCCCAGCCTTGGCCGCAAAGGTCCGCTCCGAGTCGCTGAGCGCGTAGATATCCAGTGCCACCAGCTCCAGCCAACGGCCGAGCCGCGGCAGCGTCAAGCCGCTGATCACGTACAGCTTCACGCCCCGCTCCTGCAGCATGGCATAGCGGCCGGGCAGGTCGACGCCGCGCGGCGGCAGCGGGAAGGGGTTGACGTCGGCCGGGTTGTAGATGCAGACGGCAAGCTCGCCCTCCGCCACCAGATCGGCAGGGGTCAGGGTCAACCCGGCCAAGCTGGGAAGACGGACGCGGGGCAGAAACTCACCAACCGTGAGATTGAGGCCGGACACGCGGGGAGGAGTCAGAAGTTCGTTCACCTCACCGCCCCGTCCACTGCGGCTTGCGCTTCTCGGCGAAGGCGGCCATGCCTTCCTTCTGATCGGCGGTGGCGAACAACATATGGAAAAGCCTCCGTTCGTATTCAAGGCCCTCGTTCAGGCTGAGCTCAAAGGACTTGCCGACCGCTTCCTTGGCCAGACGCGCGGCCAAAGGCGCCATGGCCGCCACCTTGGCTGCCAGCTTGAGCGCCTCCTCAAGATAGGTCTCGACAGGGTAGACATGGTTGACAAGGCCATAAGCCAGGGCCTCAGCGGCCGTCAGACGGCGATCGGTCAGAACGATCTCCATCGCCAGGGCCTTGCCCACGGTCGCCGTCAGTCGCTGTGTACCGCCGAAGCCGGGCATGATGCCAAGGGTGATCTCAGGCTGCCCAAACACCGCCGACTCGCTGGCAACGATCATGTCGCACGCCATGGCCAGTTCACAGCCGCCTCCCAGGCAGAAGCCGCTGACTGCGGCGATGACCGGCTTCTTGACGCCGCGAATGGTCTCCCAACGCGCAATGAGATCGTCGGTCAACATATCCACCACGGAGGCATGGGCCATCGCCTTGATGTCGGCGCCCGCGGCGAAGGCTCGCTCGCTGCCGGTGATGACGATGCAGCCTATGCCGGCATCGGCGTCCAGCTCGATCAGGGCCGGGCTCAACTCGGCCATCAATTCAGGACTGAGGGCATTCAACGCCTTGGGCCGGTTGAGCCGAATCAGGCCCACCCTGGGGTCGATCCTCTCGACCAAAATGTTCTCGTAGGTCATGGACAACACTCCTTGTCAAGACGCCATCGCTGGCCGTGCCATGCTCCGATCCGCGGCAAGCCGCCGGACCGCGAACCACTCACTACCGGCGATTATGCCATATTCTTGCCGCCATCGACATGCCAGGCCATCCCCGTGACATAGCTGGCGGCATCAGAAGCCAGCCATAAGCACAGCGACGCCACCTCCCCGGCTTCGCCCAGGCGGGCCTGGGGTATCTCGGCCAGCCAGCGCGCCATCTGCTGCGGGTTCTCGCGCAGATGTTCGGTCATCGGCGTGACGATGACGCCCGGACAGACCGCATTGACACGGATGCCATAGGCGGCCAGCTCGCGCGCCGCCTCCTTAGTGAAACCGACCTGACCGGCCTTGCTGGCGGCATAGGCGGAGCGCAGGTACAGGGGCTGCGATTTGCCGGCAATAGAGGCGATGTTGACGATGGCGCCCCCGCCCTGGACCTGCATCCGGCGCGCCGCCTGCTGGGTGCAGAGGAACGTGCCCGTGAGGTTCACATCCAGCGTTCGCTGCCAGGTGGCCAGCGGCTGGTCCAGGATGGAGCTGACCGGCTCGACACCGGCGTTGTTCACGAGCACGTCGACGCGCCCCCAGCGGCGGTCCACGGCGGCGAACAGGGCTGCCACTGCCTCCGCATCCGCCACGTCACCGGCAAAGGACATGACGTCAGCACCGGCGGCAGCCAGGGCCAGGGCCGCCTTCTCGACCCTGTCTGCCTCGATATCGTCGAGGCAGACGGCAGCGCCGGCGTGGACAAAGGCCTGGGCAATGGCAAGGCCGATGCCCTGCGCCGCCCCGGTCACGCAGACCACCTTGCCTGAGTAATCATAGCGAGGCGCTGGCATTGTCCTTGCCTCGCTATTCCGGCAGCAGAGCGGCGCTGGCCTCGATCACCGGCAGGTTCTCATCGGCAAACCGGGGCTGGAAGCGGCGCACCGCCTCGGCCAACGCCTCGATCGGAAACAGGTTGAGCAGCCTCAGGGCAGCTGCCGTCACGATCAAGGCGCGGTTGGTGCGCGTGATGCGCATGCCGCCGCCGTGGGGTGTGACGATGACCTTGCGCGCCCGGGTCGCCACCTCGGCAAACTCCGGTGTGGTGATCAGGACATCGTCCGGCGTCATAACGGCCAGGTGGTGGCGCACCTTCGCCAGGCCATCCTCCGAAAGCAGCACCAGGGCATCCGGCCTGTCGATGCCGGTATAGCGGATCTCTTCGGGGCTGAGGATGATCTCGCTCACGCTGTGCCCGGACTTTACGGTGGTGGGATAGTCATCGGCCTGCGTGACGTACAGACCGGAGAGGACGCCGGCATAGCCCAGGGCCTGCGCCGCCGACCTCACCTTGGCGCCGGCGGAACCGGCAAGCACGAGATGGAACTTGTGATCCAGCGCCGCCTTGAACGCCGGTTCGATCGCACGCACCGGCAGCACCGGCTGGCCGGCGCTCTTCTGGCCCTGCCGACGCACATTCGCCGCGTACTCATCGGGCTCCAGGCGCTGGATCAGGCCGGTCTTCATGCCCAGCGTTTCCACCGTGCCCACCAGCTCCTTGCGTCCAAAGTCATTGTTGGGCACGAAGTAGGCCGTGCACAGTTCCCAGATGTCGAGCAGGGCGAACCCCTCATACTGGATCGCCTCGGCGATGCGGTCGGGCAGGTCCTTGTCGAAAGAGGTCCCCCTATAGACATAACCGGCGCCGTTCACGGCGACGGACGCGCAGATGTCCAGCGGACTTTCCAGGTTGCCGCCGCGCGTGCTGGCGGTCAACATGCCCCGCGGGGTCGTAACCGAATGCTCCCCGCCCGTCATGCCGAAGTTGAAGTTGTTGAAGACCAGCACCGTCAGCCCGATATTGCGGCGGGCGGCGTTGATCAGGTGGGTGCCGCCGATGCCGGTGCCGCCGTCGCCCATCATCACGATCACGTTCAGAGCGGGGTTAGCCAGCTTGATGCCGGTTGCATAGGCCACGCTGCGACCGTGCAGCCCGTGGAAGGCATTGGTCACAAAATACTGGTCGCTGAGGCCCACGCAGCCGATATCCGTGACCAGGACGGTCTGGCGCGGGTCAAGCTGCAAGCTTGTCAGGGCGGCGTCGAGGTGGTTCAGAATAAACGTATGGCCGCAGCCCGGACAGAAGGGATCGTGCCGTTCGTTCTTGTAGGTCTCCAGAGGCTGGAGCACGAGATCATTTGCGATTGCCATTTTCGTCTCTCCGTATCACCCAGCGATCGCCTTTAGGAACTGATCAGGGCTGAGAAGGGCGCCATCCACGCGCTGCAGGCTCACCACCTCGGGCGGCGTCTGGCGGCTGCGGGCGGCCTGACGATAGACCAACAGCTCGATCTCGCGGGCATACTGGCCATGATTCAGCTCGGCGACGATGATGCGGCCGTGCCCCGCCACCGCATCCAGGATCAGGGTTTCAGGCACAGGCCAGAGGGTGTGCAGGGTCAGATCGCTGACCGGGCGCCCTTCCTGGCGGCTGCGATCGCCTGCCTCACGCATGGCGCGCGCGGTGCTGCCGTAGCTGATCAAGAGCGTGTCCGCTCCGGGGGCCCGGTTCAACTGGCCGAAGGCCATCTCATCGCGGTGGTTCTCGATCTTCGCCCGCAGATGCTCATTCAGGCGTCCCACCTTGCCCGGGTCCTTGACCAGCATCCCGTGCTCGTCGTGGCTCGAGCCGGTAAAGCGGGTAATGTGGGGACCGCCATACGGGCTGGTGGGCGGCGTGGCATCGATCGGGTCAAAATCGTAGGGAAGATAGGTCTCTTCGGGCCGCAGGCGCTTGTCCGGTTTGCCGGTGACCGCGTTGATGCGAACCGCCTGGGCGCTGCCGTTCCCACCAGACGCCGACGCGATCGCTTCGGGAACCAGGGGACGCCCGTGCACGGTCACATCGACATAATCGGCGACGTTCACCGTGGCATTCGACATGATCAGCTCCTTGTCCGGGAGCAGGAAGACCGGCGTGCGGAAGCGCTCGGCCAGGTCAAAGGCCACTTGCGTCAGAGTGTAGCACTCGCTCACCGAGGAGGGGGCGAGGGCGATGATGGGATAGCCGCCGCCCGTCCCCCAGCGCACGAATTGAACGTCACCCTGGGCGACGGTCGTGGCCCCACCGGTGGCGGGCCCCATGCGCATCACATCGACGATGACCACCGGCACCTCGCCCATGATGGCGAGGCCGATATTCTCAGAATAGAGGGAGATGCCCGGCCCCGAAGTGGCGGTCAGGCAGCGGGCGCCGGTCATCGCTGCGCCGAGACAAATGCTCAACGCCGAGATCTCGTCTTCAGCCTGGATGCCAACCCCGCCGGTCTTGGGCAGCTCTCGCAGCATGTGGAGAAGGATGGGCGTCGCCGGGCTGATCGGGTAACCGGCGAAGAAATCGCAGCCGGCTGCCAGCGCCCCGCGGGCAATGGCCGTGGCGCCATCCACGTATTCGCGAGCCATAAGAGTCACTGCTCCGTTGCAGGAAAGATTAGAGGAAGCGCAATCATTGGGCGAAAAGAGGCCGGAAGATCCGAAGCCCGGTGGTCCGGCGCCAGGATCATCCGACCTGAGGATACAAACTACGGGATTTATTTGGCCAATCAGGGCCAGATAGTGACCTGGATCATACCGCACTCCCTCTTCTTCTGGCTAGAATGAAGTATCCATTGTGACCGTTCTTCCATCTCAGCGAGGCTCATCTATGAGTGCCATGAATCACCTGACGCTCGAACTCACCCCCGAAGAGCAGGAAATCGTCGGCCTGCTGCAAGAAGAGATGGGGCTTCCCGACGAGGAAGCCGTGATGAAGGTGCTTGTGCGCCAGGCCGTCCAGCGCGTGGCCATCACCTGCCCCACCTGCGGGCACTATGCCCGGCTCACCGAAGAGGAACAGGCGATGTGTCGCTCCTGCCTCTCGGTGATCACCCTCAGCGACGGCATCTGGGAGACCAACCGCCCCGGCTGACAGACCGGGAAACCGGGGATCCCAGTTTCCTGGTCTGCCGGTTTCCCGGTCTCCTGATCTACTTCTTTCCGCGCCCCCTGCCCAACCAGACCACGGCGGTCATGATCGTGACGGCGATCCAGAGCAGGGACCACATGCCGGTGATCATGCCGGCGATGGGGATGAGGGTGGCATTGTAGGTGCCGTCATAGCGCACGCCGTCCGGGCCAATGCGGATATAGCCCTGCGGGGTGACGCGGCCGCCGGCGCCGCCCCCACCGCCGCTGGCGATGGCGCTTTCGCCGGCTTCGGCGGCCTCTGCCTCATCGTCGCCGTCCTTGTTCTTGGGCTTGACGGGACCGGAACCGGAGCCGTAGCCAAAGCCATACATCACCCTGGCCACGGGAATGAGGGTGTAGTCGCCTTCTTTGACAGCGTCGCCAAAGACGCTCCTGACGTCCAGATCATCGATCATCTGCTGGATGCGATCCAGGGTTTGGTTGGCCGATTCGTCCATTGCGATAACCTCCGCGTATTGGTTGAGGTGAGGGGTTGCGTGATGCGTAAGGCGTACTGCTTAAGACGTAAGGCGAAAGAGGGCCGGTGTCCCGGTCTCCCCCGTCTCTACCGCCTTGTCAACTTCATGCTCAGGAGCTTCGGGCGCCATCGGGCCGCCTGCCGCTGCGCGCCGAGCAGGCTGATGACCAGCATCGCCAGGCTGCACACGGCGGCCACGGCGGCAGCGCCCGCCCACATACCCAGGAGCGGGGCCCGATTCGGCGGCGGCAGCGACACGCGCCTCTCCCCGCCGTTGGCATCTCTGACAATGACCTCAACCGGCTTCAGCCGCACCACGCCGCCCCCAGCTTGCCCATCCTCCTTGGTCCAGTGCCAGGCGCGCGCCTGCGCCACCGGCTGCACCGTATAGCCGGACAGCTCCCAGGGTTCGCCCATGACCAGTCTCTTGGTGCGCCGCAGGGGAAAACCGCTTTTGCCGTTGTTCGCCATGATCAACCTGCCTGTTGAGGGAGAAAGTGGAGTGGGAAGCCAGGGAAACAGGAAACGGGAAAACCTGAAGCCGCCCGGTTGCCCGGGCGTCCGGTCTCCTGATCTCCTCACCTGCCGGCTGTTCCCATCTCACTCCATCATAGCACTAATTCCGCCATCACGCGCACGGCGTTGATGTCAAAAGTCGACACGTTCAGGGTCGTCACCGGGCTCTGGCGCCAAGCCTCCAGGCGCTCGGCAATCCGCGCTTTCGGCCCCACCAGGGCGATGTCGTCCACCAGGGCGTCGGGAACGGCGGCCATGGCGGCGCCCTTGTTGCCGGCCAGGTAGGCATCCTGGATGCGGTTGGCCGCCTCCTCATAGCCCATGCGGCAGGCCAGGTTGAAGTAGAAGTTCTTGTCGCGGGCGCCCATGCCGCCCACGTAGAGGGCGACAAAGGGCTTGACCATGTTCCGGCATTCCTCCAGGTTGTTGCCCAGGACGACAGGCACGGTGGCGGCGATGTCAAAGCGGTCCAGGTCTTTGCCCCCTCCGGCCCTGGCCAACCCGGCCTCGATGGGGGCGCGGTAGGTCTGGTCGTAGTGGCCAGGCGCCAGGAAGATGGGAAGCCAGCCGTCGGCGATCTCAGCCGCCAGCTCGACGTTCTTCGGGCCGATCGCCGCCAGGTAGATGGGCAGGTCGGGGCGGCCGTGCAGGATGCTCTTGAGCGGCTTCCCCAGCCCGGTGGCGTCCGCTCCCTGATAGGGCACCTGGTAGGAGTCGCCCCTGTACACCAGGGGCGCTTCGCGCGCAAAGATGGCGCGCACGATGCTCACATAGTCACGGGTCCGCGCCAGCGGCTTGCCATAGGCCACCCCATGCCAGCCTTCGACGACCTGGGGGCCCGACAGGCCCAAACCCAACAAGAATCGCCCGCCTGAAAGCTGGTCGAGCGTGATCGCGGTCATCGCCGTGTTGGCGGGGGTGCGCGCCGGCATCTGCATGATCGCCGTGCCCAGGTGAATCCGTTGGGTCAGGGCGCCGAGCCACGCCAGCGGCGTCACCGCATCCGAGCCATAGGATTCGGCCGCCCACACGACGTGATAGCCCAGGCGCTCAGCCTCCAACACCATGTCCAGGGGGAGCTGCAGGCGGGCGCCGGAATAGCCGAGATTGAGACCTAGACGAAGGCGATTGGACATGTTGATCTCCTGGTTGGGAGCTGAACGTTGAAAGTTCAACTCTTCTTACCGGTTGTGAGCTTGTTGTTGACTTCGCGCAGGACGTGCGCGGGCAGGGCGCCGCGATGGCTGGCGACAAAGGCGTCGACAGCATCGGGATGGGTCTTGGTGAGCTCGCGCAGCGCCCACGAGATGGCCTTGCTGATCATGGGGTCCCGTTCGTGAGCGGTGCGGTCGACCAGGTCCAGCGTGAGCGCCGGCACGGCGGTGTTGGCCCGCCGGTTGATCGGCACCGTCGCCACCAGGGCCAGGCGCCGGCTCCATACATCGGCATCGCCGATCAGCAGTTCCAGGTAGGGCAGGCGATCGGGCGGCTGGGCCATGACCCAGGGTCCGAACACCTTGGTGGCCAGCAGGTCACACACCGGCCAGCTATCGATGCCGCGCCGCCAACCGTCAAACAGCGCCCATGCCAGCCCGGGGATGCGCTTGGGGTAACGAAGCAGCAGCTCCAGCCCCAGCAATTGCTCATCGCGCGAGCCCGCCGTCGACAGGGCTTCCACCAGGGCCAGCAGCTCAGCATCGGACACCTGGGGATGCGCGGCCTGCCAGTCGCGGGCGAGTTCCTCCAGGTCTGGCATCCGCACGCCGTAGACCGCCAACGACGTGGGGGCCACCCGCAGCAGGCCGGCGCGATACTCGCCATCGGCGCGCTGGGAAAGCAGGTTCTGCAAGGACGCAAGCTCAGCGGAAAGGACCATGTTGAATTGCGAATTGCGGATTGCGGATTGCGAATGGGAGAGAGGACCTCTCGGCCCGGCGGTCGCCCGACCTCGCTTCTCCTGGCTACACTGCGCTCTCCTGCTTCAAGCCTTCGCAGAGCCGGCCCAGGAGGTCGTCAAGCCGGTTTCGATCACCGGCGTCAAGACAGGCCCACGGGGCAAAGAAGAAACGGTCGGTAGCTTCCTCGACCTCCTGGCGAAAGGCGCTGCCGGCGGCGGTCAGCACCAGGGCCTCATCGGGACCCGAGACAAACCCGCGCTCGCGCAGCTCCGCCAGGGCCTGGCGATACACCTCGCGCGGATGGCGCCGGCGGACGAGCTGCTGGTGCAGAACCTCAAGGGAGGGCGTCCCATCTCGCCAAAGCAGGGTGAGCGCCTCGATGGCGGGGCCCGGCAGCCCGGACGGCTTCCAGGCAGCGACGTGGCTATCATCGCGATAGGCTGACAGACAGGAGAGCAGTTGATCGATGGCGGGCAGCGGCGGGACGGGCAGCGGCATGAGGCGGTAGCTCAGGGACAACAGCCTGGGTTCAGGTGGGGGCGATGCCTGGCGGCTCGCCTGCACGAGGCGGTCGAGCAAGCTCACCAGGCGCTCCCCGTCAGCAGGAGAGAGGGGGTCCACCGCGACCATGATCGTCCGCAGGTCATCGGCAAAGGTCTGCGTTGCCGTGCGGCCCGCGGCGGTGAGGCGGAACGCTCCCTCCGTCTCGGTGACGTAGCCGCGGGCCGCCCCCGCCCGCAGTTGCGCCAGACCACGCTGTGGGTTCGTATAGGGATTTTGCTCCAGCAGACTCCCCTCGGTGGCCGGCTCGGGTTCGGCGGCCAACACCCGCAGGAACGTGAACCAGGTCCAAACATCCAAGTCCGTTTCCTGGACGTAGTAGTCAAGCGTCGCCGCCAGGTGAGGCGGCAGCTCGCGCTCGACATCGCTCATGGCCAGCCAGAGATGGTGATCGGTTGGGATACTCATCGATGAACCTCCCTTTTGCGATTTCGTTTGTCATTATCGCCGATCGGGGCGGGGTCTGTCCATGATTTTCAGGCCGATCATCGCCCTTTGCGGCCGGCGTGGACCCCTTCAGGTGTTCGCCCGGTCAAACCCCTCGCGCAGGCGCTGCGCCGCCGCCTGCAGGGTCTCGATGCGCTTGCAGAAAGCAAAACGCACCACCCCTTCGCCCTGGCCGTGGTCGCCGTAGAAGTGGCCGCCCGGCACGACCGCCACGCCCACCGCAGTCGTCAACCAGCGGGCAAAATCAACAGCGCTCCACTGCGCCTGCGGCAAAGGCAGATCGCCGTAGGCAGCCATCACGTAATAGGCGCCTTCCGGACGATCGACCCCAAAACCCAGGCCGGCCAGCAAGGATACCATCAGGTCGCGCCGCTTGTGGTAGGCCGCCAGCAGCTCAGCCTCGTAGGAGTCGGGCAGACTCAACGCCGCTACGGCCGCGGCCTGAAGGGGCGTAGGCGCGCAGATGGTGAGAAAGTCATGGACCGCGCGCACGGCGCCGGCCAACGGGTCGGGAACAATGGCGTACCCCAGCCGCCAACCGGTCACGGCATAGGTCTTGCCCAGCCCCCCGATCGTGATGGTGCGCTCGCGCAGGGGTTCGAGACTCCCCGGTGAGAGGTGGCGGCGACCGTCATAGAGGATGTGATCGTAGATCTCATCCGTGATCAGAACCAGGTCATGTTGTGTGACCACGTCGACGATGGCTGTCAGCTCCTCACCGGCGAAGACACGGCCAGTGGGATTGTGCGGCGTATTGAGAATCAGGGCGCGCGTGCGGGGCGTCACCGCCGCCCGTAGGCGGTCGCCGTCCAGGCGGTAGTGAGGCCGGTCCAGGGACACCGCCACCGGCTCGGCGCCGGCAAACAGCACGGCAGGCCGGAAGTTCTCGTGGGCAGGTTCGAGCAGCAGTACCTCGTCGCCCGGGTCAAGCACCGCCAGGAGGCTGGCGCAGATCGCCTCACTCACCCCGCAGGTGACGGCGATATGCCGGTCGGGCTGGACATCCCAGCCCAGCCGCGCCGCGTAGAGCTCAGCCAACCGGGTGCGCAAGGGTGGGTAGCCCCAGGTGACCGTGTACTGGTTGGCGCCCGCGTGCAGGGCCGCGACCGCCGCCTCGAGCACCGCCGGCGGCGGGTCATAGTCGGGATAGCCTTGGCTGAGGTTGATGGCGTTGTGCTGGAGCGCCAACCGGGTCATCTCCCGGATCATCGACTCCTGAAAACGGTTGGTGCGTTGGGCGGGCTGCAGCATGGTCTTCTCCGGAAGGATCTGCCCGTCGCAGGCAGAGGGAAAGCCGCTTACCCCTCAGGCGGCGCCTGAGGTCGCGGAGCAGCAGTGCTATTATAGCGGCTGATGAGCGACAACACTTTGGCGATCACCGCCGGCCTGGCCATTCCCCTGGCCGAGATCCAATACCGCTTTGCCCGCAGCGGCGGACCGGGTGGCCAGCATGTCAACAAGAGCGAAACGCAGGTCGAGCTGCTGTGGGACGTCGCCGGTTCGCCCAGCCTGACCGACCGCCAGCGCGCCCTGATCGCCGGGGCCTTGGCGAACCGGATCGACCAAGAGGGCATCCTCCACCTGGTAGCCAATGACACGCGCAGCCAGGAACGCAACCGCCAGGCGGTGACGGAGCGCTTCGTCCAGTTGGTAGCCGCAGCGCTGCGCCCGCGCCGCCGGCGTCTTCACACCGCCGTGCCCAAGGCAGAACGCGCCCACCGGGAAGAGATGAAGAAGCGCCGCGGTGCGCTCAAGCGCACGCGGTCCAGGGTCACAGACGACGCGTAGGCGTCACGCCCAAGGCGTATCGATCGGGAGGCGCGGGCCGGGACCCCAGGACCCCACAGGGTCACAGGGTTTCGGGCTTTCCCGGCCTACCTGCTAAACTGATCGCAGAGTAGGAGCTGCAAGCCCGAATGTGGTCGTGTGCCGCCGATGGGCGGCGATGGACCTTGTTGATGACGCAGATGAATGCAGATAAAGAGCGAGGTGGCTGTGCTCCACGACGCTGACCACAGCGACTCAGGCTTCGTCTTTGCGATGTAGAGGAGACCCGTGCGCGCGCCCATCGACCGCTCCCTTCTTGCCGCCTGGCTGCGGGCCATCCCCCAGTCGCGGCATGAACCGCGTTCCCTGGACGATCTCCCCGGCGGTTCCGTGATTGGGCAGGGGCTGGCGGCCATGCTCCAGGTGTGGGGCGCCGTCGAGTTTTCGCCCGCGGGTATCCGCGCCGTCTCGCAGCCTGCCTACTACTTTCTCCACAGCCTGGCGGCCTGGGCCGAGACTTCCGGCCCCGTCATCCCCGACTGGTCATCCGAGGTGGGCACCACCGCCGGCGAAGGCTTGCGCCACGGCACCACTCTTGTCCACTGGCTCGAGGCCGAGCGCCAGCGCCGAGACCCGGCAGCGCCGCCCATCCGCTTCACGCCTGTGGCCCAAGTCCTGGTGGTGCAGCGCCGGGATGCAGCCCAGGAGCCTCCCTGTTTCCTGGGCCAATGGGACGAACGCGCCGGCCAGTTCCAGATCATCGGCGGTCGCCAGAAGCAGAACCTGGACTGGGTGGAGCCCATCGGGGAGACCGCAATCCGCGAGTTTGAAGAAGAGCTCGACGGCCAGGTCAGCCATGCACGGGGGGACTTCCGGCTGGAACCGCTGGCCAGCTTCGCGGGCGCCACGCGGCTTTCACCTTCGTTCGGCGCCCTCACGGCCTACCGGTTCAGCGTCTTTCGCGCCGCCGGCCTGCGAGAACTGACCCTGGGGCCACACGACCACTGGCTGCGCCGGGATGACCTGCTCGCGGGCCGCCTGCCGACCGGCGAACCGGTGCGCGGGGATCATCTTCCCTACCTGGAGCAGGCGCTCGGCTACACCATCGACCAGCTTGCCTCATCGTTTACCGTCTGACAAGACCGCCCCGGTCTCCCAAACCCATGACTGAACTGATCTTCCTCGGCACGGGCGCCATCCGTCCGCAAACACCCGGCGACCACACGGCCATGCTCCTGCGGCATGGCGATGCCAACTTGCTGCTCGACGCAGGGCCGGCCGTGCTCATGCAACTGCACCGGGCAGGCATCGATCCGGCAGCCATCACACACGTCTACTTCAGCCACCAGCATGGCGACCATATGGTGGGCAGCGTCGTGCTGCCTTTCTACCCCGGCTTTCGCACCCTGATGGGGGCGGCGCCCGTCCTGGAAGCCTGGCGCCAGTTGATGCACGTGGTCTATCCCGGCTTGCTGGTCAGGCTGGAGCCGCAGATCGCCTATCACCCCCTGCCGTGCGACCATGCTCACCCCTGTCCGGCGCTGCCCGGCGTCACGGTTCGTCTGGCGCTGGCCCATCACGGCAACGTACCCGCTTACGCCATCCGCCTGGATATCTCTCCCTCAGCAGACGCGGGGACGCAGGGGCGCTTCAGCCTCGTCTACTCCGGGGACACCACCCCATCGCAGGCGGTGGCGAAGCTGGCCGCCGGCGTTGACCTGCTCATCCACGAGGCCACCTACCTGGAAAGCTCCGGCGAGGACGTCGGCGAGGTTCACAGCAGCGCCCGTGCGGCGGGCGCGCTTGCCCAACAGGCAGGCGTGCGCTGCCTCGCTCTGGTGCACCGCAGCGCGGGCGATCCCGCAGTCTGGCGGGACGAGGCGGCCGGAATCTTCAGCGGTCCTGTTCTCACACCACTTGCCGGCGACCGCCTCCACCTGCCCAACGATCTGGCCGCGTTCTGCCGGTAGCTGCCGCTGCAAACAAAGAGCCCTTTGGTGCGTCATGTCCAAAGGGCTCTTTATTAAACCTGGGTTCGTCACACGCCTAAGCCCAACCGCCTGTGCGTGCACTCTCGTAGATGCGCTCGATGACCCGCATATTGGCGACGGCGTCTTCGATGGGCGTGGGCACTTCGGCATTCTCCAGGACTGCCAGGGCAAAGAGGTCGCCTTGCACGGTGTACTGGTCTGCGGTAGGCAGCAAGATCTCCTCGATACCCGCGGCGGTCTCCAGCCACATCCGGCAAGGGCGGTCGGGCGGGGCGTTGAAGGGGATCTCGATCTCGACGCGACCCGTGCTGCCGAAGATATTGACCCGTTGGTAGGGCGCAAGCTGTGTGCCCACCGTAAAGGTGGCGGTGTTGGCAGCCCCGTCGACGGCGCCGAAATCCATGAGGGCGGAGGTCAGACGGTCCGTATGGAAGTTGGGGTCATACTCGACGAAGCCGCTCACGCGCTCTGGCTCTCGCGCAAAAATGAAGCGTGAAACGGAAATGGGATAGCAGCCGATGTCCATCAGACCGCCTCCGCCCATCTCGGCGATGTTGCGGATATTGTCCGGTTCGGCCAGGTAGTAGGAGAAGAAGGTCTGGATGGTGCGCAGCGGTCCGATGGCACCCTCGCGCACCAGTTGCCGGGCCTTCTGCCACTGGGGATGGTGGCGGAACATAAACGCTTCCATCACCTTGAGCTGAGGCCTGGCCCTGGCGGCATCGACCAACTGCTGGCCTTCGGCCGCGCTGAGACCGATGGGTTTCTCGCACAACACGTGCTTGCCGGCTTCCAGCGCCTTGATCGACCAGGGCACGTGCATGTGGTTAGGTAGAGGATTGTAGATGGCGTCCACATCGGGATCGGCCAGCAGCGCTTCATAGCTGCCGTACGCCCTGGGAATGCCCAGCCTTTGCACCGTGGCTTGCGCCTTGTCCAGGCTGCGCGAAGCAATGGCGATCACCTCACAGTACTGGCCCCGCTGCATGGCGGGGATCACCTTGTCCGTGCCGATGAGGGCGGTGCTTAGAATACCCCAGCGAACCTTACGCATGATGGAACTCCTTCCGATAGGTGAGCAAATTGGTCGACAGAAAGCATTGTAATCCAGCGGTCTGTGACCCAAGAAACTGCTCCTCAAACCGCCGATCTCCTCCCACAGCGGATGGCATTCATTTTATTGGCCATCCGGCATATGCATATCTGGCCACACGGCAGATGACGGCGTGCCACAAAGTCCATAGGCTTAGGGTGGCATCAATGATGGTCGTCCGTGCCGCTGTGGCGTGGCACCCTAGAGATGGCTCGCCTCCCTACAGCCCCTTTCCGCGTTGTCAGCAACGGCCGTCGCTTATAAGCTGCAATGATACGCATTGACCCTCTCAACTCCTATCTGATTCTGGCCCTGGTCTATCTGATGATCTCGATCACGGGCTGGATTGTGCTGGTGCGCCAACGGTCGCGGGCAACAGCGTTCTGGTGTTTCGGCGGTATTCTCTACGGGCTCGCCCTGCTGCTGTTTGGACTGCGCGGCTTTATCCCCGATTGGGCCTCCTTCACGCTTGCCAACCTGCTGCTGTTTTCCGGCCTCCTCTGCTTCGCGCAGGCCCTGCGCCTTGAGTTGGTCAAGCCGTGGTCCGGGTGGGAGATGGCAGCGACGACCCTGGGATTCGGACTGATCTACCAGGGCAGCCGGGTGGAAGGGAGTGATGCCCTGCGGGCAGTCGTTGCGCCGCTGGCCAGCGTGGTGGTGCTTCTGCACATGGCGGCCCTGGCCCGGCGTCTGGGGCGCGAACAGCAGAACCGCAGCGCTCAGGTGCTCGCCTGGGTCCTCATCGCCGCCGCCGCAGGGACCCTGCTGCGCGTCTTCCAGGTGGGTGTAGGCATTGGCACACTCAACATCGTGTCAGATGAACCCGACATCCGGGCATACGCCCTGGGCAATTTGCTCTTCACTCTGCTGGTCAACGTGTGTTATGTCGGCTTCGTCCTCGGGCGCCAACAGCGCCAGCAGATCAAGATCGCAGCCCAGCATGCGATTGACCAGCGCCTGGGCGCCGTCGTCGGTCAGGGCATCGCCGGCATCGCCGAAACGGACATGGAGGGTCGCTATCTGTTCGTGAACGACCGTTTCTGCGCCATGACCGGATATTCGCGCGAGGAGCTACTGTCGCTCGGTGTCCAGGACCTCACGCACCCTGACGATTGGCCAGCCGATGCAAGCCTCCGCCAGACCCTGATCGGCGGCGGCAGACCCCAAACGCTCGAGAAGCGCTACCTGCTCAAGAACGGCGGCGCCATTTGGGTCAGCGCCTCGATGGCGTTGCTGCATGATCAGGCCGGGCAGCCCTCCACGTATGTTTCGCTGCTCCTGGATACGACTGAGCACAGACAGGCCGCAGAGCAAGTCCGGAGCAGCGCCGAGCGCCTGCGTCTGGCCATCGACGCCGCCCGACTGGGCGCCTGGCACTGGGACCTTGTCACCAACGAACAGGACTCGTCACCCGCCAACCTGGCCATGCTCGGCTTCCCACCCGGCACCGCCTTGACCTACGACACCTTCCTGACCGCCGTGCACCCGGACGATCGCGAAGCCGTCAAGACCCAGCTTGACCGGGTTGTCGCTGAGAAGGGAGATTACCACCAGGAATACCGCACCGTCTGGCCTGACGGCTCTATCCACTGGCTTTCCGCGACTGCGCGTGTCATCTATGCCCCTGACGGTGCACCCCTGCGCATGGAGGGCATCACCGCCGACATCACCGAGCGCAAGGAGGCGGAGACAGCGCTCCTCAATCTGAACGCCGACCTCGAGCGCAGGGTGGCCGAACGCACGTCCGAGCTGGCAGCCGCCAACGCCGCCAAGAGCGACTTCCTGGCCAACATGAGCCACGAGATCCGCACCCCTATGAACGGCGTCATCGGCATGACTGAGCTGCTGCTGGACACAGACCTGGACGCCGAGCAGCGGCGCTTCGCCGAATCCATCCGCAGCAGCGGCGACGCCCTGCTCCTGCTCATCAACGACATCCTCGATCTCTCCAAGATCGAGGCCGGCAAGCTGGAGCTGGAGCACGTCGACTTTGACCTGGTGACCCTCCTTGAGGACTTTGCGATGCCGCAGGCGCTGCGAGCCCAGGAAAAGGGAATCGAGCTCGTCTGCGCCATCGCCCCCGATGTTCCCTCCCTCCTCGCCGGCGACCCCGGCCGCCTCCGCCAGATCCTGACCAATCTGGTGGGCAACGCCATCAAATTCACCCATCAGGGCGAAGTGGCCGTGTGGGTGGAATTGCGGAATGCGGCTGGCGGATGGCGGGATAGGGCCGATGTTCCGGCGGATCCGCCATCCGCAATTCACCATCCGCAATTCGCAAAGCTTCACTTCAGCGTCCGCGACACCGGCATCGGCATCAAGCTCGAAGACCAGGCGCGTCTGTTCCAGAAATTCACCCAGGCCGATGCCTCCACCACGCGCCGCTACGGCGGCACCGGCCTCGGCCTGGCCATTGCCAGGGAACTCGTCGAGATGATGGGAGGCGAGATCGGCGTCCACAGCGGCGAAGCGCGCGGGTCGGAATTCTGGTTCACCCTCCCCCTGACGGTCCCCGTAGGGGTAGGCCCCCGTGCCTACCCTGGCCCCCGTGCCCACTCCGAGGGCGCCTACCCCGATGGCGGCAGGGATGCCCTGCACGGGGTGCGCGTGTTGGTGGTCGATGACAACACCACCGTGCTTGAGGTGCTGCTGGCGCAGTTGGCGGCAGGGGGCATGCGCCCGGCTGCCGCAGTGGATGCACACACCTCCCTCAAGACCCTCTGGCGAGCGACAGAGGAAGGTGATCCCTTCCGGCTGGCGCTGCTGGACATGACGCTGCCGGACATGGACGGCGCCGCCTTGGGCCGGGTGATGGGAGGGTCAGATACCGCTCAGGCAAGTGCCATGCAGCCACAGACAAACCTGGTGTTGCTGGCGCCGCTCGGGCCAAAGAGCGATGTGGCAGGCATCCTGAAGATGGGCTTTGTCAGGGTGCTGTCCAAGCCCGTACGACAAAAGGAGATCTACGAGATACTGCGCGCCCTTGCCGGCCGGCCGGCAGAGGGCGCCAGGCGTCATACAGACGTCGAACCTGCGGAAGATACAAACGGAAAGCCCGTTGGAACTGCTCAACACATTCAAGGAGATACCATGGCTCAGCAGTCCAGTGGTTCAGAAACGGCTCCACAGCCTGCCCCCAAGCGCGTCCTGGTAGCCGAAGACAGCCCCGTCAATCAGATGGTGGCGTTAGGCATCCTCAAAAAACTGGGATTCCAGGCCGATGCCGTGGCCGATGGCACCGAGGCGCTGCAAGCGTTGGTGAGCAAGCCCTACGACCTGGTGCTGATGGACATCCAAATGCCAGAAATGGACGGTCTGGAGGCGACGCGCCGGATTCGCGACCCCAAGTCCGCGGTGCTCAACCATGCCATTCCCGTCATCGCGATGACCGCACACGCCATGGAAGATGATCGCCAGCGCTGTCTGGCGGCGGGGATGAACGGCTACGTCAGCAAGCCCGTGTCGCCCAAGGTTCTGGCCGAAGAGATCGACCGCTGGCTGCGGCAGCCCCCGGCGGACGCGGACACGCCCGCCCGCTAGGGCAGCCTGCCTTTATTTCGTGAGTGTCAGACTCCACTGGCCACAACCTGGATGCCGTACAACAGGAGCGGCTGTTTTAGAAATTCGCGCCAGGCAGACCCCTCCACCACACGGCGCTACGGCGGCACCGGGCTGGGTCTTGCCATTGCCAAGGATCTGGTGGATATGATGGGGGCCAGATCGGCGTCCCCAGCAGCGAAGGGAGTGATCTCACTCAGAACGCTCCGGCGGAAGAAACAGTGTTCGAGCTGGAGCTGAGAACTTCCAGATGCCCGGGCTGGATGGTCTGGAGGCCACGCGGCAAATACGCAGCCGGGAATCGGCGGTGCTCAACCACGCCGTTCCCATCATTGCCATGACCGCTCACGTCATGGCAGAGGATCGCGAGCACTGCCTGGAGGCCGGAATGGACGGCTATCTCAGCAAGCCCGTGTCGCTCAAGGTGATCGCGCAGACACTGGCGGCCTGGCTGCCTGGTCTGCAGAGCGCGACTTAAGTGTATACTGCACCTCATGTCGCCGTCCCTTCCCACTCCAGCGCTTGACCGCATCATCATCATCTTGGTGGAGCCGCGCGACCCCAGCAACATCGGGGGCGTCGTGCGGGCGATGATGAATATGGGCCTGCAGCGGCTGCGCCTGGTCAACCCCCTGGTCTACAGCCCGGAACGCGTCGAGGCAGCGGCGCATCGCAGTGCGATCTTCCGGGAAGGGATCGAGGTTTACGACGATCTGCCCAGCGCCCTGGCCGATGCCAATCTGGTGGTCGCCGCCAGCGCCCGGCGCCGGCGGCTGGCCCCACGCGGCGGCACCCCACGCCAGTTGGCTCCCATCCTGCTCGACCACACGCGCACCGGCTCTCCCGCCATCCTTTTTGGGCGTGAGGATTGGGGCCTGCCCAACGAAGTCGTCGATCAGGCTCACTACCAGCTCAGTATCCCCACGGATCCTGCCTATCCTTCGTTGAACCTGGCGCAGGCGGTCCTGCTCACGGCCTACGAGCTGCGCCAGGCAGCCGTTGCCGAAACCGGAGAGGCGGCGATGCTCCTGGACAGCGACGACCCTCCTGCCACGGAAGCGGAGTTCACGGCGGCTCTGGATTCGCTTCACACCGTCCTCCAGGTGGCCGGGTTCTACAAACCAGGTCAGGAACCGGCCAAGCGGCTCAAGCTCGGCCGCCTGCTGCGCCGCGCCCAACCCACCTCCTCGGAAACGGGTCTGCTGCGTGCCATCGGCTATGTGCTCGGCAAACACGTCCACCCGGAAGAGCAGCCATCCGGTGACAGGGAGGATGCAGGCGCGAAAGCGCCAGATCTGCCGGCGCGGGCTTGACGAGCGGGGCGATGTCGCCACAGCGGCGCACAAGGGAACAGCGTTGGCGGCAGCACACACTGTCCTCCGCAGGCTCGGTTCCATCTTGTGTTGGTGACACAAGATCGTGTGTTGGTGGAGCTTGCCGGAATGAAGACAGGCGCAGCTTTGGGCTTCCGTCGCTTGGTGTCGGGTCCGGACAACAAGCGACGGTACCGTGGGCGCTTCACAATCCCAAAGCATCGAGATAGCTGACTTGTCCTGGAGGAACCCCGGCGACTTGAAGGGCGC
>JAKOVD010000041.1 GCA_029782215.1 Chloroflexota bacterium
GTCGACCCAGATCGGCGCCTGGGAGATGCCGGCGGCGGCTTTCTGCAGGGCCGGCCAGGCGCTCTCCCCGACCCGCCGCCGGTTGACATCGAGCAGGCTGGCGCCGGTGTGCGCCGCCAGCAGTCGCCGGTGCAGGGCGTCGGCCGACATCTCCAGCGAGAAGAAGAGGGTGCTCCGCCCCTGACGGGCGGCATGCGCGGCGAAGTTGAGAAGGAGGGCGGTCTTGCCCATTGCCGGGCGGGCGCCGAGCAGGATGAGGTCGCCCGGTTGGAAGCCACCCAGCAGCCGGTCGAGCTCGCCGTAGCCGGTGGTGAAGGGCGCCGGCGCCTCGCCGTTCACCGCAGCCTCCAGGCCGCTCATGACCTCGCGGCCGATGTCGGCGATGTGGCGGGGACCGGCGCCTCGGCTCTGCCGATACAGGGTGAGGAGCTCGTGCTCGAGATCGGCGATGACGTCGCCGGTCGCCCGGGCGCCGTCGTACAGGTGGGTGATGTTGCGGCTGAGCACCTGGATGAGGTGGCGGGCCTGGGCAGCTTCAAGGACAAGGCGGGCGTAGGCCGGGGCGTGGACGGCGCTGGGCACGGCGTTGACGAGCCGGGCCAGGTAGGCGCCGCCGCCGACTTCGTCGAGCCTGCCTTCCTGTTCGAGCTGTGCTGCCAGGGTGAGGTAGTCGATCGGCTGCTGCCGGCGCTGCAGGGCAAGCATGGCTTCGTAGATGGCGCCGTGTGCGCGGCGGTAGAAGTGCTCGCCGGCCAGATGGGCGGGCAGTTGCAGCAGGGCATCGGGGTCGATGAGGAGGCTGCCGAGCAGCGCCTCTTCGGCCTCGTTCTGCTGGGGCGGCAGGGGGATGCGGGAGGGTGTGGGACTCATGGCGGGTGTCTCCGTAGAGGTTCGGGCGACCGGGGATGTAACACAGCCGGAGCGGTGTTACGCCCCCGGTCGCAGGTTGAGGAATCGGTTCACAGCCGGCAGAGCGAGAGCTCAAGAGTGTGTTCGCCTTCACGGGGCTCACAGGACGATGCCGAGCGCGTCCATTTCGAAGGTCTCTTCTTCCTCGCCGCTGGCGAAAGCCTGCTCGTCGCCGATGCCACTGCGCATGGCCTCGCGCACGGCCCCGGCCAGCCCTCCCGGCGGGGCCGCCCGCACCAGGGCGATTAGGGGGGCGTCACGGGCGGGCTTGAGTGTGAGCCGCAGGGTGACCACCAGGGTGCCGTCGGGCTTGACCAGGACGGCGCTCATCGCTGCCTCCGCTCCCACTGGTGCACGCCCCATTTCCACAGCCCCCGCACGTTGGCCGTGATCGGGTCTTCGGGCCAGTGCAGGGCCGCACCCTTGGCGCTGAGAGCCAGGTGCAGACGCTGCCGGAGGAGGACCGCGCCCCCGCCGGTGGGGATGACGGCGCCGAAACGACGCACGCTCGGCCAGGTGCGCTCGACGACGGCCAGGATCTCGCCCAGCCAGATGTCGAGAGCGTCCCCGCTGGGCTGCAGCCGCCCGCTGCGCAGGTAGGCGTCGAGCTCGACCAGCTCCTGACCGTCGGAGGCCAGCAGGCTGAGCAGCCGCCGCACCCCGACCTTGTCGCCGCCCACGTACCGGGGCAGAGCGCGACCGCCCTGGATGGCGAAGAGGTCAAGGGTGTTCATGCCGATGTCGAGCACGGCTGCCTCCATCTGACCCGCGCCCTTGCGGGCGTGCAGCTCGTCGTCGAAGACCCAGTCCGTGTAGGCGCCAACCGGCTGCGCCAGGACCTGCAAGGAGTCGACGGTGAGGTCGTAGGCACGTTCGTCCACCCGGAAGTGGTGGCGGGCCTTGACCCGGCGCCTGAGCCCGTCGAGCAGGTAGGCCGCCTGGTCCGCATCCTGCAGGGAGGCGACGGGCAGCCCCACAACCAGGGCGGCGCTGTGGGGGGTGTCGGGTGTGAGAATCTGCGCCAGGGCGGCATACCAGAGGGCCAGGCGCTCGGGCGAAACCAGCGAGGTGAAGTCGAGAGAGAAGAGGGGCGCACCCCACTGCCAGGCCTGGGCGCCGACGGCGAAGACATGCTCGTCGAAGGCGACGGCGGTCGGCCGCGCCTCGACCTTGAGGCCGATTCCGGCCAGGCCCAGGCTCTGCGGGCGGGTGACGATCGACGGCAGCGCGGCGATCCGGCCGTCGACGCAGACTTTGGTGTTCCCGAAGCCGCGATCATCGGCGATGACCATCGTCCACCTCCGGTTCCGGCAGGTAGTGGCCGGTGTTGTCATAGAGCCACTCGCGCTCGCCTTCCTCCTCTTCCTCCGGCGCTTCTTCCTCCGGCCAGTTGTCTTCCAGGCCGGGGGCGTCGTCGTAGACGTTGGGGGTGCGCATGTGCGGCGGTGTGAGTTCGCCGCGGCTGATGAAGGCTTCGAGGGCGGTGCGGCGGATTCGGAGCAGGCGGACGCCCGGCCCGAGGCGGATGGCGGGCAGGGAGTTGTCCCGGATCCAGTTGGTGACCGAGCGCCGGCTGACGCCGAGAATGGCGGCGGTTTCGCCAATGGTGTAGAGGTCAAGGGCGGGTGGCGTGGGGATGCGGGGGTTCTTGGGCGGTCTGAGCAGGCTGGACTTCTTGGGCATTTGGGGCCTCCAGGGATGGGGTGAAGGGGTGGGTGGGACAGCGTGAAAGCGACAGGCGGCGGAAACGAAAAAAGCCCGGCGAGAAGGTCTCGTCGGGCTACGGGAGGTAAAACGACTGCCGTTTGGCGTCTGGACCGAAGGATCTTCGGCGCCTGGCCGCCAGAACAATCAAGGCTCGACGAGCTGTGCGTCGAGCTTAACGTGGTGATTCTGCGATTCGGCCTTCTGACCGAAGATTCTTCGGTGAAATGACCGAACCAAAAAAGAAAGCCCGACGATTTTGTCGTCAGGCTTTCGAGTGTTCTGTCACCCCAAAATTACTTGGAACGGGAGCGACGGGGTTCGAACCCGCGATCTTCGGCTTGACAGGCCGACGTGTTAACCGCTACACTACGCCCCCTTGATTTATGCAACTGTGGGACGCAGTTTAGCCGCCGGAGGGGCGGTCTGTCAAATCAGAAAGGGGTGCGCGGAAAAACGGCTGGCCGCCGCCAGGCTAGCGCCGTGAGGCGCGCAGCAGGAGCAGGAAGAGGTTGATGAAGTCCAGGTAGAGGGACAGGGCGCCAATGATGATCAGCCCGCCCATGCTCTTGCGGCCTTCCAGTTGGGTCGAAAGCTGCTTCAGCCGCTGCGTGTCCCAGACGGTGAGACCGGCAAAGAGCAGGATGCCGCCGATGGTCAGGGTCTGGTTGACGCCCGTGGCGCCGGGAAAGAAGATCATGGCGAAGAAATAGGCGAAGAACCAGCCCAGGAAGACCATGATCAGGAACCGGGCGGCGCCGCTGAGGTCACGCTTGATGACGAGACCCAGGATGCTGCTGAGCAGGAACATGCCGGCCGCCACCCAGAAGGTGCGGTAGATGGTCTCCTGGCTGTAGAAGATGAAGATCGCCGAGATGGCGACGCCCGTGAGGGCGGAGTAGAACAGGAAGAGCACCAGGGCGGCGATCGGTGACATGCGCAGCACGGCGGCGCTGAGCACAAAGACGACGATCATCTGGAGGATGAACAGCCCCCAGGCGAACCACGGATCGAAGAGAATCCGCTTCATGAGGGCTTCGTTGGTGCTGACCCAGGTGGAGGTCAGCGCCGTGATGCCCAGGCCGACCGCCATGACAAGATAGACCAGCGCCAGGAAGCGGTTGAAGCGCACCTGGGCCGTGGTCTGCATGGTTGCTGCTTGCGCCATGTGAGTTCTCCGTAGATTAGTCGAGGGATGGAAGAGGATGAAGATGGGAAGGAAGGGCCGGCGTCAGCGCCCGGCCGCCAGGCCCAAGGCCGCCGGAAGGCCGGCCGCCCTGTCGGCGCGCCAGCGGTCCAGCGCCACCTGGTTGGAGGTGAAGGCGATCTCGGCCGGCAGCTCGCCGGGCGCAAAGAAGGCGACCTCTTCGGCATCGTCGCCCGGCGCCAGGACGCCGCCCACCGGCCGGCCGTAGAAGAAGACATAGGTGATGCTGTGCCAGGGGCTTTCCGCATGCCCAGCCCCCACGCTGGCCAGATAGCCGGTGATCTCGATCGCGATGCCGGTCTCCTCCGCCACCTCGCGGCGGGCGCCGGTCTCGGCCGATTCGCCCCACTCCATGAACCCCGCCGGCAGGTTCCAGTAGCCGCGGCGCGGCTCTTCCGACCGCCGGGCCAGCAGCAGCCGGCCCCCGGCATCGATGACCGCCGCGCCCGCCACCGGCAGGGGGTTGTTCCAGTAGATGAAGCCGCACGACCGGCAGACGCGCCGCGGCAGGCCGTTCAGCACCTCCGTTTCCAGGGGCGCCGCACAGCGCGGGCAGTAGCTCACGCCAACCCCACCATCCGGCGCAGCTCCTCCTCCGAGAGGATCGGCACGCCGAGCTTGCGGGCTTTGTCGAGCTTGGAGCCGGCCTTTTCCCCGGCCAGCAGATAGTCGGTCTTGGCCGAGACGGCGCCGGTGACGTGGCCGCCGTTCTCCTCGATCAGGTCAGTGGCCTGCTCCCGGCTCCAGGTGGGGAGGGTGCCGGTGATCACGAAGGTCTTGCCCGCCAGGGATCGCGTCCCGGCGGCAGGGCGGTCTTCGGCCAAGGCCATCTGCAGCCCCGCCGCCTCCAATCGTGAAAGCAGGATCTGGTTGGCCGGCTGGCGGAACCACTCCGCCACGGAGCCGGCGATGCGCGGGCCGATGCCCTCCACCTGCGACAGCTCCTCCGCAGTGGCGGCGGCCAGGGCCGCGAAGGAGCGGAAGCGCCCCAGCAGCAGCTCGGCGACGGTGCTGCCCACATAGTGGATGCCCAAGGCCGTCAGCAGCCGCGTGGCGGGCTGCTGGCGTGAGGCGGCAATCGCCTCCAGCAGGTTGTCGACCTTCTTCTCGCCGAAGCCCTCCATGTCAAGCAGCCGCTGCCGGTGGGAGGGCAGGTCGTAGATGTCGGCCACCTCGCGGATCAGGCCCTCTTTGACAAAGAGCTCTGCCTGCCTGGCGCCGAAGCCGGCGATGTCCATCGCTCCCCGCGAAACGAAGAACTCCACCCGCCGCACCAATTGGGCGGGGCAGGCGGGATTCTCACAGTAGTAAGCGACCTCGCCCGGATAGCGCACCACGGGCGCCTGGCAGACCGGACACCGTTCCGGCATCTGCCAGACCTGCTCCTGCCCCGTGCGCAGCTCGGTCAGTGCCCGCAGAACCTGGGGAATGACCTCGCCGGCGCGCTTGAGGACCACGGTGTCGCCGATGCGGATGTCGCGCTCGGCGACGTAGTCGGCGTTGTGCAGGGTGGCCGAGCTGACGGTGACGCCGCCCAGGTAGACCGGCTCCAGCACCGCCCGCGGCGTCAGCACGCCGGTGCGGCCGACCTCCACGACGATGTCCAGCAGCCGCGTCACCGCCTCGGTGCTGGGGTACTTGTAGGCCACCGCCCAACGGGGGTCCTTGCCCACATAGCCCAGCCGTTCCTGCAGGGCAAAATCATTGACCTTGATCACCAGCCCGTCGGCCTCATACGACAGCTTATCGCGCCCCTCCCCCCAGTGCAGGCAGTACTGCTCCAGCTCGTCGTAGTCGGTGAAGAGCCGGTTCTGGCTGCGCTCCACCGGGAAGCCCAGGCGAATGAGGTAGTTGAGCGCCTCCCACTGCGTCGCCAGCACCGGTCCCCCCTCGATCGCCACCACCTGGTAGGCCCACAGGTCCAGGGGCCGGCTGGCGGTAACGCCGGGATCCAGGTTGCGGAGGGCGCCGGCGGCGGTGTTGCGGGGGTTGACGTAGCGCTTGCCGCCCGCCGACTCCTGCTCGGCCTGAAAGCGGGCGAACTCCGCCTTGGACATATAGGCCTCCCCGCGCACGACCAGCCGCTTCGGCGGCGGTCCGACGGCCGGGTCGACGGGAATGCGCAGGGGCAGGCTCCGCAGCGTGCGCAGGTTCGCCGTGATGTCCTCGCCGATCAGGCCGTCCCCGCGCGTAGCGCCCAGCGTGAACAGGCCGTCGACGTAGTGGAGGACGACGGTGAGCCCATCGATCTTGGGCTCGACCACGTACTCCAGCCCGACCCCTGCCGGCAGCAGGCGCAGCGCCCGCTCGCGCCACGCCTCCAGCTCCTCAGCCGAGGTCACGTTGTTCAACGAGAGCATCGGCGCCGGGTGTTCGACCTTGACGAACCCCTCCGAAGGCGCCGCGCCCGTACGCCGCGTGGGCGAGTCGGCCGTGATCAGCTCGGGATGCTGCTCTTCGAGCTGCTGCAGCTCGCGAAACAGGCTGTCATAGGCCTCGTCGCTGACCTCGGGCGCGTCGAGGACGTAGTAACGGTGCGCGTGGTAGTTGAGAAGCTGGCGCAGCCGGGTGGCGCGTTCGGCTGACTCGACGCTCATCTCAGGCCCTGCTCGGTTGGTCGGGAGGGAGGGCTGGCTACTGCTTGGCGACCGTCTGGAGGTTCTTGGCGATAGTCCAGCCGCTGGTGCCATCGGCGGCCTTCAGATGCCACCAGTTGAAGCCTTCCGCCTTCTGCGGACCATCGAGCACCGTCAGGATATCGCCATCCTGCAGGACGGTGAGGGTGGCATAGCTGGCGCCGGGACCGCTGCGGAAGCGCAGGCCCTGGCCTTCCGTGCCCTTGACGCGCACCAGGACCCCCTTCTTGATGGGCTTGCCGGTGGCGACGTACTTTCCCGCAGGCTTGGTCGGCTTGGCGACGGGCTTGAGGGTAGGTTCGGGCGTGGGCTTGAGCGGCGCCGGCGTGGGCGTAAGCTCCAGGGTGGGCGTCAGAGGCACCACCAGGGTAGGCGTGAACGTGGGCTGCAGCATGGGCGCCGTGGTGGCCGCCGCCGTGGCGGTCGGCGTAGGCGTCGCCTGCCCGCGCCCGCGGCACGCCTGGAAGAGCACGAGCAGCAGGATCAGCGCCACGACTGCGGCGACAATAGCGAAGACAATGCGAGGGATGCCGCCCAGGCCGCGGGGACTCTCAGCCTCAACCTCTCCGTCCTGGAGAATCGTGCCTGATGAGTCGTAGAGACCCTCATCGCCGGCGTCCGGCTGGCCGGCGTTGGCATCCTGCCACTGATCATTTCCGGACGCTTCATCGTCCGGTGGCCACGACCGATACCTGTCCTCACTCATAGAGACCTCTCTGGGGGGATGCACATCGCATGTGCAGAGACGTTGCCTTTGCCGCAAGAACGTGCAGAAGCGCCAGCAACATCAGAAACAGGTCAATGTCATCGATTATATCATTCCTATGTCTCACTGCTATAATCAACTTAAGTTGTCGCCTGCACCTGGCAATGAAGCGCAAGCGTGATGACCGCAAGGCATCATCGACCGGCGGCGACCCAACGGACGATGGAGTTGAGCGATGCTGAGTGAATTAGCCGTGCAAACCTTCCTTGATGAATTGGCCAGCGGTTCGCCGGCGCCGGGAGGGGGCGCTGTGGCAGGCCTGGCGGGAGCGCAGGGAGCGGCGCTTGTCTGCATGGTCGGTCGTCTGACGATCGGCCGCAAAAAGTACGCCGCCGTCAACGACGACATGGTGCGCATCGTCGCCCAGGCCGAGGCGCTGCGCAGCCAGCTTACCGCACTGATCGAGCGGGATGTGGCCGCCTACGGAGAGGTGATGGCCGCCTACCAGCTCCCCAAGGACACGCCCGCCGAGGTCGCCGCCCGCAACGAGGCCATCCAGGCCGGGCTCAAGCAAGCCACCCGTGTGCCGCTGGAAACCCTGGCCGCCTGTGTGGCCGTGCTCGAGCTCTGCCCGGAACTGATCGAAAAGGGCAACGCCAATGCCATCAGTGATGGCGGCGCCGGCCTGTTGGCGGCCCAGACCGGGATGCGCATCGCCGGCATGAACGTCCGCATCAACCTGGCGCACATGGGCGACGACGCCTTCGTGAACGAGGTCGAGGACAGCATGGCTGCCCTGGTCCAGCGCGGCGAGGCTGCACGCACCCGCGCCTGGGAGCTGCTCGGCAGCAGGCTGTCCCTGAACGGGTTGTGAGGCTGGGCTTGCCCTTCCCACCATCGCCCTGCCCGTGTCTGCCGCGCACCGCTCGCATCCCCGCCGCCATCTCGGCGTCCTGGCGCTCTTTTGCGGTCTCACCCTCCTGCTGACCTGGCCGCTGGCGCGGTCGCTGGGCAGCGCTATTCCCGGTGACGCCTTTGACGGCTGGCAGAACTATTGGAATCTGTGGTGGGTGCGGCGTGCCCTCCTGGAGCTGCACACCCATCCCTACTTCACCACCGCTCTTTACCATCCCACCGGCGTCGCCCTTTGGTTCCAGACACTCAACGTCGTCAACGGCCTGGGCAGCCTGCCGGTACAACTAGCCTGGAATCTGTACGGCGCCTACAACGCCGTGGTCGTCTTCAGCTTCACGGTCGCCGGCTATGGGGCGACGCTGCTGAGCCTGGAGGTCCTGAGCGGGGCGGGCGCCCGGCCGGGGCGGCGCTTGTGGGCCAGCAGCGTGGTGGCAGGGGCGATCTTCACCTTCGCACCCTTCCATTTCGCCCATCTGCTCGGCCACATGCAGGTGTTCAGCCTGCAGTTCGTGCCGTTCTACGCCCTGTACCTGCTGCGCAGCCTGGCCCCGCGGCGAGGCATGCCGGGCGGCGGGCAGGGCATCCGCTACCGCGATGCGGTGTTGGCGGCCCTGTTTCTGATCCTGGCCGGGCTGTGTGACTGGTATGCCGTGCTCTACCTGGCGCTGTGGACGGGGCTCTACCTGGTCTGGCTGGCGGTCAGACGCCAGCTTCACCGGAACCAGGTGGCCTCGGCGGCGCTGACGGCGTCGATCTTCCTGCTGGCGACAGCGCCGCTGCTGCTGCCCATGGTGCGGGAAAGCCTGGCCTACAGCTTCATGCGACCGCCGGCCGGCCAGATCGCCGACCTCAGCGCCGACGTGCTCGGCTTTGTCCTGCCCTCGGGCCAGCACCCCCTGTGGGGTGAGTGGGCGGCGCAGATGCGCAGCCACTTTCCCTCCAGCCCGGCCGAGAACACCGTCTACGTGGGCCTGGTCCCGCTGCTGCTGGCGATCTACGGCCTGTGGCGGCGCCGGCTGTGGTTCTGGGCGCTCAGCGCCCTGGTCTTTGCCGTGTTCGCCCTGGGCCCCATCCTGCACCTCAACGGGCAGGTTATCCGCTTGCCCGGCGGCCAGCCCGTCCCCCTGCCCTATGCACTCCTTCTCCGTCTTCCCTTCCTCGACATCGCCCGCACCGTGGCCCGCTACGATCTGCTGGTCATGCTCAGCGTGGCGATGCTGGCCGGCGGCGGCTTGTACACGCTGCTCGGCAGGTTCGAGCAGCGCCCGCAGGTGCAGCGATGGGGAGCCGCCCTCACGCTGGTCCTCGTTCTCTTCGAGTTTGCGCCGCTGCCCTATCCGGTCAGTCCGCCTGACACCCCGGCCTGGTACCAGACGCTGGCAGCGGATCCCCGTCCCGGCGCCGTCCTGAACCTGCCGATGAGCTGGGACCGGCCCAACTACCTCCTGCACCAGACCGTTCACGGCAAGCCCCTCACGGCCGGCTACATCAGCCGCGAAGACCCCCGCACCCTGGTGGGCCGCATCCCGGTGATCTCCGACTTCCGCTACAAAGGACCCGACATCAACGCCGTCGATGTGGCCGCCTATGCCCCCACCCTCTTCGACTTCGCCGGCATCCGCTGGGTGGCGATCGATCGCTACCAGATGCCGGGGGGCGCCGAACGCGATGCCACCGATGCCCTGGCGGCGGCCATTTTCCAGGGGCGCTCCCCCAGCTACCAGGATGACCGCCTGACCGTCTACGAGACCTGGCCCCCGGAGCCGCCCCTACCCTTTATCGAGCTTGGCAATGACTGGGGCGCCCGCCAACCCGGTCCCGTCCGCCAGGTGCAGGACGCCGCCACCCTGGTCATCCACAGCCCCGACGGCGCCCCCCGCACCCTGGTCATCGTGCCCGCCTCCAGCCAACCCTACGTGGTTGCCGACGCCGCCGGGCGGCCTGTCGGCGAGAGCACCGGCGGCGAAGCCCGCATCCCACTGCAACTCCAGCCCGGCGCTACCCTTTTCCAAATCGAAACCAAAAACCCCGGACTGCTCATCCACGAGCTGGAGCTCGAATGAAATCGCCGGTCCACCCCATGGGAGAACGTCTATGACTATCGCACCCGTTGTTCCGATGCTGAGCAAATCAGAAGATTATGTCAAGCGAGATGGTGAGAATCTGTCCCCCTCGTACACCCGCAGCTACCCCTTCGTCATGGATCGCGGGCTCGGCTCGGAGGTGTGGGATGTGGACGGCCGGCGCTATGTCGATTTCACCACCGGCATCGCCGTCACCAACACCGGTCACTGTCATCCGGCCGTGGTGGAAGCAATCAAGAAGCAGGCCGACAAGTTCCTGCACATGTCGGGAACCGACTTCTACTACCCCTCGCAGATCGAGCTGGCTGAGCGTCTGAACGCGCTGGCGCCGATCGACGGTCCCACGCGGGTGTTCTTCACGAATTCGGGCGCCGAGACCATCGAGGCGGCCATGAAGCTGGCCCGCTACCACACAGGACGGCCGCGCTACCTGGCCTTTTACGGCGCCTTCCACGGCCGCACCTTCGGCGCCCTGTCGTTGACGGCCTCGAAGACGGTGCAGCGCCGCGGGTTCGCCCCCCTGGTGCCGGGTGTCTCCCACGCCATCTATCCCAATCCGTTCCGCAACCCCTGGCCCGGGCTGGAACCCGGCCAGGCGGCCCTGGACTACATCGAGGAACGCCTGTTCAAGATGGCCGTCCCGCCGGACGAGGTGGCGGCGATCATCGTCGAGCCGATCCAGGGCGAGGGGGGCTATATCGTGCCCCCGTCGAATTTCCTGCCGGGCCTGCGGGAGATCTGCGATCGCCACGGCATTCTGCTTGTCCTCGACGAGATCCAGTCCGGCATGGGGCGCACGGGCAAGCTGTTCGCCTGCGAGCATTGGGGCGTGCAGCCGGACATCCTCTGCCTGGCCAAGGGCATCGCCAGCGGCATGCCCCTCGGCGCCATCGTCGCCCGCTCGGAGATCATGTCGTGGCCTCCCGGCTCCCACGCCAGCACTTTCGGCGGCAACCCGATCTCGTGCGCCGCAAGCCTGGCCACCCTCGACCTGCTCCTGGAAGGGGGCTTGATCCAGATGGCAGCGGAGAGCGGCGAGTACGCCATGAAGCGACTGTGGGAGATGGCGGCGCGCTACCCGCAGATCGGCGATGTCAGGGGCAAAGGCGTCATGATCGGCGTCGAGCTGGTCAAGAACCGCGAGAACAACGAGCCGGACGCGGCGCTGCGCAACCTGGTCATCGAGCGGGCCTTCCACCTGGGCCTGCTTCTGATCGGCTGCGGCCCCAACGGGCTGCGTATCGTCCCGGCCCTGAACATCCCCCGGGCACAGTTGGACGAGGGCCTGGATCTGCTGGACCGCGCCCTGGCCGAGGCGCTGGAAGAGATTTAATCGCAATTCGCGTAGGGGCGACGGGGCCGGCGGGCTAGCACCCGCCGGCGGGCCGGTCGCCCCTACATGCGGTCGCCCCTACGTGCGGTCGCCCCTACGCGATCAATGCCGGAAGTGGCGCATGCCGGTGAAGACCATGGCCATGCCCAGGCGATCGGCGGCGGCAATCACCTCGTCGTCGCGCATGGAGCCTCCTGGCTGGATGACGGCGGTGATGCCATAGGTGGCGGCGGCTTCGATGCCGTCGCTGAAGGGGAAGAAGGCGTCGGACGACATCACTGCGCCCTGCGCCCGCTCGCCGGCCTTGACGCCGGCGTAGTGGACGGCGTCGACGCGGCTCATCTGGCCGGCGCCCACCCCCACGGTTGCCTGGTTGTGGGCGTAGACGATGGCGTTGGACTTGACCCACTTGGCGACGCGCCAGGCAAACAGCAGGTCGGCCATCTCCGCGGCCGTGGGCCGGCGTTGGCTGACCACCCGCGTTTCGGCCATCAGGGCGTTGTCGGGTGACTGGGCCAGGAGGCCGCCCTCGACGGTACGCAGCTCCAGGGGATAGCGGACGGCGCCGGTGGCCTTCATGACGCGCAGGTTCTGCTTGTTGCCCAGCCGGGTCAGAGCCTCCTCCGTATAGTCGGGAGCGGCCAGGACCTCGACGAACAGGGAGCCGATGGCCTCTACCAGGGACCGATCGACGGTGCGGTTCACGGCGATGATGGAACCATAGGCGCTGACGGTGTCGGAAGCGTAGGCGGCCTGGTAAGCCGCCACCAGGTCAGCAGCCGTGGCCAGCCCGCAGGGGTTGGCGTGCTTGATGATGGCCACCGCCGGCGTCGCGAACTCGTTGGCCGCGCCCCAGGCTCCGTCAAGGTCGCCGAGATTGTTGTAGCTGAGCTCCTTGCCCTGGACCTGGACGAAGGCAGGCTCGTAACCGCGCCAGCGGTAGAGGGCGGCTTGCTGGTGGGGGTTTTCGCCATAGCGCAGGGTCTGCACCCGCTCGGCCGTCAGGGTGAGCACCTCCGGCGTGGCGGTCTCACCCTCGACCCGGCGCGTCAGATAGGTGCTGATGGCGGCGTCATAGGCGGCGGTATGGCGAAAGGCCTTGAGGGTGAGGGCGCGGCGCTGATCCAGGGACAGACCCTCGCCTTGCAGCGCCGCCAGCACCATCTCGTAGTCGGCAGGATCGACGACCACCGCCACCCTCTCGAAGTTCTTGGCCGCCGCCCGCAGCAGCGTGACGCCGCCGATGTCGATCTGCTCCACGGCGTCGGCTTCGCTCACATGGGCGGCAGCCACCGTCTGCTCAAACGGGTAGAGGTTGCACACCACCAGGTCGATAGGGACCATGCCGAGCCGTTCGAGCTCGGCCAGGTGGGCGGGGGTGGGACGGGCCAGGATGGGACCGTGGACGGCAGGGTGCAGGGTCTTGACGCGGCCGTCCAGGAGATCGGGAAAGCCGGTGAGGTCAGAGACAGGGATGACCGCCAGCCCAGCGCTCGCCAGGGACTTGGCGGTGCCGCCGCTGGCGACCAGGCTGGCGCCCAGGGCCTGCAGGCCGCGGGCAAGGTCGAGCAGGCCGGTCTTGTCGGAGACGCTTAGGAGTGCGCGCATGAGGGAGCTCCATGAGAAGGTGGGAGACTACATCGCATTATGTCATGCTGAGTTCTTTATGTCGCGAGCCTACAGATGGCCGGGCAAGAAACTCCCTATGTCATTGCGAAGGGCGATAGCCCTGAAGCAATCCCCAACATGCCAGTTGGAGATTGCTTCGGCCCTGCCGGGCCTCGCAATGACAAAGGGAGCGAGTTTCCTGTCCGGGTGCATGCCGTCCAACGGCATTGGGTGCTCAATGACCTCTATATAAAGGAAGAGAGCTATGCCGCAGCCTGGGGGAAGCAAGCGGCTGGAGGTCAGGTCAACCAGCGAGGGGAACCTGGATCTCGCCGGCGATGAGCCAGCGCAGGACCTCAGGCAGCAGGCGGTGCTCGACCGCATGCACCCGAGCCACCAGGTCGTCAAGGGTATCGTCGGGTTGGATCGGCACGCGTTCCCAGGCCAGCACGGGGCCGTCGTCCACGCCCTCGTCCGGCACCAGGTGCACCATGACCCCGGTCTCGCTGATCTCGCCCGCCTGGCAGGCGCGGTAGGCGCGCTCGATGGCATGGACCCCGGGAAAGGCGCCGGGCTGCGCCGGGTGCAGGTTCACCACCCGGCCCGGGAAGCGGCCCAAAAAAGGCATGGTCAATAGGCGCATCCAACCCGCCAGCACCACCCAATCGGGGGCGAAGTCCGCCACCAGATTGGCGAGGGCGGCGTCATAGGCGCAGCGATCGCCGGCCTGCGCCTTGAAACCTGCGGGCGGGAGGACGAGCGCCGGCACGCCCGCCGCACGCGCACGCGCCAGCCCCAGCACCCCCTCCTTGTTGCTGACCACGGCCACCACCTGGGCCGGCAGCACGCCGGCGGCGCAGGCATCGAGGATGGCCTGCAGGTTGCTGCCGCTGCCGGAGATGAGCACCACCAGCCGCGCCCGGGGGTCAGACAATCCGGACGCGCTCACCGCCAGGCTCCCAAGGCATGATGGCGCCGACGTGGAAGGCCGCGGGGCCGGCAGCGGCGGGGCCGGCAGCGGCGGGGCCGGCTGCGGCGAGGCCGGCTGCGGCGAGGGCGGCAGCGACGTGGCTGGCAGGCATGACGACCAGCATTCCCAGGCCCATGTTGAAAACCCGGAACATCTCCCCGGCGTCGATGCCGCCAGCGCGGCGGATGAGGCCGAAAATCGCAGGCGCCGGCCAGGCGCCCCACGCGATAGACGCGGCCACGTCCGCGGGCAGGATACGGGGCAGGTTGCCGGGAATGCCCCCGCCCGTGATGTGCGCCATGCCTTTGATGTCGATTCCCGCCCGCCGGAGCGCCTCGAAAGCAGGGAGATAGCAGGTGTGAGGTGCAAGCAAGGCCTCGCCAAGGGGGACATCGAGGCCCGGTGGTGTGCCGAGCCAATCCCACCCGGCAAAGACCTGCCGCGCCAGGGAGTAGCCGTTGGTGTGGAGGCCGTTGGAGAGAAGGCCCACGATGGCATCGCCGGGTTGGATACGGCTGCCGTCGATCAGCTGGGACCGGCGGACGACGCCGACGATGGTGCCCACCAGGTCGAAGGCGCCTTCGGCGTAGACGCCCGGCATCTCCGCCGTTTCGCCACCCAGGAGCGCCGCCCCCACCGCCCGGCAGGCGCCGGCAATCCCCTGCACCACCGCCGCGACCTGTTCGGCATGCAGCCTGGCCGAAGCGATATAGTCCATGAACAGGAGCGGGCGGGCGCCCTGCACCAGGATGTCGTTGACGCAGTGGTTGACGATGTCCTGCCCAATCGTGTCGAAGCGCCCCAACTGGCTCGCCAGGATCGTCTTGGTGCCCACACCGTCGGTGCTGGCCACCAGGATCGTGTCGTCAAAGCGGCGCAGGGCCACGGCGTCGTAGAGCCCGCCGAAGGCGCCGATGCCGGCCAGCACTTCCGGGCCATAGGTGCTCTGCACCGCCGCCTTCATCAACTCGACGGCGCGCTCACCGGCGTCGATATCCACACCGGCAGAACGATAGGTGGTCATGGGGGTTGAATCAAATCTCACGCCTCGACGGCGTTGGCCTGGATGACGCTGCGGTACCAGAGGGCGCTGTCCTTGGGCAGACGCTGCTGGGTGCCGTAGTCCACCCAGACCAGGCCGAAACGCTGGTCGTAGCCGCGTGCCCACTCAAAGTTGTCCAGGAACGACCAGACGAAGTAGCCGGCCAGGGGCACGCCCGCCTGCAGAGCGCGATGGGCTGCGGCGAAGTGGGCCTGCAGGTAGGCGATACGGCGGGCGTCGCGCACGCGTCCGGCCGCATCGGGACCATCGCTGTAGCTGCACCCGTTCTCAGTGATATAAATCTTGGGGGCGTGGTAGTGGAAGTGCACACGGCTCAGGAGCTGGTACAAGCCCTCCGGGTAGACCTCCCACGGCATGTCGGTCCATTCTGAGGCGGGCGCGGCAAAGACCTCCTGGGGCAGATTGCCGGCCTCCGCCGCCCTGATCACCTCACGGGTGTAGTAGTTCAGCCCCACAAAGTCGAGCGGGGCGGCGATGGCCTCCATGTCGCCCGGCTGGACGAACGCCAACCCCTGGGGCAGCGTCCCCTCCGCCTCATGGCCAGCGGTCATGTCTGCCGGATAGCCGTAGCCGAACACCGGGTCAAAGTACCAGCGGTTGAACCAGCCGTCCAGCCGCCGGGCCTGGGCCACGTCCGCCTGGCTGCGCGACGCCGGCGTATAGTGGGTGTGGTTCAGCGTGATGCCGGCCTCACCGCCAGGGCTGTTCGCCCGCAGCACCGGCACCGCCCAGCCGTGGGAGAGCAGGACATGGTGGGCGGCCCACAGGGCCTCCTGCGTATCATGATGTCCCGGGGCGTGTTCGCCGATCTGGTAGCTCAGCATGCTGACGCACCAGGGTTCATTGTGAGTAATCCAGTGCTTCACGCGGTCGCCGAGCCGCCTGCTGACAACATCGGCATACTCGACAAATGCCTCCGCCGTGCTGCGCCGGGGCCATCCCCCTTCGTCCTGCAGGGCCTGGGGCAGATCCCAATGATACAGGGTGGCGTAGGGCGTAATGCCCGCCTCAAGGAGGGCGTCGACCAGGCGGCTGTAGAAGTCCAGCCCCACCTGGTTCACCGGGCCGCGGCCGTTAGGCAGGATGCGCGGCCACGCCACCGAGAAGCGATAGGCCGACAGGCCCAGCTCCTGCATCAAATGGACATCTTCGGGCCAGCGGTGGTAGTGGTCGCAGGCGACATCGCCGGTGTCGCCCTTCTTGATCTTGCCGGGCGTATGGCTGAAGCGATCCCAGATGGACTCGCCCTTGCCATCTTCGGTCCAGGCCCCTTCGACCTGGTAGCTGGCCGTTGCCGTGCCCCAGACGAAACCTTCCGGGAAGACCAGTTTTGCCATCAGCATCCTCTCCTAAGTGCGAGACCCGATATCGCGACGGTAGTGCATACCGGGAAAGTCGATCATCCCTATCCCCGCATAGGCGCGGTCCAGGGCTTGCTGCTTGTCTACGCCGACAGCCGTGACCGCCAGCACACGTCCCCCTGAGGTCCGCAGGCTGCCATCAGGCGCCAACGCCGTCCCGGCATGGAATACCTTGAGGCCCGGCAGCGCCTCCGCCGCGGCGGCGCCCCGGATCGGCAGGTTCTTGGGATAGTCGCCGGGATACCCTGGGGCGGCGGCAATGATGCAGGCAGCGGCTTGAGGGCTCCACCTCAGCTCCTCAGCATGCAGCCGGCCGGCCACGCAGGCCTGCAGGATGGCGTAGAGATCGCCGTCCAGCAGCGGGAGCAGAACCTCCGTCTCCGGATCACCAAAGCGGCAGTTGAACTCGAGCACCTTGGGACCACCGGCGGTCAACATCAGACCGGTATAGAGCACCCCGCGATACGGCGTCCCCGCGGCCGCCATGCCCTCCACGACCGGGCGCAGCACGCTTTCCTCCACGACCGCCGTTTCCTCCGGTGACAGCAGCGGCGCCGGCGCATAGACGCCCATGCCGCCGGTGTTGGGGCCGCGGTCGCCGTCGAAAACCTGCTTGTGGTCCTGCGCCAACGGCATCAGCGCCCAGCGCCGGCCGTCCACAAAGGCCAGCACCGACACTTCCTGCCCCTGCAGGCGCTCCTCAATCACGACCTCGTCGCCGGCGGCGCCAAACTGCCGCTGGCGCATGATGGCGACCACGGCCTCTTCAGCTTCGAGCCGTGACTCCGGCACCACCACGCCTTTGCCCGCGGCCAGGCCCGAGGCCTTCACAACCACGTCAAAAGCAGCCGTCTGCAAGAAGGCGAGGGCGTCTTCGGTCGCGCCGAAGACGCGGTAGGCCGGCGATGGAATGCCGTGCCGGGCCATGAAAGCACGGGCGAAGGCCTTGGAGCCTTCCAGGCGGGCGGCCGCTGCCGGCGGTCCGAAGGCGGGAATGCCGGCGCCGGCGAAGGCATCGATGATGCCGGCAGCCAGGGGAGTCTCGGGCCCGACGACGGCCAGGGCGATGGCCTCGCGCCGAGCGAAGGCGGTCAACGAGGTGAAGTCCAGCGGATCAATGGCGACATTCTCGCACCTGGCCTCGGCGGCCGTGCCGCCGTTGCCGGGCGCCACGAAGATGCGCCCCACGTCGGGCGACTGCGCCAGCTTCCAGGCCAGGGCGTGCTCACGCCCGCCACTGCCGATGACTAGCAGCGTGTCCATGGGCTAGGTGCGATCGGAGGGAGCAGGACGTGCGGTCAGGGTCAGCTCATCGAACGGTTCTTTCAACTCGACCGGATAAGCCCCGCTGAAACAGGCGTGGCAGTGACCGGACGGAAGCCGGCTGCGGCGGTCCGCGGTGATGGCCGCCAGCATGCCTTCCAGGCTCAGGTAGGCCAGGCTGTCGGCGCCGATCTGCGCCCGGATGGCCTCGACCTCGGCGTTGGCGCCGATCAGCTCGGCGCGGGTGGGCATGTCGATGCCCATGAAGCAGGGCCAACGCACCGGCGGGCTGGAGATGCGCACGTGCACCGCGGTGGCGCCGCCCTCGCGCAGGAGCTGCACCAAGGGTCCCGCCGTGTTGCCGCGCACGATGCTGTCATCCACCATCACCACCCGCTTGCCCTCCAGATTGCTGTACAAGGGATTGTACTTGAGGCTCACGCCCATCTTGCGGAGATGGTCACCCGGCTGGATAAAGGTGCGGCCGATATAGCGGTTCTTGGTGAACCCCTCGCTGAAGGGAATGCCCGACTCCACGGCATAACCGATGGCGGCCGGCGTCGAGGAATCGGGCACGCCGATCACCAGGTCGGCGTCTGCCGGCGCTTCCCGGGCCAGGTAACGCCCCAGGTTCTGGCGTACGTGGTGGACGGTCTGCCCTTCGAACATCGAGTCGGGACGGGCGAAGTAGACATACTCAAAGCTGCAGAAGTTCGGCGCCTCCTGGCGGCGGGAACGGTTGCTGTGAAAGCCGGAGGCGTCCACGCGCACGATCTCACCCGGCGCCAGCTCGCGCACGTGCCGGGCGCCGAGGGTCCCGAGCGCGCAGGATTCACTGGCGAAAACATAGCCCTTCTCCCCCTCCCAGTCCAGCTCGCCCAGGCACAGGGGCCGGAACCCCCAGGGGTCGCGCACGGCGTAGAGCGCCTCGCGGGTGAGGATGGCCAGGCAGTAGGCGCCAAGAGCGCGGTCCATGAAGGCGCTGATGCGGTCTTCCCAGCTTCCCGTCGGCATCCACAGGGCCAGAGGATTGCTGCCCCCCACGGTGGGCATGGCCAGCATCTGCGTGATCACCTCGCTGTCGGAAGTGGAGGTCAGGCCCACGCCCCGCTGCAGAAGCTCTCGGCGGAGCTGGACGGCGTTGGTCAGGTTGCCGTTGTGCGCAACGGCGAGAGGACCGTGGAAGGTCTCGATCAGGTAGGGTTGGGCATTGCGCAGAATGCTGCTCCCCGTGGTCGAATAGCGCGTGTGGCCAATGCCGAAGTGCCCGTGCAGGGGCGCCATGTTGGCCTCGTTGAAGACCTGCGCCACCAGGCCCATGTCTTTATGTAAATACGTCTGCTGGCCGTCGCAGGTGGCAATGCCGGCGCTCTCCTGGCCGCGGTGGTTAAGGGCATAAAGGGCAAAGAACAGGGTGCGGGCGGCGTCGCCGGCCTGGCTGCGAGACGGCAAAAAAACGCCTGCTATGCCGCAGGCTTCCTCGAGGCGATCCGTATCCATTGGCCAAACAGCAGGGGCCATATGCCGCGCATCCTGATGTCCGAAGTGAAGAGCGTGGCTGCAAGTGTAGCACGGGCGCAATCACGGACAAAGCCTGCGGCCGCGCGGTGCTGTCCCGCGTGTGACTGAACCAGAGGGAAGGCCGACTTCCGTGCAGCGTCGCCGCCATCTGCCATCCGGCATAGCAACGAATAGCCAGAAGGCAGATTTCAGCACCTTCGATTTCTGCTACAATCGACTACTAGTGCAAAGTTGCACGAACCAGGTGCTCTCCTGACGGGGCGCCTGGCCAGGTCACGAGCTGTCTGCTGGCCGATGGATGGCGCAGCACCCTTGCGGTGGCAGCCCGCCAACCTGGGCATCCCAGGCCTGGCAGTAGAAGCCTTGAATCCTCTCGCACTTGCCGTGGCTCCCGTACCCGATCAGCGTATGCAAATCCTGATTCCGAATCCCGCGATTGGCGCATTCCGGGTTCCGACACGCATGCCCTTCCGTCGCTATCTGCTTCTTGCCGCCGCGTCGGCTCTTCACCTCCGACCACGGACGCGGCAGATCCCGCTCCCGCACCACACGCTCGCACCGGCTGGCATGCCGCCGGCAGTGCGGGCCGTCATCCGGCGTCCGCGGCCGCAATTGCCGCACCTTCTTGGCGGGCTCAATCTTCCATCCCTTGCTTCGCCACAACTCCAGAACCGCCACAACCAAAACAGCACCAAAACAGTACCTGCGAATATCACACAGTCGTTGCGATCCATGGGAGAATCTCCTGCTCACCAGCTCAACTCAAGCCGATCTGGCAAGCATATCCCCCACCCGAGCGCCTGTCCATGTTGTTCTTTTGTTCCTCCCCGCAACCCGGCGCCCATTGGAATTCCCAACTGCAGTGCCAGTACCATCGCCTTGGGCATCATAGGTGAGACTCGCATACCATTGGTGCTGCCCGGCTTCGGTGACGACGATGATGGCCGAAGAAACGACGCCGGAGGTTGATATCTCGCGTGCATAGATGTTCAATCCTGTGGCTGCCATCATGCCTTGCCAGGCCACCGGATACAGTCCCCGCTGAGGATTATAGGCAACACTGGGTTCGCCGAGACTGGCGGCACGCGACACCACTTCGGGACAATCGGCAATCGCGAAATTGTCGCCGATCAAATCCTGGGGTGCAGCCTGCTGCTGGCCAACAGCAACGCCACGATCCACATGCGGTGCATGGAGAACCTCCTTGCGGCGCCCACCATGCTTCACCGGCCGCGCAAGTATTGAGGAAACCATCACAAGCTATGAGACTACGCACTTGTCACTGTAATTCTTTCTACATCCCACTTCTGTGGTCGCTGGCACTATCCGCATGTGCGAAATCCCGGTAACGGGGGAGTGCGATGCGGGGATGAGCAACGGGATGGATGTTCCTCAAACTGTAGTGAGTCTCGCATACGGACTTGGAAAACTGCCTATGCTTTGGGCACTCATCAGTCGGGTTATCAACTCAACAGGAGGCGGATCATGGCGTCAAAGCCACAAGCGAAGATCTTTCCCCATCTCTGGTACGTGAAGGAGGCCGAAGAGGCGGCGACGTTCTACGCCTCCATCTTCCCGGACTCACGGGTGGACCGCGTGACCTCGCTACTGAGCGAGTCGCCGGGCGGCCCGGCGGGATCGGTCAAGGTGGTCGATTTCACCCTGCTGGGTCAGCGCTTTCAGGCCATCAGCGCGGGGCCACATCATGACTTCAACGATGCGATCTCGATGGTCGTATTGTGCGATGATCAGGAAGAGCTCGACCGATACTGGAACACCCTCCTTACGGGCGGAGGCAATGAGCAGGCGTGCGGATGGCTCATCGACAGATTCGGACTGAGGTGGCAAATCGTACCGGCAGTCCTGGACGAGATGATGCACGACGAAGACCCGGTGCGCTCGAAGCGAGTCACCGACGAGCTTCTGAAGATGGTGAAGCTGGACATCGCGGCGCTTGCAGAGGCCTACGGCTCGTGAGCGTTTCATCTGGTATTCGAGTCGCAGCAGGCCTTTCCTGGCTCTTCGCCTTTGGCCTTGGCATACCTTGCCTAATGGCGATCAGGAGTCTCAGAGCCGGCCGGGGAATTCCAATGGTCCTGGGTTTTCCCGCCTATGGGGGCGGTGGTTTTGAGCGTCATGGACTACAGACAACCGTCCCACTGCTCGTCGGTTTCCTCCTGGTCTGTGTCCTTGAGGCAATCGCCGGATACCTCCTCTGGGGCGGATTCAGGTCCGGCGGTATCCTCGCGATTGTCCTCCTGGCGCCAGGTGCGCTCTTTTGGTGGGGGTTCGATCTTCCCTATCCACCCATCGCTGCTGCCATCCAGACGATACTGCTCATCCTTGGCTGGCCGGGCCTCATGTGACCGATCCACGGCGCCGCTCAGCAACTCGCCGATAGGGGCGCCAATTTGACCACACAGCCGGGGTTCGCAGTGCAGGTTTAGCGGCAAGGGAAGGCACAGGTGCAGATGCAGCCTTGGCTCAACCTGAGGGCTTTGCCGCCGGACCAGCGGCAAAGCGGGTTGCTCGCCGGCGTATACATCGACGCTGGCAACACCCTCCATCCCATCGCTGTCGGCGGCGGTCAGCGTCAGACGGTGATGGCCGTTGCTGGTCCTTGCCCCATCCGTGATTGGCAGTTTCACCTGGGGCGGGGTGGGCGGCGAGGCTGGAGCGAAGAGGTGGACAGCGGGAATGCCGGGGGGCTATCCTAGTCGGATCGGCTTGAGTTGAGCCGGTAGGCAGGAGATTCCCCCATGGATCGCAACGATGTAGCGGACACCCTGCGGCCCTCAACCTGGGCGATTGCCTCAGCTACACGGTCGCCAGACGCGCCGGCATGCCTTTGCTCTGTGTAGGCGGCGACTTTCCCCAAGACCGATCTGGCCCTCGCCTGAGAACCCGCCGGGCGGTCAGGCCGTGTGCGGGGCTGCCGGACCTCGCCTCATCGCCAGCAAGCCATAGCCTGCGGCCACCAGGGCGGCGACGCCGCCGGTCGCCAGGCCCCAGCGAGCGCCGGCGTACTGGCCGATGAAGCCAATGATGGGACCGCCGATGGCGGTTGAGCCAAGCACTGCCACCGCCCACAGGGCCATGACCCGGCCCCGCATCTGGGGATCGCTGCCCAACTGCAGGGCCGTGTTGCCCGTCGATGAGAAATAGATCGAGCAAAAGCCCACGACCATGACGCCGGCGACGGTGAGCGGGAGCGTTGGCATCACAGACGCGGCCAGGGCCGACAGCCCGAAGAAGAAAGCGGCGACGACCAGGGTGCGGAAGGAGGCGGATTTGCGGCTCGCCGTGGCAAGCCCCCCGATGACCGCGCCCACGCCCAGGGCGGACGTCAGCGCGGCGTAGTTGCCCGCCGTCCCGGCAAAGGTAAACTCCGCCATCAACGGCAGGCTCACCTGGAACTCATAGGTGAGGGTGCCGATGATGGCCATGATCACGAGGATGTGGCGAAGGAGGGGGGTGGCCCGCACATAGCGAAGCCCCTCACGAATCTGGCCCTTGCCTTTTGGTGCGACGGCCGCCGGGTTGAGCTCAGCCACGTGCATGGCCAGCAGCATGACGATGACGACAGCGTAGGACAGTCCATTGAGGACGAAACAGGGCGCCAGGCCAATGGTCGTGATCAGGATGCCGGCAATCGCCGGACCTATGATGCGCGAGACGTTCATCATCGTGGAGTTGAGCGAGACCGCATTGCGCAGATGCGGTGCGCCGACCATCTCGACGATGAAGGACTGACGCGTTGGGTTATCGATGGCGTTGATGAGTCCGAAGCAAAACGCCAGGGCCGCCACCATCCACAGGCGCACCCAGCCCGTGATCACCAGGAGGCCGAGCAGCAGCGCCAGCAGCCCAAATCCGGCCTGTGTGACCAGGAGCAGCCGGCGCTTCGGATACCGATCGGCCAGGGCGCCGCCCCACGGTGCGAAGAGCAAAACAGGCAGGTTCTGGAGGGCAGCGATCAACCCCAGGGCGGCGCCGGAGTTGGTCAGCTTGAGGACAAGCCAAGCCTGGGCAACCTGCTGGGTGAAGGTGCCCGACACCGAAATGGTCTGGCCGATGTAGTAGAGCCGGTAGTTGCGAACCCAAAGAGACGCGAAGGTCTCCCGGCCCCACTTCGCCAGGGACAGCGCCATAGATTCCGCCTCGACGCGCAGGGTGAGGCCGGGGGAAGGCTATCCTGCCTGCGTCGCCTGGCCGCAGCGGCCGCAGAACCGATCGCCGGTCTTCAACGGTCCCCCGCAATGGCCGCAGTAACGGTCGGCGCGCACTGCGGGCGAGGAGGCGCCGTTGCGGCGGCGGGCGCCGGCGATGGCCGCTTCGACGGCGTCATCATCGGCGCCAGGCGCCAGGCGCACTGGCGCTGGCGCCTCACGGGCGGCGCTGATCTCCGCCTCTACCAGGGCGTCCAACTGCGGCGATGCCATCGACTGCTCGATGTCGTCGATCGAGCGCAGTACCGTGGCCGCTTGCTGGCGCAGGCGGCCGTCCTGCTGCTCGAAATCATCCTGCGAGAGCTTGCCTGTCTCCAGGTCAAGGCGGGCATCGCGCACGGCGCCGTAGAGCATGTCACGCTGGTCGTAGAGATCGAGGAGACGGGGATCGACGTCAACCTGGGCGCCAGGAACGACGGGGCGCGCCCGCAGGTAGGGCCAGAGGATGAACACACCTGCGCCGGCGATGAGTAGAAGAGCAGCGAGAATCCACATAGGAGATCGAGGTTGAGCTGGTTACACAGGCTGCGTGCCTGCCGGCACGCGCACCTGGCGGGTTGAGGCGACGCGGATGGGCCAGAGGGCAAACAACGTGCCGGCGATCAGAACCAGACCGCCAATCCACATCCACACCATCAAGGGATTGACGAAGAACTCAAAGGCGCCCAACTGACCGGCGTCATCCCAACCGTTGAAGACAACGTAGACGTCCTCCCGCGGGCTGACGTGGAGCCCCACCTCCGTGGTGGGCCCCATGTCGCGTCCCGAGACGGCGCGGTAGAAGTTCATCTGCGGCTTCAGGGTGCCGATGACCCGGTCTCCCTTCTTCACGAGCACGCTGGCGATCATGGCGTCATGATTGCTCAGGCGCTCCTGGTCCAGGCCTGTGAGCGTGAAGGTGTAACCGCCCAGCTCGGTGGACTGGTTCATCTGCAGACTGGACTTCAGATTGAACTGGTAACTGGTAGCGCCCGTCACCGCTACGGTGATGAGGACAATGCCAAAGTGCACGATGTAGCCGCCATAGCGGCGCTGGTTGCGCACCATGACGTTGGACAAAGCCACCGGCCAGCTCTCGCGGGTGGCAATGTGACGGCCGCGGGCGCCGCGATAGAACTCCCAGACAATGGTGGCGGCCACCAACGCGCACACCGTCCAGGCCACCACCGGCACCCAACGCCTGGAAACCAGCATGATCAGGAAGACAAACGTGGCCCCGGCGAAGGCCAAAGGCGGCGCCAGGTTCTTCTTCAGCATGTCAGGCGACGTCCGGCGCCAGCCCAACAGCGGCCCGATGCCCATCAGGATCAGAATGGCCAGGAAGAGAGGGCCATCGACCTTGTTGAAGTAGGGCGTCCCGACGGCGATCTTGGTGCTGGTGATCCACTCGGACACGATCGGGAAAATGGTCCCGAAAAGGGTGACGAAGGCCGCCACGATGAAGAGGACGTTGACGTAAAGGAAGGCCGACTCGCGGCTGAGGAGCGAATCGAGCTCCGCATCCGATTGCAGCAGCGGCAGGCGGTACCAAAGCAGGCCCAGGAAGGCGAAGAACGTGAGGACGATGAAGCTCATGAACAGCGGCCCCACGTTGGAAAGAGCGAAGGCATGGACCGAGTCGATGATGCCGCTGCGGGTGATGAAGGTCCCCACGATCACGAGCCAGAAGCTGATGAAAGCCAGGATCATGTTCCAGACCTTCAACATGCCTCGCTGCCGCTGGATGATGATGCTGTGGAGGAAGGCCGTTGCGGTCAGCCAGGGAATGAAGGAGGCGTTCTCCACCGGGTCCCAGGCCCAGAACCCGCCCCAGCCGAGCTCGACATAGGCCCACTGGCTGCCCATCAGAATGCCAACGCCGAGGAAGAGCCAGGGAATCATCAACCAGACACGCACGGACTTGACCCAGCCCGTGTCGAGCTGGCCCGAGATCATGCCGGAGACGGCGTAGGCCATGGGCAGGGTCAGCCCCACATAGCCCAGGTACAGGAAGACAGGATGGATGACCATCCAGTAGTTCTGCAGCAGGGGACTCAGACCGCTGCCATCGGCTGGGATGAACAGGGCGGCGCCCTCCGGGCGAAACACCGCGCCCTGGGTCGTGCCGTCGGCCAGGAGCCACAGGCGCTCGAAGGGGTTGGCGGCGAAGACATTGATCAGCAGAAAGAACACCTGCACGATGAGCAGGATACCCACAATGAAGGGGCCTCGCCTGGGCTCACGCTTGAACACGACCGCCACCATGATGGTGCTGTAGATGGCGAGGATCAAGCCCCAGAAGAGCAGCGATCCGGCCTGACCACCCCAGAAGGAGGAGAAACGGTAGAAGAGGGGCAGGCCCTGCTCGGTGTGACTGGCGACATAGTCGATCGAAAGATCGTTGGTCAGGAGCAGATACCAGAGCGCCACCGAGGCAATCACGACGAGTCCCGCCGTGGCGTAAAGGGCATTGCGGCCGCTGGCCGCGAGTGTGGCGTCGCGACGAAATCCGGCGATGAAGCTCAAGGCCACGCCAAAGACGGCGACCACCAAAGCCAAAAGCAAGGCGATATAGCCGATGTCAGCCATGAAAAGAGACCTCAGGATGCGGGATTGGCCAGCAGCGCCTGGATGCGCTGCTCAAGCTCGGAAGGTGGAATCGGGCCAACGAAGTAACCCTGCACGTTGCCCTGGGCATCGATGAAGAACGTTTCCGGCACGCCCTGGACGTGATAGGAGGTGTAGGCCTTGCTGCCCAGGTCATGCCCGTTGGGGAAGGTGATGCCAAACTCCTGGAGGTAGGGCACGGCGTTCTTGTCCTGGTCGAGGTAGGCCAGGCCGACGAACTGCACGTCCTTCTGATGTGACTTCCAGGCCTGCTCCAGCGTGGCGGCTTCCTCGCGGCAGGGCACACACCAGCTCGCCCAGAAGTTCATGACCACTGGCTTGCCGCGAAAGTCGGACAGGCGCACGCGCTGGCCGTCAAAGGTCGTGAAACTGACCTCAGGGGCGCGACCCGAGCTTGGGCGGACGCCGGGCGGGTTGAGCAGGCCCAACATGAAGACGGCGAGCAGGATCACACCAAGCAGGCCGACGAGGCCAATCACCAGCCAACCGCCGCGGCGTTGGCGTGCGGCAGGTTTCGCCTCGTCAAGACGAGGGGAAGAAGCGTTGTCGTTCATTGGTCGGAAAGCTCGCGGTTCACGCGGGCGAGGTAGGGATCTTCAGGTTGGGGAACGTCGGCAGCCGCAGCAGGCGCCGCCGTCACGGCCGAGGCGGGCTTGCGCGTCCAGCGCAGCGTCAGGAACACGATAGCGGCGAGGGCGCCGACGAGCAGAAGGATGGGGACGATCCAGGCCACCAGGCTGAACCCAGAGCGCGGGGGCTCGCCCAGGACGCTGGGACCGTAGAACTCGACGAACTCCTGCTTGATCTGCTCAGGGGTCTTGCCGGCCTGCAAATCGATGGTGATCTGGTCGCGCATCTGCTCGCACACCTTCTGTTCGCACACATCAAGCCGGATGCCATTGCAGATGGGGCACCACAGCTCCTGCGTGATCTGCTTTGCTTGCGCCGCCGGATCACCGCCCTGCGCGGCGGCCGGGATCACGACTGCGGCCAGAATGAAGAGCGCGAGGGCGAGTCTTGTGATTACTTTCATGGACACTGGTCAGGCAAAGTGGAATTGGCAACGATGCCAGGCTGTCAAACATTGTCACCGGATCAGGCAGCGTTGGCCTCAGGAACGGTATGGATTATAGCAGCCGGGACCCGCCCCAAACATGGGCTAGATCATACGCGGGATTAATAGATGATTAACGTTCCGCACTCGGGCGTGGGGAATGGGGCGGGAGGCGTCGTGACGACTCCAGTTGTCCGTATGGACACGAACGACTGAAGTCGTTACCCCAATGCTACGGTTGGGACGGCGCCGCCTCGCGTTTGCGGCGCGCCAGCGCCCGGACCACGATCACAAAGTAGAGCACCATGAGGCCCGTGAAGCAGCAAAGAAGGGGAAAGAAGAGCTGCGAACGGTTGGTGTTGCTGACGTACCAGTGGTCCACCCGCACGTCCCCGGCGGGGGTGAGCACGGCCGTGTGGACGCCGCCGCCGCCCGGAAGGCGCAGGTCCATACCCGGCTCCACGCGCATGGTTTGGGGTACGGCGCCGTCCACCGCCACCTGGACGGTGGTTGCCGCCGAGTCAGGGGCCGGGATGAGGCGGAGCGGGCCGCCGGCGAAGCGGACGGTCGTCGCCTTGCCTGCGGTCAGCACGCCGGCCACTCCCAACGTCGCCTGGGGATCGGCCTCGGTGCGATAGCCGTCGCCCTGCACGGCCCAATGGTCGGGCGCATGGGCGCCGGCATACATGGTAGGGGCGCTGGCGGCAGCCCCGGCGTAGGCCTTCATGCTGTCGAAGAGCGGCAGGGGCGTGAAGTCCGGCTCCACCACGCGGAAGTAGTACTCGGGCTTGCCCTCGTCGCGCCAGGTGGCATCCGGCCGCTTGAAGTACCACGTATTGGCCACACCCAGCCAGGGCCATTCCTTCTGGATCCGGTCATAGGCCAGGGGCAGATAGCGGGCCTGCTGCTCTTCCGTGACCTGGCCGAAGCGCTTGTCGGCCACGGCGTCGGGCACGGCGTTCCAGTTCATCTCGCTGATCCAGATGGGCTTGTGGCTGTCGCCGTTGCGCACCATGATATCGCGCACAAAAAGGGGTCGGGAGAAGTCGATGACGCGCGGATTCATGCGCTTGTCGGTCGGTCCCGACCACAGCCCATACCCCTGCATGGCGACGATGTCGAAACAGTCCTTCGCCCCGGCATCGTAGAGCCGCTGCAGGAAGAGAAAGTCATTGAGGGCGTTGCCCGGAGGCGGCGCCGCGGGGTTGAGCACGATGGTGGAGGCCAGGGCGCCGTTGATGATCACGGCGTTGGGGTCGGCTTTGCGGGCGGCGGCGGCGCCGGCGCAGAGCAGCCTGGCATAGTCCTCGGGGCTGATCGCCTTGTTGCCCCACTCGGGATAGATGTTGGGTTCGTTCCAGAGCTGGTAGTACTTGATGCGGCCCTTGTAGCGGCTGACGAGGGCAGAGACGAAGTCAGCGAAGTCCTGGTTATGATCAGGCGGAGCGAAAGTCCCCTCACTGTCGCCGGCGGCGCGCGTCCACGTGGGTGGGGTGCTCACCCGCACGATCAGCTCCATGCCGTTCTTTTCCGCCAGGTCGACGATGTTGTCGTACTTGTCCCAGGCCGAACGATAGGGTTCATGCCGGCGATCCTCGAAGTCCCCCTTGCCGTGGATCTCGATGTCCTGCCAGGGGAACTCCTGCCGCAGCCAGTGGTAGCCCGCCTCCTTGGCCATGGTCACCACGCGCTCACGCACGGCGGGGTCAGGCTCCTGCTCCAGGAACACGTTGACGCCGAAGGGGTTGACGCCGCTGTGGGCGGCGGGGACGTCGTTGGCCAGGTCCAGGCGGGGACGCAGAAGGTCCGCCGACAGGTCGGTCAGGCCCTTGACCTGGGGCAGCAGCTTCTCCTCCCCCGTCCAGTTGGAGAAGAGCCCGCTGCGCCAACCCAGGCCAACCAGGACAGCGGCGACCAGGAAGGGGATCGGAATGAAGAGGATAATGGCAAGGCGGCGGAGCATGAGCGTTGAACGTTGAAGTGCGTCGCACCTGACCTAAAGCGAAGCCGAGCGGCAAGGCTCGGCTTCGGCTGCGATCAGGGAAGAGAGGCAGGCGGCCTGCCGGCAGGATGTTACTGGCGCGTGTTCTTGAAGATGATGTTCTCCCACTGGCCGGTCGTGCATTTGTCGGTGACCGTACCCGTGAAGATGTCGGATTGGGGAGGGGGTGCATTGGAGGTGATGGAAAGACCGGCGTCAGGAACATTGGCCGGGCACTCCACCACATAGACCTTGTAGGGTCCCTTGCAGTCGCCTTCCGCACAGGGCGCGAAGCCCCAATTGCCGTCACCCTGCCCGCCGCTGCCGCTGAACTTGATCTGGCGCGGGCCGTAGTAGTCGATCAGGACGCAGACGCCGTTTTGGGGGCTGCCATTGGCATACTGCACCTTCCCCGAGAGATGGACCACGCCACACTGCGGGGCGGGGATGGCACTGCCTGTAACATAGGTCCAGCCATACTGCGGCACAGCGGTCGGCGGGGGACCGGCCGGAACCGGTGTGGAGGTCGGGGGTGGCGGCGGCGAAGTGGGGCGGGGCGGGGGCGGCGCCGCGGCCTGGGCGACCTGAACGCCGTCAACCGTCCCTTCGGTGGAGACGAGGTTGCCGACCACCCAGCCCTGCTGGCCGTTGTAGTCGATCTGCCACCAATCACCGCCCTCGTTCCTGCCGGTGATGGGGTAGCGCTGTCCCACCGCCATGTTGCCGATGCGGCCGTAGGCGACGCCCGGCCCGCCGCGAACATTGACCGCCTGGTTGGCGAAAGCAGCAGCCGGCTGCGTAGTGGGCGTGGGGGTCACAGGTTCGGGTGTGGCCGTGGGAGGCAGCTCCGTGGGCGTGGCAGTGCGCGTCGGCAGCGCCGCGACCTCGGTGGCCGCTGTCGTGGCGCCGGCATTCTCAGGCGTCTTGAACAGGTCGGCGTTGGGCAATTGGCCCTCGGGCGTCGGGGTGAAGGTGGGCTTGGGCTGGCGCGTGGGCGTCGGCACGGGCGTCGAGCCGCCGCACGCAGCTAACAGGACCAGGATGGCGAGAGCCAGGAAAGGGAAAAGCCAGCGACGAGAAAGCATATCGTTTGTTCCTACCTCATGTCAGGTAACGTGCGGCGCCGGTCACAGGCCGCAGCAAACGGGGATAATAGCACAGGGCTAATTCAAACGTGAAAAGGGGCGCAACCGCAGACGGCCAACCCCGGCATCGACAGGCTCGCCGGAGCAGACTCAGTCCACGGTAAATGTGACGTTATCCGAGCGCTGCAGGTTCCCCGCTGCGGTGCGTCCCACCGCCTGCAGGCTGTGCCGGCCCGCGGACAGTGTCCACCAGGCCGACCACGGCCAGGCCGACACCTCCGCCACCGGCGCCCCATCGAGCAGGTAGGTGACCTGGGCAAGGGGCTCGGCGCCTGTGTAGGCGACGGCAAGCTGCAGCCGTTGGCTGTCAGGCGCCAAACGGGCATCGGCGACGTAGGCAGCATTGGGCTCAGGACTGAGGACCTGAAGCGCCGGAGCGCCGGGGGCCGTTGGCGCGGCGCCGCCGGGACGGCCTTCCTCGACCAGCAGCAGCCCCTGGCTGCGCGCCCAATCACGGAAGATGGGCGGGGGGTTCCAGGCCACGCGGTCGCGGCGGGCGGCAGCTGGGGTCTCGGCGGATGCGGGCTGGCCGCTGCGGCTGTCGATGGCCAGGCGCTGGTACTGGTCATCGCGGCGAGTGGGCTCGGCGCCGGCAATGAACGTCTCGATCGCCACCGCTGGGCAATCAGGGGTTGCCAAGAGGCCGGAAGGCACGCAGACCTGGTGCTCCACCAGGCCTTCCGGACGGACAAAGGCCCGGGGAGGCAGGGTCTTGTGCGCCGCCATCATGAAATCATGCCAGATGGGGGCAGCGCCGTCGACGCCGGTGGCCCCGTACATGGGCATGTTGTCGGCGTTGCCCACCCAGACGCCGGCCAGCAGGTCAGGCGTATAGCCGACTGTCCAGTTGTCGCGCCAGTCGGTGGTGGTGCCGGTCTTGGCTGCCGCCGGCCGATCGAGGCGCAGGGCGCTGGAGAAGCCGAACGTGCCGGCGCGGGCGTCGTTGTCGCTGAGGATGCTGGTGATCAGGTAGGCCGTGCGCGGGTCCAGCACGGCCCCGGCTTCGCCGGCGGTGGGGAGGTCCCAGCCCTGCGGATTGTAGACAGGACCCTCCAGACCGGCATCGAAGAGGAGGTTGCCCTGGGCGTCCTCGATGCGGGAGATCGCGATGGGCCGCACAGGACGGCCGGCATTGGCAAAGGAGGCATAGGCCGCCGTCAGTTGCAGCAGCGTGACCTCACCGCCGCCCAGGGTCAGGGCCAGGCCGTAGCGGCTGGCCGGACCCAGGGTCGTGATGCCCTGGCGCCGCGCCTGGTCCAGGAAGGCGTCGATGCCAATGACCTCCAGCGTGCGGACGGCAGGAATGTTGTAGGAATTGGCCAGGGCCTGGCGGAGGGGCACGGGACCGTGAAATGCCAGGTCATAGTTGAGCGGTTTGTAGTAATCTCCCTCGCGGGTCAGGAAACTGCCCGGCACATCCGCCAGAATCGTGGCGGGCGTCATGGGCTGGCGACCGGCGGCGGCGCTGAGCTGCGGGTCCATGGCCACCGCATAGGTGATCGGCTTTATGGCGGAACCGGGCTGGCGCAGGGCCAGGGCGCCGTTGAGGGCGCCGGAGGCGCGATCGTCGAAGTAGTCGGGACTGCCGACCAGGGCCAGCAGCGCCCCCGTGTGCGGCGCCAACGCCACGAGGGCGGCGTTCTCGGCGCGGCGCTGCACGGGCAGGTCGGGAGAGGGCCGGTTCAGCTCCGCCAGGCGGTAGCGCATGATGCTTTCCGCCTGCTGCGTCAGGGCGAGGTCCGCCGACGTGGTGATGCGCAGCCCTCCCTGGGCCAGGCGGGCGCGGCCCAATGCGGCTTCAAGCTGGCTTTGCACGTAGAAGACCAGGTGCGGCGCGGCGATGGGAAAGGGCGCGGCGGCATAGTGCAGGGGTTCGGCGGCGGCCCGCTCGGCGCCCTCGGCGTCGAGCACACCCGCCGATATCATCAGGTCCAGCACCTGCCGCTGCCGCGCTTGCGCTGCCGCCGGGTTCTCGATCGGGTTGTAAGCGCCGGGCGACTGCGGCAGACCCGCCAGGAGGGCGCACTGCGCCAGGTCGAGCTCGGCGGTGTGCCGTCCAAAATAAGCGTTGGCCGCGGCCTCGATGCCGCTGGCATAGTGGCCGTAGTAAACGCTGTTCAGATAGAGAGCCAGCAACTCGTCTTTGCTGAAGCGCTGCTCCAGCCGCCAGGCCAGCAGCGCCTCGCGCAGCTTGCGGCGCAGGCTGTGCTCAAAGCGCTCGCCTTCATCCAGCAACAGGAGCCGCGCCAACTGCTGGGTGAGGGTCGAGGCGCCCTGCACAGTCTCACCCTGGCGCCAGTCGGCCCATGCCGCCCGCACGATGGCCAGCAGGTCGATGCCCGGATGCTCGTAGAAGCGCTGGTCTTCTGTGGCTACGGTCGCCTGGCGGCACGCCAGCGGCATCTGCGCAAGCGGGATGGGCTGGGAGCTGCCGCGCTCGGGATCGATGATCTCATAGAGAAGCTGGCCGCTGCGATCGAGGATGCGGCTGGCCGGCGCCGGCTGGTCTCGTCCCAGGCGGTTGATGTCAGGCAGCGGGCCAAGGAAACGCCAGAGCGCAATGATGGCGAGGGCCAGCAGCAAGACCAGGCCCACCAGCGTACCCAGAACGAGGCGCCGGCGGGCGCCGCCACGGCATGGCGGCGGCAAAGGCTGCGGCTGCGATAGGCGCGACATCGCACATCATCGCCGGGACTGATGAACCTGCAGCGGCAAATAGGTCAGCCCGCCGGGCTCGTAACGCGACACATAGGCGGTCCAGAAGGCGCTGGCGATGCGGCGGTGCCCGGCATTGTTCGGATGAAACCCATCACCCCTGTAGCTGGGAGGAAAGGGATTGGGATCGGCTGCGGAGGAGATCCCATCCGGACGATCCACCGTCGCCGCCCACAGGTCGGCTACCGCCATGCCCCGGGCCTCGGCTTCGGCGCGAATCCACTGGTTGAAAACGCTGCCGCGAGCCCGCATCTCGCTCCCCTCAGGCCAGCCGCTCCAGGGCACTGTTCCCACCACGACCCGCACATCGGGTGACAGGACTTGCAGACGATCGAGCAGGTTTCCAAAATGGGCCGCCCAGACATCGTCCGGCACCAGCTCACATTCGTCAGACCGTATCACCTCGTTGATGCCCAGCTCGAGAAAGACTACATCCGGGCGGGGCACCGCCTCGAAGACATCCCAGCGCGCCTCCAGCCGCCCCATAGAGCAGATCCCACGCCAGAAGCTCAAGTTGACCTGGCCAGGATAGTAGGTCTGGAGGTCGTCCAGCAGCAGGTTCCGGAACATAAAGGGTTCACCTGTGGCATTGAGTCCGCGTGTCAGGCTGTCGCCGACGATCCAGACCGTTCGAGGGGTGGAGGAAACGTCAGCCGGCGTCTCCTGTGCTCCGGCGCCGACGGGCAGGAGCAACAGCAGCAGCAAAGCAGCGCACAGAGGTAGACGATACCGCAGCACAGTATGTTCCTGATCGAACCGGCGAAGACGCACTAAGGGCGCCGGGCGACCCTCTGGGGATGGTTGCGCTCGCCCTGCCTCCGTTCATCGGCAAGGGACGGCGCGTCCCCGTGGCGATAGACATTGACGATTTCCGCCATGATGGCAAGGGCGATTTCGGCAGGAGTCTCGGCGGCGATGGGCAGTCCGATGGGCGCATAGACGCGATCGAGCTTGTGCATGGGAATGCCCTGCTCCTGCACCAGCAGATCGAAGACCGCACGCACGCGCCTGCGCGAGCCGATCATGCCGATGTAGGCCAACGGCCGGTCAAGGATCTCCAGCAGGCACTCCACATCCAGGGTATGACCACGCGTCACCAGGACCACATACGTGTGATCACCTCGCGCCCATTCGCCTACCGCCTGGCGGAGATCATCGACCACCACCTGCTCCGCCTTGGAAAAACGCCCGCGATTGGCGAATTGGGGGCGATCGTCGATGACGATCACGCTGAAGTCGCACAAGCTGGCCAGCTCGCAGAGGGGCACGGCAATGTGGCCGGCGCCAACAATGATCAGCCGGGGAGCCCGGCGCTGCACCTCGACAAACACCTCCAGACCCAGGTCCGGGTAGCGCAGGGTGCGATGGCGACCGCCGCGCAGCGCTTCCGTCGCATCCTGCAGAACCTGGGCGCCGGTTTCGCCCAGGCCCAGATCGCCAAACGGTGGGCGATCCGCCCAGACGAGCATTTTGGCGCCAACCTGGCTGGGCGCCTGGCTGCGGATGACGGTGACCAGGGCCACCGTCTCCCGCCGTTCCAAGGCGTCGTTGAGCGCTTCGAGCAGTTCCAGCGCCATGGACGGATCTGGCATCCTCCCTAACTGGACGCCGGCGGCGTCCAGCGTTCGACAAACACGTTCATGGTGCCGCCGCAGACACCCAGTGCCTGCATGCTGACTTCGTCGGTCAGATCAACCAGAACGTTGACCGGAACCCCTGTCTGCAGGACATCCAGGGCGGCGCGAATAACGTCGCCTTCACCGCAGCCCCCTCCCACCGTGCCGATGTGCTGCCCCAGGGGGTGAATGATCATCTTGGTGCCCACTTCGCGCGGCACCGAGCCTTTCACCTCGGTAATGGTGGCCAGCGCCACCGTTTCGCCGCCGTCGAGGAGGCGTTTGAGCGATCGATAGATGGGTTCCACGGCCGGCATTATAGCACGGCGCCGGAATTTGCCAGCCGTCTGCCGGGGACGTACACTGCGACAAGTAAGGGTTCTCACAGTCGTTGCGACGCTCACCGAGGCGCTGTCGTGTACAACACCACCCTCACCCGCGTTCCTGGCATCCTGGTCGGCCATGACACCCACGTGGCCGCCGCCACCGGCTGTACGGTGGTGCTCACGCCGTTCGGCGCCGTCGCTGCCGTGGACGTCCGTGGAGGGGCGCCCGGCACGCGGGAAACGGACCTTCTGCGCCCGGAAAACCTCGTCGCCGAGGTGCATGGCCTGGTGTTGAGCGGCGGCTCGGCGTTCGGGCTAGCGGCTGCGGACGGGGTGATGCGCTGGCTGTATGAACAGGGCGCAGGCTTTGACACCGGCATCGTGCGGGTGCCCATTGTGCCGGCGGCCGTTCTCTACGACCTGGCGGAAGGTCGCGCCGACGTCTGGCCGGATGCGGCCGCCGGCTACCGCGCCTGCCAGGCGGCCACCGCCGAACCGGTGGCCGAGGGCCGGGTGGGAGCAGGCGCAGGCGCGACGGTGGCCAAGCTGGGCGGACCAGGAACCGCCCAACCCGGCGGCCTGGGCAGCTATGCCCTGCCTCTGCCCGCAGGTGGCTGGGTGGCAGCCCTGGTGGCGGTGAACGCCCTGGGGGAGATCGTCGACCCCAGCGATGGGCGCATCGTCGTGGGAGCGCCTTCTGTTTCGGCGCCGGGGGCAATGCCTTTCGCGGGGCGCAACACCACCATCGGCATCGTCGCCACAGACCAGGTCCTGAACAAGGCCCAATGCCTGCGCGTGGCGCAAATGGCGCACGACGGCCTGGCGCGCGCTATCCGCCCCAGCCACACTTTGTACGATGGCGACACCCTGTTTGCGGTGAGCACCGGGCGCGGCGCTCCCGGCGATGCCCAGATGATCGGCGCCCTGGCAGCCGAAGCCGTCAGCCAGGCGGTGCTCCGCGCCGTCTCCGTCGCCTATCGTTCGCCTCCCTGAGGGTGACCTATGAACGCGCTCGTTGACCCTGAGGACGTTCGCTTCTTCAGTGGCCAGTCCCATCCCGAACTGGCGCAGGCGATTGCTGGCTACCTGGGCGTGCCGCTTGAGACCACCAAGTTCGAGCGCTTCACCAATGACAACCTGCGTATCCAGCTTGGCGCCAGCGTGCGCGGCCGGGCGGTCTATGTCATCCAGTCCCTGGTGCCGCCGGTCAGCGAACGCCTGGTCGAGATGCTGATGATGCTCGACATCGCGCGCAGCGCCGCCGCGCGGGAAGTCCACGCCATCATTCCCTACTTCTCCTATGCCCGCTCGGACAAGAAGGACGCCCCCCGCATTTCGATCACGGCCAGGCTGATCGCCGACCTCCTGGAGACGGCCGGCGCCACCCATGTCATGACCATGCAGCTCCACTCACCCCAGGTGCATGGGTTCTTCCGGGTGCCGACCGACCCCCTGACCGCTCGCGGGCTCTTCACGGACTACCTCTTGCACGAGCACGAACTGCGCCACAAGAAGGCCATCGTCGTCGCGCCCGACGCCGGCAGCGCTAAATCGGCCGCTCGCTTCGGCAGGCAGCTTGGCCTCCCGGTCGCCGTGGCCAACAAGACCCGTATCTCCGACACGGAGGTGCAGGTGGACAAGATGCTGCGCAAACAGGTCAGGGGCTACGAATGCGCCATCGTCTACGACGACGAGATCGCCACCGGCGGCTCGATGGTGGAGCTGTGCGAGCAGTTCGTGAAGAGCGATATCCAACATATCCGCCTGGTGTGCACCCACGGACTCTTCGTCGGCAGCGCGCTCAAACGTCTGACGGCTTTTCCGCAGGTCAAGGAGATCATCACCACCGATACCGTGCCCATCCCGCCCAAAAAACGTCTCCCCCTCATGACGGTGCTTTCGGTGGCCAGCGTGTTCGGCGAAGCCATCCGCCGCAACCACCTGCGGATGTCGATCGGCAGCCTGTTCTCATTCAGCGATGAGGATGAGGTGGACGACCGCCAGTAAGCAGGACCCCTTCGTTTTGGCTATCACGCACCTGTGGAAGCGGGGGCCGGGAGTCACTGGCCAGAGTGCGCATTTGACCGCCCTATGGTAAAACGAAGGACAGATTGGAATCCGGCGCAAGCTGCAAGGAGGCGTGAGTGACCGATTGCGAAAGGGAGGGCCCGTACGTATGCGTCATTGGCGGCTCCAATGTGGACATCCAGGGCTTTCCCGATCACGAGCTGATCTACAAAGACTCCAACGTGGGCAAGGTCAAGATCTCGCTGGGTGGAGTCGGGCGGAACGTCGCCGAGAACCTTGCCCGGCTGGGCGTGGCCACCCGTCTGATCAGCGTCGTCGGCGACGACGCCTATGGCAGGCAGATCCTGGAGGAAGCCGAACAGATCGGCCTGAACATGCAGGACACCCTGGTCCTCGAGGGCGAACAGACATCCACTTATCTGTCCATCCTCGACCATACCATGGACATGGTGCTGGCCATCAACCACATGGCCAGCAGTGACCGGATGACCGTGGCTTTCATCAAGACCAAGAGGCAGACTATCGAGAATGCGGCCCTCTGCGTGCTCGATACCAACGTCCCCGCCGGCGTGCTGGCCTATGTGCTGACCACTTTCCGGGACACCGTTTTCTTCCTGGATACCGTATCCACGGTTAAGGCCCGCAAGGTGAAGGACCTGATCGGCCGTATCCATACGATCAAGCCCAACCGGCTCGAAGCGGAGATCCTGAGCGGTATGCCTATTCGGGACGCGGCCGACCTCAGGCAGGCCGTCGGAATCTTGCATGAGAAGGGCGTCCGGAATATCTTCATCAGCCTGGGCGCAGAGGGCATCTTCTACAGCAACGGCGAGATCGCCCGTCGCCTGGCAACACCGAAGGTCAAGATCGTCAATGCCACAGGAGCGGGCGACGCCGCCCTGGCAGCTCTGTCCTTTGGCCACCTGCGCGCAAGGACCATTGATGAGATGGCGAAGCTGGCACTGGCGGCTTCCATCATCGCACTGTCCAGCGAAAACACCATCAATCCGGCCATGTCGGAAGAGTTGCTCAACGACAAAGTGAAGGAGCTCGAATCATGCTAGAAGACTACCTGGATATCAACCCTGAAGTCACCGAGGCGGTCCGCGCCGGCAAACCCGTGGTCGCCCTCGAGTCCACCATCATCTCCCACGGTATGCCCTATCCCAGGAACGTGGAAACCGCCCTGCGGGTGGAACAAATCGTCCGGCAGCAAGGCGCCCTTCCCGCCACCATCGCCATCCTGGGCGGCAGACTCAAGGTGGGCCTGACGCCGGAGGAAATCGGAACCCTCGGCAAGCTGGGGCTCAAAGTGCACAAGGCCTCCCGCCGCGACCTGCCGTTCCTTGTCTCGAAAAGAGCAGACGGCGCCACAACGGTCGCTTCCACCATGATCATCGCAGCCCTGGCCGGGATCCGGGTTTTCGCCACCGGGGGGATCGGCGGAGTGCACCGCGGCGCCACCGAAACCTTCGACATTTCCGCTGACCTCCAGGAATTGGCCCATACCAATGTCGCCGTGGTCTGCGCAGGCGTCAAATCCATCCTGGATATCGGCTTGACCCTGGAATACCTGGAAAGCAACGGCGTGCCGGTGGTTGGCTACCAGACGGAGGAGATGCCGGCGTTCTACACCAGGGAAAGCGGCTTCAAGGTCGACTACCGGGTTGACTCCGCCAAAGAAGTGGCCGAAGCTCTGAAGGCCAAATGGGACCTGGGTCTCAACGGCGGCATCATCATCGCCAATCCCATACCGGCAGCCTATGCCATGGACCCCGCCATCATTTCAGAGGCGATTGCGCGCGCCATCGCCGAGTCGGAAGAAACCGGCATCAAGGGCAAGGACATCACACCTTTCCTCCTGGACAGGGTCCAGCAGATCACCGGTGGGCACAGCCTGGATTCGAACATCCAGCTTGTGTTCAACAACGCCCGCCTGGGGGCGGAGATCGCCATTGAACTGTCAAGACTGTAATGCTGCCGCAGGAAACCGGCTGCGGAACCGACATGACCTGCCGGCGTCCGACCTGGCCGCCAGCCTCGCCCTTCTTGATCTGAACGTCTAGAGCAGACGGGCAAGATCATCGCCTTTTCCATGCGCGGCTGCCTTCACCACGACCAGCACGGCGGCGCCGCGCCGGCGCTTATCTATCAACGCCGGGCAGCAGATAGCGGCCATCGGGCAGGGGCTGGCCGTTGGCTGTGGCGGCGAGGCGAGCGCCCGTGTCCGGGTGGTAGAGACCGGTATAGAAGCGGTAGTCCGCCAACTGGCCGCCAGGGGGCAGAGCCAACCGCAGGCGTTGCCGCACCAGGTCGCCCTGCTGCCAGTGGGCTTGTGTCTGGCCGGGCAGCGCCGCCAGCACGCCGTCCGACTGGGCGACAATGCGATCCTGACCATCCGTCACGTGCAGGAAGTATTCGACCCCGACGGGCGGATCCCCCTGAGCCGCCCACAGCAGGTCCAGCACCATCCCATCTTCTTGTTGGCTGATGTGATACCCCACCAGCTCCACGCTGCCGTCGAAGAGCGCCTGTGCGGGGGAATCGCCGGCGGCAAGGGACTTGCCGGGCTGATACTGGGTCGGCGGCTGGTCGACGGCGCCCAGGCTGAAACCGGCACCTCCTTCGGCAGCAGCCTCCAACCGGTAGGTCCCTGCCAGCAGGCCGGTGGGCAGTTGCAGTGTGAGGACCTGAGGGACCGCCTGGCGATCCAGCCAGGCTGGGACGACCTGGTCCTGGCCCCTACTGACCGTCCCTCTGCTCGTGGCCCAAACCTCACCGGCCGCATCCTTGATCCAGACATGGACGGCCGGCGGCGGCCCCTCCGCGGCGCCGAGCGCATCGGCATCCCAGTCCAGGGTGACCGGCAGCGCGTCTGTGGCCGGGTGAGGCTCGCCCACCGTCCAGCCTAGAAGGCGCACGCCGGGCGCTACTTCCAGGTTGGCCGTGTGGCCGAAAGGCTTGGGCCAGTCATAGACCTGGGCCAACGCCACGCCCTGGCGCGCAATGGTCGTGACCGGCGCGGGCAGAAGCGCGCTGATGCTGCGATCAAGCAGCTCGCGCTGGCGCTGGTTGATATAGGTCACCACATAGTCCACGTCGTTGGCATAGAGATCGGCTGCTTTCGGCGTGTCGTAGTAAAGGTCAAAGCTCTGTCCCCGGAAGAAGGGCCCGAACACATTCTGGCCGTACCAGGCGGCGGCGCGACGCGGCTGGCCGCCTGAGTGCTCGTTGAGAAAACCGGCGGCCTCCTCCAGGCCTTCGCCCCAGCCCACCAGCATGACGCGGCTGGCCGTACGGATGCCGCCCAGGAGGGGGTTGTAGGCGGTGAAAAAGGTGGGCCGATTGACGATTACCGCCAGGGCCTGCACAGCCACCAGCAGGACGGCGCTGGCAATCAACGCTACACGGGACCGGTCGGCGGGCCACCGCCAGCGCCGAATCAGCAGGGCTAAAGCGCCCAGCCAGCCCCAAGCCGCTAATAGGTCCACCGCCGGAAAGGCGGGCAGGAGATAGCGGTCGAATTCCTTGTCACCCAACGTCATGAACGCCGCAAACCAGACGGCAAAGCCGAGCACGGCCACCGCGGCCGCCGCCGTGCTCCGGGCATCCGGGAGCAAGGGCAAGCACTGCCCATCAGGCATCGCCGAAGCAGGCACCGCCGCACGGCCGCGTTTGAAGGCGAAGCCGAGCAGCAGGCAGAGAGCCATGCCCAGGCCAAGCAGGCTGATGGCTGTCGTCCGCCAGAGCAGGACCGCGGGGTAGAAAAGGGCGCCGGGACTGTCGACGGGCCGGCCCAGCCAGAAGTTGCCTAGCTCGTGCCCGGCGCCGCCCAGCGCCGTCGCGAACTGCCATACCCGCTGCAGCGTCCCCAGGGGCGCCGCCCACATGGCCGGCCAGAAGAGGGTGATGACGGCCAGGGTGGGCAGGCCGAACCAGAGCAGGTCGACCACCGTCGTGCGCAGGAAAGACCAGAGACGGCGCGGTCCGGCGTCATACGACCGCTTCCAGGCGGTCAGTGCCACCAGGACAAGAATGGGCGGCCCGATGGCCACCGCCGGCGCCTTGGTGAGGAAGCCGAAACCGGCGGCGACACCGCTGATCAGGTAGAAACGCCGCTGCCGCGTGGCGGTGCCGACCAACAAGGACAGCCAGGCGATGGTCACCCCCGTGGTGAGCAAGGCATCCATCTGGAGCACGCGGCTGTGCGCCAGAAAGAAGGGATCCAAGAGAAGGAAGGCTGCGGCCAGAGCGCCCACGGCGCCGCCAAAGAGGCGACGCGCCAGTAGGAAGAAGAGAAGGATGCCTCCCAGGGTCAACAGGGCGATCGGCAGCCGCAGCCACGCCACAAAGTCGAGGCGATTGGGCTCGGCGGCCAGGGCGGCGGCGAGGTCGGACAGCGACTGCATGCCCTCCGGCGGGTCCAGCACTTTCTTGAGCAGGACACCCCCCGCGCCCGCCCACATGACGGTCACACCGGGATGTCCGGTGACCAGCGTCGCCGGCCAGTCACGCGCCTCCAGCGCGCCGAGGAACTGGGTTGTCCGCTGGCTCCACAGCCGCTCGTCCGGGGTCAGGTTCGCGCCCAGGCCGGGTAGGCGGAGGCCCAAACCGACCAGGAACAAAACCAGCAGGACCAGGACGGTCCACCTGCGAGTCATGGCTTATCCAGGTGACGATGCCGGCGCACGCGACCGCTGGCGGCAACCAGTCGTTCGCGATCAGGCCGTCAGGCGCTCGAGTCTATCCACGTAATCAGCCAGGACGGCAAACGCCGCTTCCACCGGCTCCGGCGTCGCCAGATCGACCCCCGCAGCGGCCAGGGCGTCGATGGGATAGCGGGAGGCGCCGGCGGTAAGAAAGCCCAGGTAGGCGTCGACGGCGCCCGGAACACCGGCGCGAATGCGGCGGGCCAAGGCGTTGGCGCCAGAGATGCCCGTAGCGTACTGGTACACGTAGTAGTCGTTGAAGAGATGCCCGTAGCTCGCCCAATGCATCCCGATCGTGTCCAGATCGCAGGCCATGTCATCGCCGTAGGTTTCGGCAAACAGGTCACCCGAAAGCGCCATCAGATCGTTCGCCGTCAAGGGCATACCCCGCTCGACCCGCTCGTGCACCTCCAGCTCGAACCGCGCCAATGTCGGCATGACGAGGAAGTAGCGATAGAAGTTCGACATGGCCTCTTCGATCACGTTGATCTGGAACCCCTGGTCGGGGTGCGTCGCCAACAAATGGCCGCGCACCATCGCCTGGTGGAAGTTGGAGGCCACCTCGGCGGCGAACAGGGCATAGTCGGCGTAGATCGCCGGCTGGGCCTGCCACGTCAGATAGGAGTGCATGGAGTGCCCCAACTCATGCGCCAGGGTGCTGAGGCTGAGCATATTGTCGTTATAGCTCATCATGATAAAGGGGTAGGTGCCCTGGCTGCCCCACGAAAAAGCGCCTGCCCCCTTGCCCTGGTTCGGGTAACGGTCCACCCAGCGATCCTCCAGGCAGCCCTTGCGCAGGGTCGCCACATAGGCTTCGCCCATCGGCGCCAGGCCCTCACAGATCCAATCCACTGCCTGAGCGAAGGGCACCGTCGTCGCATGCGAGGTCAGCGGCGCCCACACGTCGTACGGCTGCAGGATATCCACCTTGAGCAGCCTGGCCCGCAGACGCCAGTAGCGGTGCCACGTGGGCACGTTCTGGCGGAAAATGCGGATGAGATTGTGAAAGACCTCGACCGGGATATTGTTCGTGTAGAGCGAGGCAGCCAGCGTGGAGCTGTGGCGGCGGGCGCGGGTGACCAGCACGTTTTGCTTGAGCGAGGTTGCCAGGGTACTGGTCAGGGTATTCTTGTGAAGGAGGTAGGGCTGGTGATAGCTTTCCCAGGCTGTGCGGCGCACCTCCCGGTCGGGGTCGGTCATCAGCTTCAGCCAGGTCCCTTGGGTGACTGCGCTTTCTCTGCCGCTGCCCCCCACGGCAGGACGAAACCGGAAATCGGCGTTGGTCAACAAGCTGTGTGTGCTGGAAGCGCCCCCAAAGGGCTCGGCCAGCAATCCCAGCAGCTCCTCAACCTCTGCCGAACGCACGTGCACTTGTTTGCGGAAGAGATCGGCCAGGTAGTGCCGGTAGATGGCCAACCGCGGCTCGGCGTCCATCCAGGCCGCCAGCGTCTCTGAGCCAAGCGCGAGGAGCTCAGGCTCGACAAAGGCGACGGCGCCCTGGACGCGTCCGATCAGGCTATCGGCGCGGTTGTTGTTGGCGGCAGCCACCTGGTCCGTGGTGTTCACGGCATAGGAGAAGCCTGCGTAGATCTGCACGACGCTCGTCCGGCGGCGCAACTCATCGCGTACGTTCAAAGCCTCGCAGAGGAGAGCAGCCCCCTCGCCCAACCGGCCGCGGTAGCGGCCAAAGGCATCGGCTTCCTGCGCCAACTGCGCCAGCTCATCCTCCCAGGCCTGAAGAGATGGAAACACGCTTTCCGCATTCCATGTGTCGGCGCGCGCGATTTCACTACGAGCAGGAACAGCATTCGTTGACATGGATTGACCCTGGAACTTGGTGATGACCGGCTATTGAGGGATTGAAGCTCCGAACTCTCAGTTTATCACCTGGAATGCGATAAGTCACAAGCGCTGTAAGTGTTCAGTTTTGGGGGAAGGAATTTTCAGCTGGCCTAGGGCGGGCTGGCAGCAGTCGGCTGCTGGAGGGTCGCGTAGCACTCGACGAAGGGATTCAGGTTCCGGGCGGCCCAGGTATGGAACAAGCTGGCCAAGGTCAAACGGGTTTTGGTGCCTTGTACACTACGGCTGCCGCCACTGACCTTGCGCATGATCACCAGTGGGCGGATGCTGCGCTCCGCCAGGTTGTTGTCGGCCGGCAGTCCCTCCCTCAAGACGAACTGGAACAGCTCCTCCTGGTGGCGCAAGAGCCGTTTGGCCAGCGTGGCGCAGGGATGTGCCTTTTTCTGGGCATATTGCTCGCCCAAACCGCATGCCTGCGTGACCAGGCTCCGATACTGACGGCGACGCTGTGCCACAGTGGGCGCTGGCTGCTCTCGCAGCCAGGTTTGCGCTTCCTCATACAGCTTGCCGACCGCCGTTGCCCAGGCTACCGCCTCGACGTTGTCTGCCTGCTCCTCTTTGAGCGCATGCAGGTCTCGTAGCATATGCACCCAACAGCGCTGATGCGGCCCCGCAATTACGTTGTAGGCCGCATAGAAGTCCGTCACCAGACAACCCCGCCGCTCGCTCCCCAGAATCCGTTCTGCCACCACATGACTCCGGCTATGGTCATACTCGAAGTACCGCACCGCCTCCGGTCCCCCCGTTGCAAACACCCACACGTAGCCGTTCCGCCCATTCTCCCGCCACCCCGTCTCGTCCCCGTGCGTTACCTCACTCCTCTGCACCGCTGCCTTCAAGCCCTCAACCTGCGGCTGTAAGCTCTTTCCCACCGCATGCGTCAATCCCACTACCTCCCCAACGCTCAACTCCAGATTGTGCATCGTCGCCAGATACTCCCGGATCACTCGCACCGGCAGTCGTAGCGTCGTCCGCAGATAGCTCACCACACTCGCCACCCGCATCCCTATCCGTCCTTGCCCCAGCACCTGCCCACTCAGGTCCAACCGCGGCCGTTGCCACTTCTCACACACCGGACACCAGCGCTTAACCACCTGGTGCTCGATCACCTCTACCGGCGCTGGCGCCGGAATCTCGATCACCTCCCGACGGAAGTCGATGCTCTCCCCTCGCAGCCGGTAGTGACACTCAGGACACCGCTCCAGCGCATGCCGCTCAATCCGGGTTGCTGCACTCCGCTTCCGCCCCTTGTTGTGCTCTGCAGCCCGCTTCTTCCGTGGCCCTTTCTTCTCGCTCGCCGCCGGCCGGTTCGGCTTCACAAACGACGGCGGCTCTTTCTTTCCCTTCTCCAGCCCCTCTATGCGCTGCAACGCCGCCTGCAACTCTGCCTTCAGGGTTGTCACCTCTCCCTGTAGTCTACTCACCTCGGCTCCGAGCCGGGCGTTCTCTGCCAACAGCGCCTCTACCTCTTCGGGTGTCATAATGGCCAGTCTATCACACCACGTTGCAGGCTGGTCCTTTCAAAAGTCGGCTGCGCACAACCCAGAATTTCGAACTGACCCACCTGGCGCATAGGCAGTGCCTCCAAATCCGGCGCTTCCGAAGATGCAGTCGCATCCACCCTGCCGAAACCCTGCCTGTTGAAATACTCTGCGATGCAAGTGTGAACAGTTACCAAGCGCTAGGCCTGAAGCACAGGCCCGTCCAGGCACAACAGCCTGCCCTCGTGCTCGCAGGAGCCGCAGAGGCCCATGCCACAGCGCATGTAAGCTTCCCAGGAAAGCTCCGCAGGGATGCCGTAGCGCTGCGCCAGGCCCGCCAACGCCGCCAGCATGCCGTGCGGACCGCAGGCAACCAGGGCATCAAAGGCGCCGCTGGAAAGCAGCGGGGCCACTTCGGCGGTGACCAACCCCGGCGTTCCGGCGGTGCCATCCTCGGTCGTCACCCGCACCTCGGCGCCTTCGCGGCGCAGACGGTCGACAAACACCAGGTCGGCAGCGCTGCGGGCACCGATGACCACGGTCATTTGCTTGCCGCCGGCTGCCAGCCGCCGCGCCAGGAAGCTCAACGGCGCCACGCCGTAGCCCCCTCCCACCCCCAACAAGCGCCTGCCGGCGGAGGTGAAGCCATGACCAAAGGGGCCGCGCAGCCACACACGCTCACCGGGCTGCAAGCTGTGGAGCAGCCGGGTGAAAGGACCGACGGCCGCCACCGTCAGGGTAAGCGGGTCGGCGTCGACGAGGCTGAAAGGCTTCTCGTCGAAGCGCGGCAGCCAGGCCATCAGGAACTGGCCGGGTTCTGCCTGCCAGCGGGCCTCGAAGATGAGGGTCTTGGTGCGCTCGTTCTCGGCTGTCACGCTGGCAATGCGGACGGCCTTGGGCAGCGAAAGTGCCGGGGGCGCCAGCGCAAGCGTTGGGGACGTGGCAGTCGTCATGCGTGGATCGTCCTGCCTGCCTTAGACCGGGAAAGGCGCGGGTGTGGGGATGGCATCGTAGGACACGCTGCGATGGGCCAGGGCATGCACGCCCGCCGGTGTTTCGTGGCCATGGGCGGCCAGCCAGGTAGCCATCTCATCCCGGATCGCCGTGATCGCCTCGGGGCCGCGATAGTAGATGGCGCTGCCCACGCCGACGACGGTCGCCCCGGCCATCAGCATAGCTATGGCGTCGGCGCCGGTCGTGACGCCGCCGGTGCCGATGATGGGGGTGTGCGGCACGGCCTGATGGACCTCGAATACACAGCGCAGGGCGATCGGCAGCAGCGCCGGCCCGGAGATGCCGCCGCGCCGGTTCTGCAGCACGGGCATACCGCTGTCGATGTCGATGATCATGCCGGGCATGGTGTTGGTGGCGCAAATGGCGTCGGCGCCGGCCTCCACCACCGCGCGGGCAATGCGGGCAATGTCGGGAACGTCCGGGGCGAGCTTGACGATCAGGGGGATGCCGGGCACCGCCTTCCTGACGGCAGACGTCACAGCGGCGGCGCTGGCAGCGCTGGCGGCAAAAGGCTCGCCAAAATCGCTGTGGACGTTCGGGCAGGAGATATTGGCTTCCAGGAAATCGGGCCCGGCCTCAGCCAGGGTGGCTGCGACCTGCCCGAAGTTCTCCACCGTGTCGGCAAACAGGCTGGCGATCAACCGCACGCCCAGGGGCGCCAGTCCTTCCCTGGCCTGCCGCAGAATGCCGGCTTCGTGGGCAGCACCAGGGTTGGGCAGGCCAATGGCGTTCAGGAGGCCGCCACTCCAGGCCAGACAGGTGGGGTTCACATGCCCCCGCCGCGGTTCGGGGCCGGCGCTCTTGCTGGTAACGGCGCCACACCCTGCTTCGGCGGCGCGGACGAGCAAGCTGGCCGTGGTGCCCCAAATGCCTGAGGCCAGCACCAGCGGCGTGGGCAGAGTCGAGCCGAGGAAAGAGGTGGAGAGGGACACGGGTAGCAAGTAGCAAGTAGGAGGTGGCAGGTGGCCGGTAGGGGCGGTTCCCCCTGCGGCCGCCCATTCCGAGCAGCGACCGTGAGGGAGCTGGCGGGTGACGGCGGGAGCGCGGCCCGCTACTCCTCACCCATCAGCCGCAACCTCTCACTTGCTTGCCGCCAGGTAGCTGCGGACAGACTCGACCTGAGCGGCATCGATACGACCGGACTCGTAAAGGATGTCGAGAAGGGTGGTGAAGGTCATGGCCGCATGCAATTGCACGCCGGCCGCAGCCAGGTTGGCGGCGCCGCCCTGCTGGCGATCGATGAGCACGGCAGCGTCCGTGACCTGCAGGCCCGCTTCGCGCAGTGTTTCCACGGTGGTGGTCACGCTCCCGGCGCTTGTGACCAGGTCCTCGATCACCACCACCCTCTCACCGGCATGGTACTCGCCTTCAATCACCTTGCCCATCCCGTGCGTCTTAAGCTCCTTGCGCGCATAGATGAGCGGGAGACCCGTCTCCATGCTGATGGCGGTGGCGATGGGCAGGGCGGCGTAGGGGACCCCGGCCACGCGGTCGACCACGATGCCGGCCAGCATGGCAGCATACACCTGTGCCGCCAGCGCCAACGTGGCTGGATCGCTGACCAACAGGCGCAGGTCGACGTACACCGGCGATTGGATGCCGGATGCCAGCGTGAACTGGCCGAAGCGGACGCAGCCCAGGGCATGCAGCCTTTGGGCGAGGTCACGGAGGCGCGGAGCGGGGACATCCGTCGCGGGAGGAGGCGCCGGCGCCCGCAACTGCGCGGCGAAAGCTTCGGCGGCCTGGCGCGGGTCATCGGCCAGGGCAATGCCTCGCCCAACGTTGACCAGCACGCCCCGGCCGTCGCTGCGCTGACCGGCAGCGACCGCGGCCGCGGCGTCGCCTCCCTGGGCGCCCACACCAGGCACCAGGAACCAGCACTGCGGCGTCAAAGCCCGCACTTCGGCCAGGGCTTCGGGATAGGTAGCGCCCACCACCAGGCCGACGTTGCCGTCCCCCCAGGTGGGAGCCAGCTTGGCGATGCGCTGGTACACCGGCATCCCCCACCGGCTCATACCCTGGACATCACCGGCGCTGGGATTGGAGGTGTGGCAGAGCACAAACGCAAAGCGATCGCTATACGAAGTGAAGGGCTGCACACTGTCGCGCCCCAGGTAGGGACTGAGGGTCACGGCATCGGCATCCCACACCTCAAAGCAAGCGCGGGCGTAGGCGGTCGCCGTCGAGCCAATGTCACCGCGTTTGGCGTCGAGGATGACCGGCACCTCCGGCGGGATGGCCGCCAGCGTCTGGCCCAACAACTGGTGCCCATCTGCACCCAGGGCTTCGTAGAAGGCGATGTTGGGTTTGTAGCAGGCGGCCAAGTCGCTGGTGGCGGCGATGATCTCCCAGTTCCAGGCCAGAGGATCGGGAAAGCGGCCCGGCATCTGGTCGAGGTCAGGATCGAGCCCCACACAGAGCGGCGCCCGCCCATGTTCCAGCAAACGTTCCAGCTTAAAGAGAAAGCGATTGGTCATGGCTGGCGCTCGATTGTAGCAAGAGGGGCGCACGGCTGTGCGCCCCTCGCAATGGCAGATTGGCTGGGTGCCCAGGCAAGGGTCACCGCCGTGCGATCAATACAGGAACATCGGCTTGCCCTGAACATGGGCAACTTTAGGCCGGTACTGGTCGACATCGTAGAACTCGTCCACATCCACGCGCTTGAGACCGCGGGTGGTGTAGTCGGCGGCGACGTGCGTATAGCGGCCCTCGCGCAGGGCCACCATGCGGCCGGTAGCACCCTTGGTGGCCAGGTCAACCGCCAGCGCGCCGTAGTTGGCGGCCACGATGCGGTCCAAGGCATCGGGGGCTCCCGAGCGCATCAGGTAGGCGAGCTGCTGGTAAATGATGTTCTGGCCGGTCAGATCCTTGATGCGTTCGGCGGTGGTCAGGCCGATGCCGCCCAGCTTCTTGTGACCGTAGGCATCCTCTTCGCCGCTCTCAACAATCTGACCCTCTGCCAGCATGGCGCCCTCGGAAATGGTCATGAGAGCATAGTTGCTGGGGTTGCGCCGCTTGTCGTCGACAAGCAGGTTCGACAGCTTGTGAATGTCGAAGGGCACCTCAGAGATGATCGCACGGTCGACGCCTGCGCAGTAAGCGCTGATGAGCGAAGTCTCACCCGAATTGCGGCCGAACAGCTCGACCACGCCGATGCGCTCGTGCGAGCCCACAGAGGTGCGCAGATTGGTGATCAACTCCACCGAGCGCGTGACGGCGGTGCTGAACCCGATGCAGTAATCGGTGCCGTAGACGTCGTTGTCCATCGTCTTAGGAATGGACACAACGGGGAAGCCCTCGGAATGGATGCGGGCGCCGTAGCTCAACGTGTCGTCGCCGCCGATGGGGATGAGCGCATCGACATGGAGCTGTTCGAGCGTCTCAAGAACCTTCTTCGTGCAGTCCAGGTTGCCCTTGGCATTGACCACGTAGTCAGACGGGTCAAGGGTTTCAGGAAGGTCCTTGGCCTTGACGTTGCTCGGCTGCGTGCGCGAGGTGTGCAGGAAGGTGCCGCCGGTGCGATCAATGGCGCGGACCACATTCTTGTCGAGCTCGATGACCCAGTGACCCCAGCTCTCCGGGTCTTCGTGCTGGTAATTGAGCGGTCCCGCCCAGCCGCGCCGGAAGCCGATGACGCGCCAACCTTCATCAACGGCCCGATTGACGACCTGCTTGATGCAGGGATTCAAACCAGGAACGTCGCCACCGCCCGTAAGCACGGCGACTGTCTTTTTGTTTACCATACGATCCTCAAGCAATGGAATTTAAGGACGGCTAAAGATGACTCAGGCAAAGAACAAGGCAAGACACCCAATTCGGCGTCCTCGCCGCACTTACTTATACCGCATTTTCGGGATTCTGACCACTCCGAAAGTGACCGGTCAGGCCTTGCCGAGCACGGCCGCCAGCAGAGCCATGCGGATGAACATACCGCTCTCTACCTGGCGGAAATAGGCGGCGCGCGGGTCCTGGTCGACGGCGTAAGAGATCTCGCCCACGCGCGGCAGCGGGTGCATCAGCACGGTATTCGGACGAGCGCGCGCCATCAGGGCGGGTTCGATGATGTAGTGATCCTTGACGCTGTCATAGACGGCAAGGTCGGTGAAGCGCTCCTTCTGGACACGCGTGATATAGAGAACGTCGACGTCACCGATCACCTCGTGCACGTCCTCGACCTCCACGGCCTTGTGGCCGCGCGCTTTCACTTCGGCCACCATATCGGCGGGCAGCCGCAGGATGTCCGGGGCAACGAAGTAGAACTCGGTGTCGTACAGACTGAGCAGGCGCGTCAGACTGTGGACGGTGCGCCCGTTCTTCAGATCACCGACCATGGCGATCTTGAGCCCATCCAGGCGTCCCAGCTCATGTTGAACCGTATAGAGATCGAGCAGTGCCTGCGTGGGATGCTCACCCTGACCATCGCCGGCATTGATGATCGGCTTGGCGGCGTAATCGGCGGCAATCTGCGCGGAACCCACCTCGGGGTGACGGAGAACGATGACATCGGAGTAGCACTCGAGGGTGCGGACGGTGTCGGGCAGGGATTCACCCTTGGAGACCGACGAGTAGTGCACCTCGTTGATGGGAATGACGCGGCCGCCCAGGCGCAGCATGGCGGCCATGAACGAGGAGGCAGTGCGGGTGCTTGGCTCATAGAAGAGATTGGTGAGCACTTTGCCGCTGAGAAGGTCGGCCGAGCCAAAACGGCGGACAAGAGTGCGCATCTCGTCGGCCACGCTGAAGATGTAGACCAACTTCTCGCGGCTGAACTGGCGCACGGAGATGACATCCTGGCCGTAGAAGCCGTTGTCGACGTGGTCAGCGGGACGGGCGGTGCGCATGGCGTGAGGCTTGGGTGTACCCTGTGGGCTCATAGAAACTCCATGTGTGAGAGTATAGATGAAAGGAATTTGACGGCGTTGCTCACGGCGTTGGGGCAACCACCCGTCCGGCGCCGGGACCGGCCAGGACGCGCCCGTCACGGAAAACCTCTCTGCCGCGAAGGACGACCCTGAGGACGCGCCCGCGGGCAGGCATACCGGCGAAGGGCGACCAACCGGGGCGGGTCAGCCAACCCTGGGCAGGGAAATCGTAACGGGCGTCGGCGTCCACCTCGATATAGGTGTCCGGTTGCTCTGGCAACCCATAGATGCGGCGCGGGTTGGTGTGCATCTTGGCCACCAGGTCATCCAGGGTCAGACGGCCGCCGGCGACGACAAGGAGCATCAGGGGCAGCGACGTTTCCAGTCCGGGAACGCCGGGCGGGGGATTCTCACCCTCCTTTTCGGCGGCGGTGTGGGGTGCGTGATCGGTGGCGATACAATCGATACTATCGAGATGGTCCCAAAGGGCCTGGCGATCCGCCTCGGTGGCCAGCGCTGGCCGCATCTGGCCGAAGGCGCCCAGCCGGGCGGCATCAGCCTCCGTCAGATAGAGGTGGTGCGGGGTCACCTCGCAGGTCACGCGGACACCCCGCGCCTTGGCCCGGCGAATGAGGGCGATCTCGCTCGCCAGGCTGACGTGGACCACATGCAGCCTCTGGTCGTACAACTCGGCCAGGGCCAGGCAGGTGGCCAGCATCATGTCTTCGGCATGCACGGCGATGGGGCCGGGACCGCGCCAGGCGGCGAAATAGCCTGCCAACGTCCCCAGCTCGGCGATGCGCAGACTGCCGAAGGTCTCAGAAACGTAGATCTTGAGCCCGCAAGCCTGGGGACCGGCCGTAGCGGCCACCTCCGGCGGCGTGTCGTTGGTGGCGCCCACAAAAAACCCGACGTCGCAAACAGCTTTGGCTGCTGCCAGTCGGGCTTTCTCTTCCAGCCGCTCCGGCGTCGAAGTGGGCGGCCTGGAATTCGGCATGTCAAGAATGGTGGTAAACCCTCCCGCCAGGGCCGCACAGGTGCCGGAAAAGAGATCTTCCTTGTGCGTGAGACCAGGTTCGCGCAGGTGGACGTGAGGGTCGATCAGGCCGGGCAATCGCAGGAGGGGCATACGGACTCCACAAAAAACCCGCCAGGCGAGACACCAATGGCTCGGGCGGGTTACCAGGACTGAAGTCTAGCATGAGATGGATGCGGTGGCAATTCTGACGTTCGGGCTCGACAGAGCTGCCGCATGGCAAATGGAGGTATAACTCCCTGATAGATGACAGGGCCATCTCAGGCCGTACGGCGTACGACCATGCCGCGGCGCGGCCACACTGCGACGCGACGCGCAGTTTACATCCGCTCAGAACCTGTGCACAATGCCGCCAGCATCCTCTTCTTTCCTGCTGTGTGGGCATCCAGTTGGGATCGAAGATGGGCGTGGAAACCCTGCACACTGAGGTCTGATATGAACGCTACGACGAAAACACCGGTCGCACCCTTGATTGCGCCCAAGAAGCTGGCGGCCGTGAACGCGGCCATGCAGACCTGGCTGGAGCGCCAGGCTGCCAACGGAGAATTCGAATCCACCTGGGCCGGCGCTGCCGCGCGCTTTGGCGGTGGGTTGGTCAACGTCGATTCCAGCGACGAAGTGGAGATTGTCGTTTTCGGCTAACGGTTATCCGCCTTGCCGCATCTCGAACCGCAGCGCCCCAAGACGACGTCGTCAGCGGGGCGCTGTTGTTTTGACCTCCCTGACCAGCCCACCGGGAGGCGCCGGTCAGGCACGTTGGTCGCCCAGCGACGTCTTGCAGCTCCCGGGGGTCCTGGGGATGGGGAGTGTGTTATGCTTTGGAGGTGACTGAGCAAGGACACGCGGTCCACCTGGGCCGCCATCACTGGACCTACGGCGTTTTGCTGGGGGTGGGCTTCATCGGACTGACGGCGACCGGGCCGATCTACAACACCTACGTGCCGATTCTGCTGCACAACGCCGGCTTGAGCGCAGCGCTGGTGGCCTTCGTCATGACGTGGAACAACTGGCTGGCGCTCTTCATCCCGGCATGGGCCGGCAGCAGGTCTGATCGCACCTGGACGCGGCTGGGACGCCGCCGGCCCTGGATTCTGGCCGGCGCGCCGGTAGGCGTCTTGGCCTTCGCCCTCATCCCGGTGATGCCGGGGCTGGCGGGCCTGCTGGTGGTCGTGCTCATCAACAACGCCGCGCAGGCGCTGATCCGCGCCCCCGGCCTTGCCTTGCTGGGCGACCAGTTCGACCCCGCCGAACGCAGCAAGGCCAGCGGGGTGATCAACCTGCTGGGCGGCCTGGGCGCGGTCCTGGCGCTCGTGGGCAGCAGCTACGTCTACAAACTGGGGTCGAGCTGGCCCTTCTGGCTGGGCGCCGCCCTGATGGGCGCCAGCGCCCTGGTGCTCATCGTCACCGTGCGCGAGCACCGCGAGTGGGGCACGCCCTCCACGGTGCGCGACGACGCCTGGCGGCGGCTGCGGGCAATGCTGCAGGGAGCGGACCGCCCTGCCGCCCGCCTGCTGCTGGCCACCTTCTGCGCCTTCAGCGCCTACAGCATCCTGGAGAAGTGGGTGAGCTCGTATGGACACCTGGCGTTGGGACTGGACCTGAGCCGCGTGCCCTTGATCCTGGCCGTTTTTGCCGGCTTTCTGCTACTTGGCGCCCTGCCGGCCGGGTTCCTGGGCGCCGCCATCGGCCAGCGCCGCGCCATGGGCATCGGTATCGCCATCCTGACCGCGGCCTTCCTGGCCGGTCCCTTCGTCACTTCGCCCACGGTCCTGATCGTACTGCTGGCACCCGCGGGCATCGCCTGGGCGCTGGTGATCAGCAACCTCTTCCCCTTGCTCTACGCCGTGGCGGGCGACGGCAGCATGGGCCTTTTCACCGGCCTCTACTTCACGGTTTCATCCCTGGCGGCCATCATCGGCCCGCAGGCCGTCGGCGTGCTGCTCGACCTCACCGGTCAGAACTACAACGTGATGTGGATCCTGGCCGCCATCCTGATGGGCATGGCGGGCGTTTTGACGATCGCGAGAAGGAAGAGGAATGCGTGATACGTAATGCGTAGGCAATGTTACGCATTACGCAGTACGAAGTACGCATCACGTACCACGCATTCGTTCCTCATCCGGCATAGACGTGCACTGCGGGGCTCTTGGGGCCGCCGGCGGCGCTCCACTGGAACACCCACCAGGCGTCATAGGGACTCAGGTTGACACAGCCGTGGCTGCGCGGGGCGCCAAAGGCATCGTGCCAGTAGGCCGTGTGCAGGGCGAAGCCGCGGTAGAAGTAAGAAGTCCACGTCACCCCCTCGATGTAGTAGCCGGGACCGGACATGGTTGTCGAGGCATGGCGCGCCCAGGTGCGATAGATGCCCTGGACGGTGGCTGCGCCGGGACGGCCGGTCGCCACCATAGCGGCGTAGACCGGCTGATCGCCTTCATAGGCCACGGCGGTTTGCTCGCGGAGATTGACGCTTACCCAGCGTTCGCCGGGATCGATGGCCGCCGGCCGCGGCCTGCCGCGGGCCACGCGCAGCCACTGTCCCAGCACCCAGCGGTCCGGACCGATGCGGTGCCAGGTCTCGTCGTTGACGCTGGCCGACTCCAGGATCGGAAAGGCCTGGTTGCGATAGACCTCGCTCACGGGCGGGTTGCCATCGGTGGCGCCGGGGGTCTGGCGGACGTTCAGCGAGCTGGTGGCGACAAAGCCGATTGGCAGCGTGATCGGCGCCGCCGCCGCGATGTCGCCCTCCACCGGGCTGAGCAGGCGGACCCAATCGCTGTGCACCCACTGGTTCTCGCCGATGCCGTACCACACGGCCCCGGCCACGGCGGTTTCCTCGGCGATGGTCAATTCGGCGCCAGCCAGCAGCCTGGCTATGGGCGGGTTGTCGGGACTCAGCCCAGGACGGGCGCGCACGTTGAGGGCGTCGGCGACGACCACAGCCCGCGCTGGGCGGTGGGGCGCGACGGCCGGTGACGCCGGGTCGAGCAGGCGGACCCAACCGGCAAATACCCAGCGGTCGGGACCGATGCAGTACCAACGATCGCCACCGGTCCGAACCTCCTCGAAGACGTTGACCCTGGCGCCGCGCGGCAGGCGGTCGATCGGCGGGTTGTGGGCCCGCACCCCAGGACGCGCACGCACGGCCAGCGTGTCTGCCACCACGACCCCGCGCCGCGAGTCCACGGCGGGAGGGGCAGGCGGCGCAGGCGGGGGGGTGTCATGAGGCAGCTCGACGCCGCGCAGCGGCGAGGGCGTGAACATCCGCACGCTTGCCGCCGGGAACCAGTCCCCGGCCGTCGAGCGATACCAGATCTGGTCAGCGGCCATCGTCTCCGTGGTAAAGGCCAGGTACGTGCCGGGCCCCATATGACGGGTGATCGGACCGCCGCCGGGCGCCGCATGCGCGGCGGCCCACGCCCACAACGGCGCTGCGTTGCGGTGCGGGAGCCAGGGCTCGGCGGCGGTGGTGGCGATGGGCACTTCGGGCAGAGGCGGGTAGCTCTCATCCGCCCCTTCCACGACAGAGGTGATCGCGGCGCCGGCGGGGATTGGCGTCACCACGTCGAAAGCCTGTTCGGCCAACCGCTCCACCCAGAAGCCATCGGCATCGATCAGGTCGAGAACGAGCCGGTAGGCACCCGGCTTGGTGTAGGCGCAGGGCCAGGTCACGTCGATATGGGCGCCTTCGCTGCCGTGGATCTCCCGCACTTCCCCGGCGCCGCCGTCGAAGCGCAGCCGCTGATCGGCTGCCACCCCACTCAGCTCCAGGCGGACGACTGCCGCAGGCGGCTCCGGCGCGGACACCTCAAAACGGTTGACCGTGGGCTTCGCAGCCCCGGTCTCGGAGGGCGCTTCGCGGTCGCCGCCCACCACTACGGTGCAGGAGGCAACGTGCTCGCCCCATTGCAGGCTGGCGGCATATTCGCCGTCGGCCTCGTAGCCATGGGCGCCCAGGTCCAGGTCATGCTCGGCGCTCCAGGTCCAGGCGGTCGGGCTGCAGACCACGCCCAGGTCGATGATGTTGCCATCGCCGGCGTCAAAGCTGGCCGGCGCACACACCTCGCCGTCATCCACACCCGGCGCGACAAAGGCGAGTCGAAACGCAATCGTACGCCGCCCTGCCTCGGGCGCGGCGTGCAGACGGATGGACGGGGACATGGGGGAACCCTCCGGGGGGAACGGGAGCGGGTTGGCAATGCACCCGATAGTGTAGAGAAAATGGGCGTTTTGCGCCAATGGCGAAAGGTGGCCGGGTGCGGCTCACGTTTTCGCGCAATTCATCGCGAAGAAGACGCGAATGGAAGGAACACGAAATCGCCAGTTACGAATGTTTTGGGCGGGGCCAGAACGACGGCGGCGGAGCCTGCCGCGGCCGCCCACGCCGGTCAAGGCGGCGCGCCCGTGCCGATGTGGGCTTCGATATAGGCGGCCAGCGCCACGGCATTGTTGCGCTGCGTATCACGGGCGCCGTAGAGCAGGGTCACATCGCCCTGCACCGCCGCTTCCCGGATCGGGCGCCAGGCCGCAGGATGGCTGTCCAGCTCTGCAAAGTACCTCTGCTGGAACTCCTGCCACCGTGCCGGGTCATGCCCGAACCAGCGGCGCAGGCTGTCAGAAGGGGCTGTCTCAGGCAGCCAGCCGTCCAGGGCCAGCGCATCCCGTTTGATGCCGCGCGGCCAGAGCCGGTCGACCAGGAACCTGACGCTGCCGTCGGGCGGCGGGTGATCGTAGACACGTTTGACCTGGATCATGCTGGCGACTCCGCGCAATGGGGTACTTTAGCCTGCTGCTTGTTCGGACCGGCCGATCTCGCCGCCGACTTTGCCCGGGCGCACGTTTTGGGCGCCGTGCAGGAAGCCGACGAACACCAGGTCATCGTCCAGCGCCCTGATCGAATGGACTTCACCCGGATCGAAGATCAGCAGGGCTTCGGGTCCGAACTGGTGTTCCTGGTGGTCGGCGCCCGCAAACATGCCCTGACCTTTCAGAACCACCACGTAGAAAGGCGAATGGGCCGATTGATGTTCGGGGATGCTCTGGCCGGGTTTGAGAGTGAAGAGCAGCACTCGCCCATGTTCGTCCACGTATAGTGGCTGCGAGTGCGGGCCGGCCTCCTGAAACTCGAGGTTCTGGAGCAGATGCGTTGTTCTCATGGGTCACTCCTGTGTGTGTGGATGTCCTGGGTATCGTGGACGCTTCAGCCGCACGGTTCCAGCTCGCGCGGGTAGTTGGTGAGTGTCTCCTGCCCGTCAGGGAGCACAACGGCCGTGTCCTCCACGCGCACACCCCACGGGCCGGCGTACAGGTCGCAGTTGCCAACGGCCATCACCACGTTGGCGGGCAGGGGCGGCGGGGCCTTCTCGCCGCAGGCGAAAGGTCCCTGCCGTCGCCGGAGTTCAAGAAAGGTGGATTGTTCAGCAACCGCAAGCGACGGCAGCGCCCTTGCGCCCAGTCTCCCCCAGTTTACCTATGCCACGCCCGGATGTTCTGTGAGACGCGCTCCTATTTGCAGCGAGGATCGACCTGCGGGAGTCCGGAGAGTCTCGCCCTGAGTGATGAGCGCCTTTGCAATGCGGTCGGCGTCATGAACCAGTTGCGAGCGGCGAGGAACGAGCAAGAAGACACCATCCAGGTCGAGCAGAGTCAATTCGTCGCCCGGCTGTAGATCATACCGCTCGCGGAGCGGCTTGGGCAGGGTAAGCACGCAGCGCTCAGGCGAAAGCCAGGATCGCCACGCCCATGACCGCCACCAGGGTCCCGGCGATGGCGCCCCAGCCGATACGCTCCTTGAACACGAAGTGGCTGATGGGCAGGAGGAAGATGGGCGGGAGCGCCAGAAGGGTACTGGCGATGCCCACCGCCGTGCGCTGCACCGCCACCAACGAGAGTGTGACGCCGAGGAACGGGCCGAAGAAGGCCCCGCCCAGGATGTACTTCATGGCTTCAGGCCGGCGGCGCAGCGCCGCAAACGTTGGCCGCACCTGGCCAACCACCACCGTGATCAGCCAGAGGATGGCGGCCGCGGCGATCATGCGCATCAGGGTGCCGGACAGGGCGGAGAAATCGCCCACGAGCCCCTTCTTGGCCGTGATGTAGCCCAGGGCCTGGCCCAGGGCTGCGCCCACCCCAAACAGCAGCCCCAGGCGCATTTGCGAGCGATGCGCCGGTGCGCCGGCCTCTACGACGGTTGGGGACCCTGATTGGGCGGCCACGGGGGGCACGCTCCTACCAGATTCTTGCCTCCTGCCCGTTGCCCCTTGCTCCCCGCCCCCCGCCCGGTCGAACACCACCCAGGCGATCCCGACGACGGTGACGGCGATGCCCACCAACTGCGCGGCGGACAGGCGCTCGCCAAGGAACAGCCAGGCCAGGAGGGTGCTGAAGATGGGCGCCGTGCTCATCATCAGCATGGACAGGCGCGGCCCGATCCACACAAAGGCCTGAAAGAGGAAGGCGTCGCCCAACACCAGGCCTAGAAAGCCCGACAGGGCGAACCAGAACCAGCGCCAGGGCTCGGCGCCCAAGGGCAGGGCCTGGCCCAGCAGAAGGTGTGTCAGGACCAAGAAGAGTACTGCGAGCAGGAGGCGGATGCGGTTGACGACGATGGAACCGACCAGGCGTCCTGCCAGGGTGAAGAAGGTCGAGGTGAACGACCAGCACAGGGAGGTGAGGAGGGCGGCCAGCTCGCCAACGAGAAGGAACAAGAGCTACCTCAAAAAGGGTGCGGGGATCAGGGGCCGTGTGGACGGATGTCGCAGGAAGATACTCGCCGAGCTTATGAAGGCGCTGTATTGTAGCGCCGTTTCCGATTTTCAGCGCGCCGGCTGGGGCTGGGCGGGTGCGACGCCTGTGTTCGGGCTGCTGAGGGGCCGGGAAACCCTGTATGAAACAACTGTAAGGCGCCAGCGCCATCATAGCATGAAGGTGACAGAGATTTCACTTGACTTGCGAGGGCGCCATTCTAGAATGGAAGTATGGCCCTGCGGGAGTCTCTGAGCAGGGAGCACAAGACATCGTTTTCGGCATCGTCGTTTCATAACCGGCGCTTGAAAGAGAGATCCTCCCCTCACTATCGTCCGGCGCTCACTCACAGCCATTGTCAAGGAGTTCCGAAGATGAGCACAAGGTTGGAGGGTTGGTCTTGGCGCGCGCCATTCTGGCGGCGCGCCGGGCTGGTGGCCGCGATGGCGGCAACGTTCGGCGCGTTGGTGCTGTTCGCAAGCATGATCCCGTCACTTGCGCAGCCGGCCGCCCGAGTGGCAAGCGCGGGCGTCACGCTGGCCAAGACCTGCCCGGCGGGCGTCCGCCTGGGCGCGCCGGCGCCGTATCACGTGCAGTTTGCCAACAGCGGGCCTGGTGACGTGCTCGTCGACCTGGAGGACTCGCAGACGGGGATCCTGACCTCCAGCGTTCCCGTCAGCGCGGCCGCGAGCCTGGATATCACCTACGCTTATACGCCCACCACGGGGACGGTCGCCATCACCAACGTGGTCAGTGCCACCGTGGCCGACCTGGTGGATGGCGTCCCGCTGACGGACACGCAGGTGGTCACGGCCAGTTGCAGCAGCGCCGTGGCCGACCCGGTGGACCTCGCCCTCACCAAGGGCGACGCCCCCGACCCGGCCACGGCCGGCGGCGTCCTGGTCTACACGCTCACCGCCAGCAACCTCAGCGCCAACCCGGCCTACGAGGTCATCGTCAGCGACACCCTGCCGGCAGGGCTGGCGCCCATCACCCAGACCTGGACGGCGCCGGTCACGGGCTGTGCAACCGCCGCCGGCACTATCCAATGCCGGATCGGCGTCCTGCCGCCAGCCTCCGGCACGGTCTTGACGTTCACCGTTGACATCAGCCCAACCTTGTCCGGCCTGATCACGAACACGGCGGCCATCACCGCCGCCAACCTGGACGTCGACGACAGCAACAACACGGCCACGCAGACAACGCTCGTCGAGCCTGCGGCGCCTAGCCCCACGCCGACGGCGACAGAGACTCCGACCCCTACCGACACGACAACGCCCACGCCGACGGATACGGAGACACCCACACCGACCTCCACAGCCGCGCCGACGGATACGGAAACACCCACGCCGACGCCGACGGTGACAGAGACTCCCACGCCAACCCCCACCGTCGCGCCGACGGATACGGAAACACCCACGCTGACGCCGACGGTGACAGAGACTCCCACGCCAACCGCCACCGCCGCGCCGACGGATACGGAAACGCCCACGCTGACGCCGACGACTACAGAGACCCCCACGCCGACCCCCACCGCCGCGCCGACGGATACGGAAACGCCCACGCTGACGCCGACGACTACAGAGACTCCCACGCCGACCCCCACCGCCGCGCCGACGGATACGGAAACACCCACGCCGACCGCCACCGCAAAGCCCAGCGCCACGCCCACCCCGACAACCACGGCAACATCGGCGCCTGCAACCGGCACCCGCCTGCGCGGGTACGTCTACGTGCGGATGTTCGGCCAGAACCAGGCGTTGCCGGGCGTGACGGTGCAGCTCTGGCGCAGCAGTTCGCCCGACGTCCTGGGCCAGTTCGTGGACGACCGCGTCAGCGACCTGGGCGGCTTCTACAACTTCTTCGTCCCCACCACGCCGCCGCCGTACTACCACCTGGTCCTCGTGACGCCGCCGGGTAAGGCGCCGTTGCAGGCGACGTCGGGCGAAGGGATCGTCGTCAGCCCCGACCACATTCGCTTCGATGCGCCAACCTTCCAGGTCTACCAGGACAACGATTTCGTCCTCATCCCGGTTACACCCACGCCCACGGCCACCCTTTCACCGGCCCCCACCGCCACCAGCACACCGCAGCCGGCGACGCCGACCCACACGCCCGGTCCCACCAGTACAGCAACGCCCACCAGCACCGTGACGCCGCCGCCAACGCTGACGCCGACGCCCACGGCCACCCCGCTCCAGGGCTCGATCCGCGCCCTGGTCTGGAACGACCTCAACCGCAACGGCGTCCGCGAGGGCGATGAACCGCCGCTCGCGGGTGTGGAGGTAATGGTGGAGAAGGTGGGAGCCGCGCGTTCCAACGAGCGGGTGATCACCGGCAGCGATGGCGTTGCCCAGTTCGCCGCTCGCACGGCGCCGGCGATCTACAAGGTGACCGAAATCGACCCGCCCTATGCCTTGTCGACGACCCCTAACCAGGCGTATGTGGCGGTTTCCCCCGGCGTCCAGACGGATGTCGCCTTCGGCGACCGGGTCCTACCCAAACACGTTTTTCTGCCCGCCGTGCAACGGTAGCTGAAACTGACAAACCGACTGACGCGGCGGCCTCTTCGCCATACCTGCGAAGAGGCCGCCGCCGTGCTGTCTAGGACTCAGCTCCCTCCGCTGGTTGCGCATCCTCTTCGTCAGGGGAGACTTCGAGGAGGGTGCCGCCCTCACTTGTGATCTGGTTTTGGAGCCACTCGACCCCCGGTGGAACCGCCAGGCCGACCACGGCCAGGGTGCCGGGCTCGAGCAGGGCGCCGATATCGATCAGATCGGTGTTGGGCAGCCCGCCATCTTCGCTGGCCGCAGCGATGCTGCCGTACCAGGCGCCGACAGCAGCCCCGATGAGGACGCCGACGGGGCCGCCGATCAGCCCGACGAGAGCGCCCACGCCGCCACCCACCAGGGCGCCCTGCTTGCCGTTGCGGTCACCAAGCTCGTGGATGTCCAGCGTGCCATCCTCACGGCGGCGGACCAAAGCCGCCGCGTCGATGCCCATTGCTTCGTCTTTGGCGGCTTCCTTGACCTGGGCAAAGGCCGTTTCGGCGGCCACCCGTTCATGAAAAGCGCCGACTACAAGTTGGAGTTGCGGTTCTGTCACAGGATTCTCACTTTGAGGTGCGGGGTGATGGGAATACAGGCATTATAGCGCAGGGGGCAGGCCGCACCAACGCCGTAGGCAGGGTGGGGGGTGAAGCAAACGACTGAAGTCGTGACTACCGAAGCGCAGGCAAACGACTAAAGTCGTCACTACGGCGCCAGTGCCACCAGTGGGGGAAAGCATGACGCAGGCCTGGCGCCACAAGGAAGTCGGTGGCGATCATCCGCTGCGCTTCTTGAGGTGAGCAGAGATAGATGCCTGCGACCTCGCCATCGGCGAAGTGCAGATGCGCCAGACCCCATTCCGTCAGCTCGCCGGCGAAGGTCTGGTTGACCTGGCGATTGCAGATGGGAGGCAAGCCGCGGCGGACGCCGTAGCGTTCGTAGATCGGCCCCACCCGGTGCAACTGCCCCCCTGTCAGCCAGGCCCCCCTGTCCGCGATCGGTAGACCCAGCTCTTCGGCGATCTCGCCCAGGGCTCCCTCCTCCCAATCCTGCCCGGCCTTGAGGTGCCCCCCGACGGTGGTATCGAAATATTGGGGCCACTCGGCCTTGTCAGGTGCGCGCATCTGCAGCACCAGCATCCCCTGTGGTGAGGTCAGGAAGATGTGCGCGACCCGGTGCCGCAGGCCGGTCAGATGGCAGAACCAGCGGGGCGCCGACCAGCCCAGGAGGGCGCCGGTGGCGGCGACGACGTCCAACATTTCCTCGCCGGGCACTGGCGGCTGCTGCAGACGATCGCGCCAGTCAGCGACGGCCGCCTGGACGACCACGGGCGTGACCGTGTCGCCACCCTGCCAGGCAGCATCCAACAGCGCCAACTCGGCGCTCCAGGCATCGGCGGTACTGGCGGGGAAGACAACTTCGGGCATGAGGGGTTTCCTGCGTGAGGGAACGGATGCAAAGGGCAGAAGGACGGCGGAACTGGTCGCGCCACGCATGACGTGCGCACGTATGATATACGCTCTTGCACGGCTGCGCCCATCGGTCTATGCTTGGAATCGGTGGGCACGGTCTCCTGGTCTACAGGTCTCCCTTCTCTCCACTTCAAGGAGCTTCCCATGTTACTCGCAGGCGATATCGGCGGGACGAAGACGGTGCTGGCAGTGTACTCGCCAGAGAAAGGCGCACGCGAGCCCCTTGCTGAGGCCACATTTGCCAGCGGCCAGTATGCCAGCCTGGAAAAGATCGTGCAGGAGTTCAGGGCCTCGGTCGACTTGCCCATCGACCGCGCCTGCTTTGGCGTGGCCGGCCCCGTCGTGGAGGGCCAGTCGCGCATCACGAACCTGCCCTGGGTGATCAGCACGCCGCGCCTGCGGGCGGCGTTAGGCTGCCAGGCCGTCGCCCTGCTCAACGACCTGCAGGCCATCGCCTACGCCGTGCCGCACCTGGGAGGGGAGGACCTGCACACCCTGCATCCCGGCGATCCCCAGCCTGGCGGCAACATCGCCGTCATTGCCCCCGGCACGGGCCTGGGGGAGGCTTACCTGACATGGGATGGCACGCGCTACCACGCCTACCCGTCGGAAGGGGGACATGCCGATTTCGGGCCGACCGATGCCCTGGAAGTTGAGCTGCTGCGCTACTACCTCCAGCGCATGGATCACGTCAGCTATGAGCGCTTCTGTTCGGGCCTGGGTCTGCCTAACATCTACAACTTTCTGGCCAATACAGGGTATGCCTCCGAGCCGGAGTGGCTGGCCGCCGAGCTGCGCGAGGCGCGCGACCCGACCCCGGTCATCGTCAAGGCGGCGCTGCGCAATGACCCGCCCAGCGAGCTTTGTGTCACCAGCCTGGAGATGTTCGTGTCCATCCTCGGCGCCGAGACGGGCAACCTGGCGCTCAAGGTCCTTTCCCGCGGGGGCGTTTTCCTGGGCGGAGGCATTCCGCCGCGCATTGTGCCGGCGCTGGAGCACCAGCACTTCCTTGAATCCTTCCTGCGCAAGGGGCGCATGAGCGAGCTGCTCATCCGTATGCCTGTCCACGTCATTCTCAATCCCAATACGGCGCTCCTCGGCGCTGCCCATTATGGGTTGGAGGAGCTCGCCATCTGACCTGGACTGACAGGGGTCCCTGCGGACATGTTCCATTCTTGCACGGTCTCTGCGGGTGTCGGTTAGAATTCGGCGTTTCTCTTTTGCCGCCCGCCCGCGCCTTTTGCTCTCACACCGCCCAGGATGCGGGCCACCCTGTACGACCCGGCTGCAGGGAAGCAGCGCCATTTTGGCAACACGGGTCGTCGTGTTGACTCTGTCTTTCCCACCATGATCCAGAAACGGAAGCTGAACCATCACGGCAATGCCGTCGTGCGGGTGACATTCATCCTCCCTGCCACGTTGCAGGCCGACAAAATCTTCCTGGTTGGTGATTTCAACCAGTGGCAGACGAACACGCACCCCTTCGGCCGCGATGGCATGGGCAACTGGGTCTTTGTCCTCGATCTGGAGCCAGGCGAAACCTGCCAGTTTCGCTATCTGAGCGACGGGGTGCACTGGATGAACGACACCGATGCCGATGGCTTTGTGGAGAACGAGCACGGCACGAGCAACTTCGTCGTGGTAGCACAGGTGGAAGAGGGATAGGTAGACAGCCCCTCTCTTACATTGCCCATACACTTTTCTTGCGCGGGGCTCATGCGCGGGCGGCACAATGGGTGTGGATGAGTCTAGAGGCGCAGCGATGGCATCGCGGGCGCCGGGGAGACTGCCATCCCACCCAGGAGGACACCGCCCATGCGTTTTGATCGCTTTACCCAGAAAGGCCAGGAAGCCATCGTAGAGGCCCAGAGCCTGGCCCAAACCTATGACCATCCCAGCATCGACCCCGAACACCTGCTGGTCGCTCTGTTGGCGCAGGAAGGCGGCGTCGCCCGCTCGGTCGTCGAGCGCATCGGCGCCAACAGCAGCACCCTGCTGACAAGCGTTGAACAGGCGTTGGGGCGCAGGCCGCGGGCGACAGGCGCCACCACCCAGGTCGGCATGAGCCGGGCCCTCACCAGCGTCCTGGACGAGGCCGAGAGCATTGCCGAGAACATGAAGGACGAGTACACGTCCACCGAACACATGTTGATGGCGATGACGTCGCCCAAGGCGCCCGAGGGCATCCGCAATCTGCTGGCGCGCAACGGCGTCGACTACGCCGCCGTCGTGAAGGCGCTGGCGAGCATACGCGGCAGCCAGCGCGTCACCAGCCCCAATCCCGAAGCCCAGTACGAAGCCCTGAGCAAGTACGGCCGCGACCTCACCGGCGAAGCGGCCAAGGGCAAGCTGGACCCCGTGATCGGTCGCGATGAAGAGATCCGCCGCGTCATGCAGATTCTCAGCCGGCGGACAAAGAACAACCCCGTGCTGATCGGGGAACCGGGCGTGGGCAAGACCGCCATCGTCGAGGGGCTGGCCCAACGCATCGTGCGCGGGGATGTGCCCAGCTCGCTGAAGGACAAACGAGTCGTGGCCCTGGACCTAGGCGCCCTGGTCGCAGGGACGAAGTACCGAGGCGAGTTTGAGGAGCGGCTGAAGGCCCTGCTCAAGGAGATTGCCGCAGCCGAAGGGCAGATCATCCTCTTCATCGACGAGATCCATGCGATCGTCGGCGCAGGCGCCGCCGAAGGCGCCATGGATGCCAGCAACATGCTCAAGCCCATGCTGGCGCGCGGTGAGCTGCACGCGATCGGCGCCACCACGCTAGACGAGTACCGCAAGCACATCGAGAAGGACCCTGCCCTGGAACGGCGCTTCCAGCCGGTCCTGGTGGGTGAGCCCAGCGTCGAAGACACCATCAGCATCCTGCGCGGCCTCAAGGAGCGCTATGAAGTTCACCACGGCGTCCGCATCACCGACGCCGCCGTCATCGCCGCCGCCACCCTGAGCCACCGCTACATCAACGATCGCTTCCTGCCCGATAAGGCGATCGATCTCATCGACGAAGCGGCCAGCCATCTGCGCATCCAGATCGATTCCAAGCCGCTGGAGATCGATGAAATCGATCGCCGCATCATGCAGTTGGAGATCGAGCGGGAGGCGTTGAAGAAGGAAAAGGACGCCGCCAGCAAAGAGCGGCTCATCGCCCTGGAGAAGGAGCTGGCCGAAGCCAAAGAGCGCAGCGCCGCCCTGACCGGTCGCTGGCAGAGTGAGCAGGAAGCCATCCGCGCCGTGCGCGATGCCAAGGAGCAGATCGACCGCACCCGCGTCCAGATCGAGGAGGCCGAGCGCAGCTACGACCTGCAGAAGGCCGCGGAGCTGCGCTATGGCACCTTGCGCCAGCGCGAGAACGAGCTTGGCCAGGCCGAATCCCGCCTGCGCGACCTGCAGCGTGACGGCGCCTTGCTGAAGGAGGAGGTCGACGGTGACGAGGTGGCGGAGGTGGTCAGCCGCTGGACCGGCATCCCGATCAGCAAGCTCCTGGAGGGCGAGGTCGCCAAGCTGATCCAGATGGAGGAGCGGCTGCACGAGCGGGTCGTGGGCCAGGATGAGGCCGTCGCCGCCGTGGCCGCGGCTATCCGCCGCGCCCGCGCCGGGCTGCAGGATCCCCACAGGCCCATTGGCTCCTTCATCTTCCTGGGTCCCACGGGCGTAGGCAAGACCGAGCTGGCGCGAGCGCTCGCCGAATTCCTGTTCGACGACGAGCACAGCATGGTGCGCATCGACATGAGCGAGTACCAGGAGCGGCACACGGTCGCCCGGCTCATTGGCGCTCCTCCCGGCTATGTCGGGTACGAGGAAGGCGGACAGCTCACCGAAGCGGTGCGCCGCCGGCCCTACAGCGTCGTCCTCTTCGATGAAATCGAGAAGGCGCATCCCGAAGTGTTCAACGTCCTCCTGCAGGTACTGGATGACGGCCGCCTCACCGACGGGCAGGGCAAAGTGGTCGACTTCCGCAACACGGTCATCATCATGACCAGCAACCTGGGCAGCCAGTACATTACAGAAGTGGCGGCCAACGAGGCGGAAGTCGAGAAACGGGTGCTCGCAGCCCTGCACACCGCCTTCCGGCCTGAATTCCTCAACCGCATCGATGACATCGTCATCTTCCATGCCCTGCGCCGCGACCACCTCAAACAGATCATCGAGATCCAGCTCCGGCGCCTGGCAGGACTGTTGGCGGACCGCAGCATCAGTTTGACCCTCACCGACGCCGCCAAGGACCTGCTCATCGACGAGGGCTATGACCCGGCCTTCGGCGCCCGCCCGCTCAAGCGAGTGCTGCAGCACCGGGTGCAGGACCCCCTGGCGATCAAGCTGCTGCGAGGTGAGGTGCACGAGGGCGAGCATCTGCGCATCGATGCCCAGGCCGGCGAGCTGACCTTCACCGCGGCCCCCGTTGGCTAACCGCACGCGGCTTGTGGCGCCCATCGTCCGCATCTTGCTTTCGTTTTCTTTCGTTCAAGTACCACAACAACAGAAATCACAACTTCAGCCAAACAACTATAGCGCGGCGTTAGCTGGCAAAGCGCGCGTTTTGTGCACAAAGGCGCACAGTTTCTTCTTCTTCTTGACTTAGTCAGGCACCGTCGCTAGAATCATCGTCAATGGCTTAGCCGGGCCAGGCATAGGTACGCTGCCGGCCGGCAGGATCTGTTTCAATCCTAGCTACCCGTCCGTCTCGATTTCGCAAGCCCTGTCAAAAGGAGGCAGAGTCACTTCCATGAAACGCACCTTTATCGTTCTCCTGCTGCTGGTCGCAGCCGTCACCGTCCTGGCGGCCTGCGGCGGCGGCGCCACGCCCGCACCAACCGCGGCGCCCGCGGCCGCGCCCACCAAGGCGCCGGAACCGACCAAGGCTCCCGAGCCCACCAAGGCTCCCGAACCGACCAAGGCCCCCGAGCCCACCAAGGCTCCCGAACCGACCAAAGCCCCCGAGGCAACCGCTGCGCCGGCGGCAACGCTGGTGATCTGGGCGGACAACACCCGCGCCCCGGCCCTGCAGAAGATCGCCCCCGACTTCGAGAAGAAGTACGGCGTCAAGCTGCAAGTCCAGGAACTGGCTTTCGGCGACATCCGTGACAACGTCAAGCGCGCCGCCCCTGCCGGCGAGGGCCCGGATCTGTTCATCGGCGCCCATGACTGGATCGGCGAGCTGTATCAGAACGGCATCCTGGCCCCGATCGACCTCGGCGCCAAGAGCAAGGACTTCTGGCCCACTGCTCTGAGTCTGTTCACCTATGATGGCAAGCTGGTCGGCATGCCCTACGCCACCGAGAACCTGGCCCTGTTCTACAACCCGGACCTGGTCAAGACCGCGCCCAAGACCTGGGACGAGGTGAAGACCGTAGCCGCCCAGTTGCAGAAGGATGGCAAGGTGAAGTATGGGTTCTGCCGCATGAACGGCGATCCGTACCACTTCTACCCCATCCAGACGGCCTTTGGCGGCTACATCTTCGGCCAGAACGCTGATGGCAGTTGGAACACCAAGGACCTCGGCATCGGCAACAAGGGCTCCGTCGCCTCTGCCCAATGGTTGGCCGACATGGTCAAGCAGGGCTCGGTCGTCGGGACCATGGACTGGGACACCAACCACAAGCTGTTCGAGAGCGGCGATTGCGCTATGCTGCTGAGCGGTCCGTGGGCGCTGCCCCGGTTCCGCGAGGCCAATGCCAAGTTCGCCATTGCGCCGATTCCGGCTGGCCCGGCTGGCCCCGGCAAGCCCTTCCTGGGCGGCCAGGGCTTCTTCATGAACGCCTTCGGCAAGAACCAACTGCTGGCGCAGGCTTTCCTGACCGACTTCATGGCCACTGAGCCGGCCATGCGGCAGTTGTTCCAGGCCGATCCCCGGCCCTCCGCCTACATGGCCGTCCGCAATGATCCGAAGGACGACGCCATGGCGGCCTTCGGTGAGGCCGGCAAGGACGCCCAGCCGATGCCCACCATCCCCGCCATGTCGGCGGTCTGGGGACCTCTGGGTGACGCTCTGACCCTGGTCCAGCAAGGCAGCGCTGCTCCCGAAGCGGCGATGACCAACGCCCAGAAGCAGGTCGAAGCTGCGCTGAGCAAGTAGTCGTTCAAGGACATGAGAGAGGGGGGCACTGGCCCCCCTCTCTTCATAAATGCTTCCGGCGTCTTGAGAGCGCCGGCGGCTGCAAACGCTGAGTCCGAAGGAGAAGGTCTATGGCAGCATCTTCGACAAAGAAGCGCAGCGTTCTGGGAGGGTCAGGCGTCCCATCGCTGTTGTTGCGCCTGGTGCTATTGATGCTGTTCGATGCTGCCACGATCTGGCTGGGGTGGCAGCTTGTCTTTTACGGCCAGCCCGCCCTGGCGATTATGCTGGCGCTGGTCGTGTTGACCATTAATGTGGTGTTCTTGCGTGAAAGCGCGATGCCGATGCGCTGGATCATGCCGGCTCTCGCTTTCATGGCCCTTATGCACATCTATCCGGTGCTCTTCACCGTCTATACGGCCTTCACCAACTACAGTGATGGGCACCTGGTTCCCAAGGACGTGGCTATCCAGCAGATAGAGTCCCAAACCTACCTGCCGAAGGACGCCCAAACGTTCTCGTGGAAGGCGTACAGCGGGCCTGACGGCAGCTATGCGCTTTGGCTGACGGGTGAGAATGGAGAACAGTTCTTTGCCACCAGCACAGGTCAGGCCTACACCAAGCAGCAGTTGGTGGATCAGGGGGTGCAGTTCGACGAAGCGGGCGATCCGGTACAGGTGGAGAGCTACACGCCGGTCCCCCTGACCCAAAAGTTCGCCGTCTTGCCCGCCCTCCAGCCCCTGTCATTTGGCCCGGCTGAGCATGCCGTGAAGATCGTCTCTCCGAGCAGCGCCGCGCAGGTGCAGCCGAAGTACGTCTATGACCCGGCACAGGACGCCATGATCGACCAGGAGACCAGCGAGGTCTACGCCAACGTCAACGGCACCTTCACCTCTGCGAGTGGCCAGACCCTGATCCCCGGCTTTCCGGTCACAATCGGTTTGCGGAACTTCAAGGTGCTCTTCACCGACCCGGCGATGCGCGGTCCCCTGGTGACTATTTTCATCTGGACGTTTGCCTTTGCTTTCTTCAGCGTCTTTACCACCTTCGCGCTTGGACTGTTGATAGCGCTGGTGTTGAACGACCCTATCGTGCCAGGGCGGAGGGCCATCCGCGTGCTGATGATCGTGCCCTACGCCATCCCGGCGTTTGTTGGCGTCCTCATCTGGCGCGGCATGTTCAATCCGGTCCTGGGCGTCATCGGCACAACATGGGATCCTGGCTGGTTCTCCAGCCCCTTCTGGGCGAAGGTCGCCATCCTGATCATCAATCTGTGGCTGGGCTACTCGTACATGTTCCTGATCACCACCGGCGCCCTGCAGGGCATTCCGAATGACATCTATGAAGCGGCCAAGGTGGACGGCGCCGCCGGCATCTACCGGTTCTGGCGCATTACGCTTCCCTTGCTGCTGGTGGCGGTGGGGCCCCTGTTGATCGGTTCCTTTGCCTTCAACTTCAACAACTTCACCATCATCGACCTCTACGCCCGCGGCGGCCCTCCCATCCCCAACACGCCCGCACCTGCCGGCTACACGGACATCCTGATCAGCTACACCTACCGCATTGCCTTTGGCGGCGGCCGCGGCGCCGATTACGGCCTGGCGGCTGCGATCTCGGTGATCATCTTCCTGATCGTCGGCGCCATCACCATCGCCAACTTCCGCTACACCGGTATGCTTGAGGAGGTCTCCGAAAATGCCTGACGCCACTCCTAGCCAACGTACGGGGTCTCTCAAAAGGCAGCAGCGACTGAACATCGCCTGGCGGCTGGCGGTTGCGTTCCTGGCGATTCTCTTCTCGTTGTTCCCCGTCCTGCTGATCTTCTCCACATCCATCAACCCCATCAGCAGCGTGACGGTCACCCAGATCATTCCGCAGAACGCCACTCTTGAGAACTACAGGATCATGCTCACCGATCCTCAGTTCCCCTTCAAGATCTGGATCTGGAATTCGATCAAGGTGTCGGGCTTAACGGCCATCTTCGTGGTGGCGCTGACGTCGCTGGCAGCGTTTTCGTTCTCCCGTTTCCGGTTCCGGGGCCGCCAGTCCCTGCTGCGCACGGTGCTGCTGGTGCAGGTGTTTCCCAACATCCTGGCTGTCACAGCCCTTTACCTCATCCTGCTCACGCTCGGCAAGGTCATTCCCTTCCTGGGGCTCAACTCCCACGGAGGCCTGATCCTGATCTACCTGGGCGGCGCGATGGGTTTCAACACCTGGCTGATGAAGGGTTTCTACGACACGGTGCCGCGCGAGCTGGATGAGGCCGCCTATATGGACGGCGCCTCGAGCTGGTACACGTTCAGTCGCATCATCTTCCCCCTCATTCGCCCGATTCTGGCCGTGATCTTCATCCTCACCTTTATCAGCACCTACTCTGACTACCTGCTGGCCCGCGTGATGCTGACCGACAAGTACCAGTATACGGTGGCGGTGGGGCTGAGCCTGTTCATCGGCGACCAATTCTCGCAGCGCTGGAACCTCTTCGCCGCCGGCGCTCTCATGGCTGCACTGCCCACCCTGGTCCTGTTCTACCTGGTGCAGGATCAGCTCCAGAGCGGTCTCACGGTAGGCGCCGTCAAAGGCTGACACCGTCGCTTCCTCACCCAACCATCTGAGAGCCAGGGCCCTGTCCTGGCTCTCCTCTTTTCCAGATGCAGGCATGTGGGCATTCCGATGAGCTCTGAAACGCACGACCCCTTCGCCGCCGCCCCGCAACCGGTCATGCAGGACTTCGTCTTCAGCCACCTGGACGCTGACGAAGCAACGCTGGACCTCGAGCGCCGCCGCTGGAGCGGCATCCGCCACCGCCACGAGCTGTCGCCGCTGGATCCTCGCCCAGGCGAGCCGGTGACGCTCGCCGTCAGCGTGGGGCGGGACGTGCTCGCGGACCATGTCACTGCTTATGTCACCTACGACGGCAGCGATCCGGCGGGCAGCCGCGGCGTGGCAGCCAATGGCGTCGCCCTGCCGCTGCAGCGGGTGGAAACGCTTTGGCAGCCCCTCCACTGGGACTATGCGGAACGGTGGCAGGGCGAACTGCCCGGCCAGCCAGAAGGTGTTCACGTCCGCTACCGGATCGAAGGCTGGCACAGCAGCCAAGCCGGCGGCTCCACCTGGAGCAGGGAGATGCCCATCGACGGCTCGGTGGAAACGCCCGCCGTCTACGGCTATGTCGTCGACCGCCATGTCGCCCCATCCTGGGCGCAGGAGGCGGTCGTCTACCAGGTGTTTGTCGATCGCTTTGCGCCGCTTCCTGACCGCTGGCTGGAGCCGCAGGAGCTGTCGGTCTTCGCTGGGGGGACGCTGCAGGGCGTCCGCGAGCACCTGGACTACATCGCCGGGCTCGGCGTTTCGGCGCTCTGGCTCACACCCATCTTCGTCACCGATTCCTATCACGGCTACGACACCATCGATTACCTGGACATCGATCCCCGGTTCGGAAGCAAGGCCGACCTGGCAAGGCTGGTGGCGGAAGCGCACCAACGTGACCTCCGTGTGATCCTCGATTTCGTCACCAACCACACCAGCCACCGCTTTCCCCCTTTTCAATCGGCGCTGCACGATCCGGCCAGCCCCTACCGCTCCTGGTACAGCTTCGGTCCGGAGTTCCAGCACGGCTACCGTACGTTCTTCACCAGCCGCTCAATGCCGCAGTTGGACCTGGACGACGAAGGCGCGCGCAGCTACGTGCTGGCCGCCGCGAGCTACTGGCTGCGGGAATTCGGCGTTGACGGCTACCGCCTGGACTATGCGGCCGGACCGAGCCATGACTTCTGGGCCGCGTTTGGGGCCGCCTGCCGCAGGGCCAATCCCGACTGCTGGCTCTTCGGCGAGGTGACAATGGGCAGCGATTGGCTGCGCACGTACGCCGGCCGCATGGATGGGTGTCTGGACTTCAACTTCACCAAGCTGGTGCGCCGCTTCTGTGCCGAGTCAGCGCCGCTGCCCGCCAGCCAGTTTGCCACCGCCGTCGAGCGCACGCAGCGTTACTTCCCGGCGGAATTCACGAGGCCGGCATTCCTTGACAATCATGATATGAACCGCTTCCTCTGGGTGGCAGGCGACGACAAGGCGCGCCTGCGGCTGGCAGCCGGGCTGCTGTTCGCCTTCGGCGGCACGCCCATCCTCTACTACGGCACCGAGGTGGGGTTGAGCCAGCCGCGCGGCAAGGGTCCGCACCGGGAGGAGTCGCGGCATCCCATGCTGTGGGGCAGCCGTCAGGATGCCGGGCTGCGCGCCCACTTCCAGCGGTTGATCGCGTTCCGTCGGCAGCATTCCAGCCTCGTCTACGGAGAGATCGCAACCCTGCACCTCGACGACGCCGATGGCGTCTGGCTGGCGGAACGCCGCCACGGCGCCGATCGCACCCTGATCGCGGTCAACCGCGGCGCCTTGTCCACCTCCCTGTCTCTGCCGCCGGGCGCATTCGTGGACATGGAGGGCGAGCCCTGGCGCGACCGGCTGCACATTCCGGCCGCATCGATCGTCCTCCTTGCCAACACCTAACGTTCAACGTTGCGTGTCCCACACCAGATCTGCCCACACGGTCTGCCGGTCGGCAGCGCTGTCGAAACTGAGGTAGGCCACCGCGGGCGCCGTTTTGCCCTTAGGGGTGCGGCGGTGGTAGTCGAGACGTAGGGCGGAACGGGGATGGCGGCCGAAGTAGAGTTCGCCCGGCCTCACCTGGACCAGGGCCGGCGGCGTCACGAACAGATACCACATGCCCAAGGCGTCCGGGTCGCGCTCGGCAAAACCCAGGAGACGCGACGGCGTGCGCCGCGCCATGATGGCGTGCTCACGCGTGGCAAAGGTCCGGTAGTAGGCGACCAGGTCCGTCCAGGCCGTCTCCTGGCCGTCGACGGCAAAAAGGCCCGTCGCACGCACCAGGAGCTTGTCATGCGGCGCCAGGGCGGACTGCGGCGGCGCCGCCGCGGCCTTTGCCGGCACGAAGTACACGTAGAGGCGGCGCCGCGCCCAAGCCTGGCCGAGGGCCAGCAGCAGCACCAGGGCCAACAACGCCACGCCCAGGACCGGACCACCCGGCAGCAGGCGCAGAAGCGCCAGGCCGGCCAGCGCCAGCAGGATCAGCTGCAGCCAGCGCTCCAGCGACGCGCCCAGCCACTCGTGGAAGCGGAGCCCATGCAGGAGACGGAGGCAAACACCCTGGAAAGTGGACACAGGTGGAGGAGATGGGTGGCAGGTGGCAGGTAGCAGGTAGCAGGTGCCAGGTAGCAGGTAGGGGCGGTCCCCTGTGGCCGCCCTCTTCCGAGCCCCGACCGTGAGGGAGGGGTTGGGGGAGCAAGGGCAAAAAAAGACTGCCGGGGAAAGTATCACCGGCAGTCAGGGGGATGGCAAGGGGAGAGGTCAGGCAGGGGCAGGAGGAAGCGCCATCAACGCCCTGAACTCGTCGGCGTTGACCGTCTCAGCCTCGAGCAAGCGCTGGGCAAGCGCCTCCAACTTATCGCGGTTTTCGCTCAGCACCTTCTTTGCCCGCTGGTGCGCCTCGAAGATGAGCTGCCGGACCTCGCGGTCGATCTGGCGGGCGACTTCCTCACTGTAGTTGCGCTGCTCGCTGATCTCGCGGCCCAGGAACACCAACTCATCCCGGTGGCCGAAGGTCAGGGGGCCAAGCTCTTCGCTCATGCCCCAACTGGTCACCATCGTCCGCGCCAGTTTGGTGGCCTGCTCGATATCCGAAGAGGCGCCCGTGGTCACACGCGCGAACACGATCTCTTCCGCCGTGCGGCCGCCCAGCAGGGTCACCAGGTAGTCGCGGTAGCGGTTGCGACTGTCGACCACATCTTCGTCAGGCAGATACATGGTGTAGCCGCCGGCCATGCCACGCGGGACAATGGTCACCTTCTGCACCGGATCGCTGTGGGTGAGGAAGAAGCTGGCGACGGCATGGCCGGCCTCGTGGTAGCTGACGATCTTCTTCTCTTCTGGGGTCATGAGGCGGCTGCGACGCTCCGGGCCGGCGCCCACGCGCTCGATCGCCTCCTGGAATTCCTCCTGGCCGATCAGGCGCTTGTTACGGCGAGCCGCCAGAATGGCGCCTTCGTTCACTACGTTCTCGATGTCCGCGCCCACGAACCCAGGCGTCAGCTTGGCCAACGTGGTCAGATCGACGTCGCTGGCCAGCGGTTTACCGCGGGTATGGACGCGGAAGATCGCCTCGCGGCCCTTGATGTCCGGGCGGTCCATGACCACCTGGCGGTCAAAGCGACCGGGGCGCAGTAAGGCCGGGTCGAGAATGTCGGGTCGGTTCGTGGCGGCGATGATGATGATGCCAGCATCGGTGTCGAAACCGTCCATCTCCACCAGGATCTGGTTCAGCGTCTGCTCCCGTTCGTCGTGACTGCCGCCCATCCCTGCCCCGCGGTGACGGCCCACGGCGTCGATTTCGTCGATGAAGATGATGCAGGGGCTGTTGCGCTTGGCCTGGTCAAAAAGGTCGCGTACCCGACTGGCGCCCACGCCAACGAACATCTCCACGAACTCCGAGCCGGAGATCGAGAAGAAGGGCACGCCCGCCTCACCGGCCACGGCCTTGGCCATCAGGGTCTTGCCGGTGCCGGGGTGCCCGACCATGAGCACGCCCTTGGGGATGCGGGCGCCCAGGGAGGCGAACTTCTGCGGCTCCTTGAGGAACTCAACCACCTCGGCCAGCTCCTGCTTGGCCTCTTCCGCACCCGCCACGTCGTCAAAGGTCACGGTGGGCTTGTCGCCGGTGAACATCCGGGCGCGGCTCTTACCGAAGGAGAAAGCCTGGCTGCCGGCGCCCTGCGCCTGGCGCATGATGAAGAAGAAGAAGGCGCCAATGAGGACGATGGGCAGCAGCGTGCCCAGGATGACGCCCCAATTGGCCCAACGGCTGGGGGTGGTGAAGGCGATTTGCACGGACTGAGCCGCTTGCGAGGAGACGCCCAGCCATTTCAACTGGTCGGTGAGGCTGATGTTCTCCTCTTTGCGGCTGCGGCCAAGACGATTGCCGTCGTCGTACTGAACCTGGAGCTCGTCGCCCTTCACCTGGATGGACTTGACCTGGCTGCTCTCGATCTGGCTCGCCAGTTGATTGAGGTCGAAGACATCCGTCAACTGCTGGCTCTGGTTGTTGCGCGTGATCGAGGTCAGCAGAAAGGCGCCGATGGCGGCGAGGATGATAAGGTAGATCAGACCGTTGCGAAGGGAAGTCGGTATCATAACCTGCTAGCTGGCGCAGTGAGTTGATTACGGTACAAGATGGACACTGATTAGACGGGAACAAGGACTCGATCCTTACGCCCGCTGGGTGGCTCACCTGGATTGTAACACAGGGCCGAACGGTGACAAGTCCGCCGGGTTTTTCCTGTCAAGGATGTTGGCAGATGTCGCACGGTGGCGCCGCAGCATCGCTTCCGTGGACGCGCGATGCTTTGCAGACGGCGCCGGGAGCCTCACAGCCGGATGACGGTCGCGCAACTGAACGAACTTTCATGCCATCTCCACAAGTTCTTAAACAACATGCGCTAACCTGAAAGCATGGATGCTGTCGCCTGGCAAGCGACGCCACCGATTGCCCCACGCCGCCGACAGCTATCGCAAGAGCAGTACGGCTGCGGGCTGAACGACGTCTAACTCAATTGGATCTCCCCACCACAACATACCTACACATTGCGGAGAGACTCTGATGCCAAATCGACACTTTACGGGACGCCTGCACCTGGTGGCCATGCTGGCGCTCCTCGTCACGCTGTTCACGGCGGCGGCAGCCTACGCCGCCCCGGCAGGCCCCCAGGGCACGGTGCATTTTGCCGGACCCGTTCAGATCAAGGCTGACCCCATCGTCGGGACGTGGCGCATCGCCGAACGCGATGTCGTTGTCACCGCCGAAACCGACTTTCGTCCCAGCGCCAGCACTATCAGCGTTGGCGATCTCGTCGCGGTAATGGCAAAGCCCGGCGACGGCGGCCTGGTTGCCCGCTCGATCGTCAAGATCGAGCCGCCCGCCCCGCCGCAGCAGGTGATCTCCGGCAGGATCGAAGCCCTGGCCGCCAATCAGTGGACCATCGACGGTAAGGTCGTCCTGATCAACGCTAACACCAAGCTCGAAGGCGACCATCCCGACGTCGGCGACAACGCCATGGCCTGGGCGCAGAAAACGACTGCGGGTCTGCTGGCCAAGCGCATCCTGGTCAAGGACGCGCTGCCGCCACCGCCGCAGGTCATTACCGGCGCCATCGAGGCCCTCGCCTCCGACCAATGGACGATCGGCGGCCAGGTCGTGCTGATCGACGGCGACACGAAGATCGATGGCGACCATCCTGACGTCGGCGACAACGCCATGGCGTGGGCACAGAGCACGACCGCCGGCCTGCTCGCCAAGCGCATCTTCGTTAAGGATCCAGAGCCGGCCCCGATGCAGGTTATCAGCGGTACGATCGAGGCCCTTGACGCCGGCCAGTGGACGATCAGCGGCCAGGTGGTCCTGGTCGACGCCAACACCGAGCTGGACGGCGACCATCCTGACGTTGGCGATAACGCCAAGGCCTGGGTCCAGGACACGACCGCCGGTCTCCTCGCCAAGCGCATCCTGGTCAAAGACCCCAACCCTGATCCCCCCGGCCAGCAGTTGGTCAAGGGCAAGATCGAAGTGCTCGCCGCCGGCCAATGGACCATCGACGGGCAAGAAGTCCTCATCGACGCCAACACCCAGCTCGACGGCGACCACCCGGACGTCGGCGACTACGCCATGGCCTGGACCGAGAAGACCGCCGCCGGCCAGCTCGCCAGGCGCATCCTGGTCAAAGACCCACCGCCCACGCCTCCCGGCCAGTCACTGGTGGTGTTCCGCGGTCTCCTCATGAGCATCGACGATGCCGGCGTCTACACCGTGCAGACGGATGACGGCGACAAGCAGGTCACGACTGATGACCAGACCCGCATCGTGGGCGCTCCTGCTGCGGGCGACCGCGTCCTGGTCACCGGCCGCAAGATGGATGACGGAACGATCCTGGCCCTGATGATCGTCAAGCTTCGCGACGGTGACGAGCATGAACAAACCCCGTTCGCCGGCTTCGTGACGAAGGTCGTCAGCAGCACGGTGCCCACCGCCGCTGCTACGCAGTGGCTTTGGGATATCACACTGCCTGCTTATGACAAGAAGCCAGCGCAGGCGTGGACGATCGTCGTCGATGAGAACACGCAGATCGACGTCGACCCGAACACCGTCGCCGTGGGCGCCTTTATCAAGGGCGCCGGGCTGAAGCTGGATGACACCAGCATTCAGGCCAAGCTCGTGCGGGTCACCAGGCCGCCGCAGGTCCGTTTTGACGGCGAGATCAGCGCCGGACCGGACGCCAGCGCACCTGACTTCCCGCAGGGCGTATGGACCATCGGCGGCACGACCGTCGCCGTCACCGCTGAGACGCGTCTGATAGGTGAAGCGCCTGCGGTGGGCAAGCGAGCGATCGGATTTGGTGAGCTGGCAGCGGACGGCAGCGTCGTGGCACGGACGCTCATGGTGCGGTAGAAGCCGAGCCAGTTTTAGCGACCAGGTCCCGACACGCCCCATAGCACCACAGATTCAGAGGCCCCTGGCAGTGCGCCAGGGGCTTCGTCTATTCCTGATCGCTGAATGCGGAGCAGGTCCTGCCCGTGAGTCACAATCAGCGCTGCGTCACTGCCACCGCGCATTCAATGCGGAACGCTTCACGCATGAGCTCACTCTTGGTCCGTTGTTCGGCGCGGGCCGCTTCTTCGATCGCTTCGTACATCTCAGGCGGACCTGAGATACTGATCACCCGGGTCTTGCGACTAGACGAAACGGTCATCAGATGCCTCCGTAACGCGATACGATACACAGGATTGTGACATGGCCGCACGGGAGGCTCAAACTCCATCCTCCGGCGGTTTGCCCGCGCGGCGTGGGTCCCCTACAATCGCGTGCATGGCCGTCACTGATCGCCGCTTCCTGCGTTTGCTGGCGCTGTACGCCCTGGGCCTGCTGGCGCTGCACCTGGCGGTCAAATGGGTTCCGGCCGCCTGGGCGAATGTGATGTACCCGCAGGCCCTGGTGGGTCCGGGTGGCCGCCTCAAGCCGGAGGAGTGGCTTTGGGGCATCTATCCCTTCACCTATCTGCCCGCCTGGCTGCGCTGGACCGCAGGCGTGGGGACGGCAACGCTGGTAGTGTGGGCCGGCTTCGCCCGTGACCTGGGCCGTGTCCGCACGGTGCATGTCCCCTTCCCGCACCGCCGATGGGTGCAGGCGGCGCTGGCTGCCTTGTGCCTGCCCGTCTTCTATGCTGGCCGCGTCGTTCATACCCGCTGGGGCGACGCCTATCTGCTGGTCAAGGGCATCGCCGACCCCGGCGTCCACCTCACTTACAACTGGCAGGCGCCGCTCGACACCCTGGTCCACACCCTCGTCTTCCGCGTGGGGGCGCCATTGGGCGGTTGGACCGACGCTCTGCCGGCCTACTGGTGGGTCAGCAGCCTGGCGGGTGCGGGCGCCGTCTGGGTGCTGCTGCACCTGGCGGCCGATATCGGCCAGACAGACCTCCAGGCGTGGGCGCTGTTTGGGCTGGTAGCGACCCTGGGGGCGATGCAGTTGTTCTTCGGCTACCCTGAGAACTACACCCTGATCAGCCTGCTTATCCTCGTCTACCTGTGGCTAGCGTGGCGCTTCGCCCAGGGTCGTGCTTCCTTATGGGCGCCTAGCCTGGCGCTGGCGCTGGCCAACGGCTTCCACCCCGCCACCCTGGTGCTGCAGCCGTCGCTCTGGGTGCTGGCCGGATGGGTAGCCCGACAGAAGACGGATCGCGGAGCGCAGACCGCTCTCCGGACCCTGGTCGCCCTGGTAGCGCCCCCCGTGGTCGTGGGCGCCGCCGTCTTGGCGTTGATGACGGCCGGCGGGCACGGGCTGGCAAGCTTCACCGGGGCCGAAGCGCCGGGTGGGGGCGACCACCGCTGGCTGGTGCCGCTGGCGGCGCCCAGCACGAAGTGGGAATACTACGCGATGTTCTCCCGCGGCCATGTCATGGACATCCTCAACCAGCAGTGGCTGTCGATGCCCTTCACGCTCCCGCTGCTCTTACTGCTGGCGATCTTCTACCGCAAGCGCATGCCTCGCGATGCTTACAGCCTCTGTCTGCTCGTCGCCGCCGCCGGCTACGTACTGCTGACCTGGGTCTGGAACCCCGACTATGGCGGCCAGCGCGACTGGGACCTCTTTGCCGTGGCGGCGTGGCCGGCGACGCTGCTGGCTGCCTACTGGATGATCCGCGGCCTGGACAGGGACACCCTGGCCCGCGCCTGCCTGATCGTCGTACCGGTCCAGGCGCTCCACACCGCCGCTTGGGTCTTCAGCAATACGCGACCCTGGGAGTGGCCGACCTAAAGAACGGGTGGCGGGTGGGAAGTGATGCGTATTTCTTAATGCGTAATGCGTGGATTGGAGCCGGGGTTGAGGGGAGCGTTATCGGGCTTGAATGTCGCCGTCGGCGGCCGATGCCAGCAGCGGCTCCTCTCCCTTCACCTGCGACTTGCCACCTGCGACCTGCCCCTTGCCCCCTGCCACCTGCGCCTTGCGCCTGCTGCGCAGGTGCGCGATTTTGTGCCGGATGAAGGGCAGGCGCAGCGCCAGGAGCAGCGCCACCAACGCCCCCCAGGCCAAGGGCTGCCGCACGTCCGACTTGACCACCCATGTATAGTGAATGATGACGAGGACGCCGGCGGCGTAGACAAACTTGTGGAGGGTCCTCCAGGTCTTGCCCAGGCGGCGCTGCCAGCCCCTGGTGGACGTGATCGCCAGGGGCAGAAGGATGAGAAAGGCGGCGAAACCGATGTAGATATAGCGCTTCTCCAGCGTCTGGCTCCAGATCAGGCGCAGGTCCAGGCCGTAATCGAGGACGCTGAAGATCAGAAGGTGCAGCGCCGCATACATGAAGGCATACAGACCCAGCGCCCGCCGCACCTTGAGGGCCTGTCTGAATCCGAACAGGGTGTTCAAGGGGGTGCAGGCCAGGCTGAAGACAAGCAACACCAGCGCCGCCTTGCCCGTGCGGAAGGTCAGATCCTGGATGGGATTGACCGATAGGTTGCCCATCGCTGCGTCCCATGCCAGCGCGGCCAACGGCGCCAGCGCCGCGGCATGCACCACAAGCTGGAAGGGCGTGAAGCGCAGGCGTCTCATGGATGGGTTGAAAGTTGAAGGTTGAAAGTTGAAGGTTGAAGGTTTCGGCTCTCCAACTTTCAACCTTCAACCTGGAACCGGCAACTCAGTAGTACTTCGCCAGGTCCATGCCCGTGTAGAGCGAGGCCACCTGCTCGGCATAACCGTTGAAGGGCAGGGTCTGGCGGCGGCCCAGCTCCCCAATGCGGCGCTCCGAGCTCTGCGACCACCGCGGGTGCGGCACGTCGGGGTTGACGTTGGCGTAGAAGCCATACTCGTTGGGCGCGGCCGCCATCCACAGCGAGGTGGGCTGCTGGTCGACCAGGTCGATCTTGACGATGGCCTTGATGCTCTTGAAGCCGTACTTCCAGGGCACGACCAGCCGCACAGGGGCGCCGTTCTGCGGCGTCATGCTCTCACCGTAGACGCCCGTGGCGAGGAGGGTGAGGTCATGCATGGCCTCGTCCAAACGCAAGCCCTCGACATAGGGCCAGGTATACCAGGCTGACTTCTGACCCGGCATCTTGTCAGGATCGTAGAGTGTTTCGAAGCGCACGTACTTAGCCTGCGATGTCGGCTCCACCTGCTTCAGCAGGTCGGCCAGCCGGAAGCCGTACCAGGGGATGACCATCGACCAGGCTTCCACACAACGTAGCCGGTAGATGCGCTCGGCGGCGTTGAACTTGCGCAAGGCGTCGAGATCGAACGTCATCGGCTTGTTCACCAGCCCGCCCACCTTGATCTCCCACGGCGAGGTCGGAAAGTCCTTGGCCAGGCGCGCCACAGCCTGTTTGTCGGTGGAGAACTCGTAGTAGTTGTTGTAGGTCGTGATCTGTTGGGGGCTGTTGGCGGGATCGCCCAGCTCATCCACCTTGCCGCCGGCCTGCGCTTTGGCGCCGGCAGCACCGGGCGATGCAGGCGCCGGCGTCTTCAGGACGGAGGGCGCGCAGGCCGCCAGGGCGGCCGCGCCCGCGACCAGACCCGCAGCCTGCAGAAACCTGCGGCGGGAGAAGAAGAGCTCTGGGGGCGTGATTTCGGAAGCCGGGATCGGCGGAATCTTGGAAGTGCTCATGGACGTACTCCGGGTTCTATGCAATTGCACTGGCACTCAGTGCAGACAGAAGCACGGCTGAATACACCATAGACACCATGAGTTCGCAAAACTTACGGGTCAAGGCTAAAAATCGGATGAGACGCACGAGCGCCCGGCGATGGCCGGGCGCTCGTGGAGGGCAGAGATGGCAACGGCGAACGAACAAGGGTTAGCCGCAGGCGAGCGCAGGCGCTGCAGGAAGGAACTGGGGCCGGCGCAACAGCTTCGGGCCCTGGACAGCCGCGGGCGCGGGCTGGCTGACGATGTAGCCGATTACCTGGTGGTTGGCGTCCGTCAGGTAGATGATGATCGAGTCACCCGGCCACTGCGGCGGATCGATTGCCACCGGGAAGTACTGCGGCTGGCAGAAGGGGAGCGGCGACTGTTCGGTCACCCAACGGATGCCGATGATCTTGCCGGTATCGTCCACGATGGGCACTGCCACCCATCCCGGCGGAAGCTGCTGGGGAGTCGCCCCATTCCAGGGCGGCTGCTGCTGGTCGAAGTAGATCTCGAAGTCGTAGATCTTATTAGCCAGATCGTCCTTCACCACGTGGAGCATGATGTTGGTCAGGCCCGTCCCGGGGATGTGGGTAAAGGTAGACGACACGCCCGTGATCACCGGCGGTTTCGTGGGTGTGGCGGTCGGCGTCGGCGTGAAGGTCGGCCTCTCTTCCCTGGTTGGGGTGGGGGTCGGCGTCTCCGTGGCGGGCAGCGTGGGCGTAGCGGTTGGGGTCGGCGTCTCCGTCGGTTCTGCGGACTCGCAGGTGTAGTAGTCCTCGGTCTCACCCAGATTGTAGCCCGCCGCCGGTCCTGAACCGTCTGCCGCCACGGCCTGGCTGTCGCTCAAGGTGATGCGCCACCACAGACACGGATTGTTGGCGTTCAGGTTGTAGGGGACAAAGGCCGTCGTCTGGAAGGGCCAGACGCCCGGACCCGGCAGGTTGACCACCTGGTTCTGGACCGCCCACTCTTTGGCCACGAGCACACCGGTCGGGCTCGGGCACTCGAAGTTCTGGCCCCAGTCGCCGCTGCGGTTCCAGTCGAACCAGAGGTTGACGAAGGCGTTGTTGTTGAGCGGGCCGCCCGCCGGCACGGTCACGGTGAAGTTGAGCTTCATGGGGACACAGTGCACGAAGGGCTGGGGCGCTACGCCGTCATCGCCCTTGTCGAGGTTGGGGACATCGTTCACCGGCTGCAGGTTGTTGACACCGTCGGCGTCGGGTCCGATGTCGGCCTCCTGCTCGGCCGTGATAGACGGCCCCAGGAAGTAGGCCAGGCGCAGATTGCGGTGCAGCGGGCCGAAGGGAGGTGAGCCGACATTGTAGACCGTGGGGAACTTGGCCAGGACGCCGGGAGGTCCACCGGCGGGATAGGCCGTCATGTTGGCGCCGATGAAGCTGTTGCTGCTGTCGGGAGCATCACCCAGGTCGGGCGTGCCCTCGATGGGAATCTCCTTGGTGGGGGTGGCCGTCGGCGTGTCAGTGGGAGCAGGCGTGGGAGTGTCGGTCGGAATGGGCGTGGGGGTGTCGGTGGGGACAGGGGTGTAGGTGGGCGTCGAGGTGGGCTGCAACGTAAAGGTGGGCGTCGGCGTGACCGTGGGCTCAACCACCGGGCAGGTGTAGTAGTCCTCGGTTTCGCCGTAATCGTAGCCTGAGGCCGGTCCGCTGCCGTCGTTCGCCGGCGCCGGACTGTCGCTCAGGCTGATGCGCCACCACACGCACTCCTTCGGGTTCCAGGGCAGGAACTGCAGCGAGGGGATGTTGTAGACGCCCGGACCCGGCAGGTTGATCTGCTGGTTCTGGACGGCCCATTCGTTGGCGGCGAGGCCATTGGGACAGTCGTAGACCTGGCCCCAATCGCCGCTGCGGTCCCAGTCGAACCAGAGGTTGACGTAGGGCTTGGAGGCCGGTCCCCCTGCGGGCACCGTCACTGTGAAGTTGACGAGGGTGGGTACACAGTGCTGCAAGGGAGGCAGATTGGCGCTGTCGTCGAAGCGGTCCAGGTCGGGCTTGTCGGGCTGCGGCTGGATGTTGTTGATGCCATCCGCATCCGGCCCCATGTCGGCTTCCTTCTCCGTCGAGATGCCGGGGCCCAGGAAATAGATCAGCTTCGGGTTGCGGTGCAAGGGGCCAATCGGGACCGGGCCGTTGTAGACGGTCGGGTACCTTGCCGGGATGCCCGGCGGGCCGCCTATGGGATAGGCAGTCATGACCGAGCCGAAGTGGTTGGTACTGTCGGGCGCGTCGCCCAGGTCCGACTCACCCAGCTCCACCGGCTTCGTCGGCGTTGGCGTCGGCGTCTCGGTGACGAAAGCCGTGGGCGTGGCCGTCGGCGTCTCCGTAGGCACAGGGGTCGGCGTGGGCGTATCGGTCGGGCGAACGACCTCTGTCGGCGTGGCCGTGGGCGTCGGCTCTGCCGCCGGGCACCAGTAGTAGTCCTCCGTCTCACCCTTGTTGTAGCCCCCCAGTGGTCCCGATCCATCGGCGGACACAGCCTTGCTGTCACTCAGAGTGATACGCCACCACACGCACTCCTTCGGGTTCCAGGGCAAGAACTGCAGGGAGGGGATGTTGTAAACGCCTGGCCCTGGCAGGTTGATCTGCTGGTTCTGGACGGCCCATTCGTCCGAGACCCCTCCATTTGGGCAGTCCTTGATACCGCCCCAGGCGCCGCTGCGGTCCCAGTCGAACCACAGGTTGACGTACGGGCTGGACGCCGGCCCCCCGGCAGGAACAGTCACAGTGAAGTTAACAAGCGTGGGCACGCAGTGCTGGAGGGGCGGCAGAATGGCGCCGTCGTCGGCCAGATCCTTGTCCGGTGCATCGAACAGGGGCAGGATATTGTTCGACGGGTCGGCATCGGGCCCGGAATCGGCGTCCCGCTCCCTGGTGATGGCGGCGCCGAGGAAGTACTGCAGGGGATTGTTGAGGTGGAGAGGGCCATACGGCGGCGAGCCAACGCCATAGACCGTCGGGTAGCGCGCCACCGTTCCCGGCGGTCCACCCGCCGGATACGCCGTCATCGGCAGGCCGAAGTGGTTGCTGCTGTCGGGTGCGTCGCCCAGGTCAGGCTGCGGCTGTTGCGGCTCGCCGCAGGCATAGTAATCCTCGGTCTCGCCGTACAGGTAACCGTTGGCGGAGCCGCTGCCATCATTGCTGGTATTGGCCGCGGCGGTGTCGGACAGGGTGATGCGCCACCAGAGGCACTGGCCCGGGTTGGGGTTGTAGGGCAGGAAAGCCGGGGTGGTAAACGTATAGCTGCCGGGACCACCCACGCTGATGACCTGGTTCTGCACCGCCCATTCTTTGGCGAGGACACCAGGGCATTGCAGGATGTCGCCCCAGGCGCCATTGCGGTTCCAGTCAAACCAAAGGTTGACATAGGCCTTACTGGCAGGCGCTCCTGGCGGCACGGTCACGGTGTAGGTGATCTTCGTGGACTGACAGTTCGGCAGCGGCGGGTTGGCTGCTGTGCCGTCGTCGGCGCCGTCGAGGTCGGGACGATCGCCGGGCGGCTGCAGGTTATTGACGCCGTCGGCATCGGCGCCCACGTCCGCCTCGCGCTCCAGGCTGACGGCGGGGCCCAGCCAGAAGCGAGCGGTGGGGCTCCGGTGCAGCGGCCCATAGGGCGGCGAGCCGGCGGTGAACACGGTAGGATACCTGGCGAGCGTACCCGGCGGACCACCCTTGGGATAAGCCGTCATCGCTGTTCCGAAGCTGTTTGTGGAATCGGGAGCATCGCCAAGGTCCGAGCGCGGCGCTTTGACGATGCCAATCCCCGACGACGGCAGCCAGATGAGGTTGAGTGCTCCTGCCTCGATCGTGGGCTGCGGCTGGACAGAAGGTGGGGATGATGACAGCGCGCTCATGCTCAATGCCAGCAAGAGCACAACTGCCAGGATGCCGGTTCCCACCAGCAGCCGGATGGAAAAGCGCGCGTGCATAGAACTTACCTCCTGAATGAGCGTTTGTGCGTGGCGGTACAATTCGGGCAGGTCGCTGGTGAGACGGGTGCTGCGCTGTCAGGGCGACGTGCGGTTGTCGTGACACCAAATGCCTGCCAGAACCCCATCTTGACAGGCGCCTGCCGCGGTGTGCAGGGAGCTATCTCTATTCTAGTAAGTTTAGGGGTGCAAATCAAGAGGGGTCGCACAGGGGGTTTGGTAGGCTTTCATGCCATCGTCCGGCCATTGCGCCGCCGTGTTTCCGGCCCTATAATCCGTGGTGACGTTATGAAACCCCTTATCCTTTGGGCTCGTGATAAACATCCTGCGCCCTACTCTTTGCGCATCGGCGCCAAAACGGACGACATGATCATGGGCCTGGTTCAAATCGGCAGCGCCTGGATTCCGTTCAGCTTCGACCGCCAACGCCTGGTGATCACCCTCGGCGAAGGAGCGGAACAACGGGACATCCAGATCAACGAATGGGGGTGGGAACAATGAGACCGCGCCTGATCCTCCGTCCCGGCAAAGAGAAGCCGGTCCGGCAGCGCCATCCCTGGGTGTTCGAAGGGGCCGTCCAGCACGTCGAGGGACGCCCTGGCAGCGGCGACGTCGTGGACGTGTTTTCCACCGACGGCCGGTGGCTGGCGCTGGCCGAGTTCAGCCCCCGCTCGCAGATCCGGGCGCGGGCCTTCTGCTGGGAGCCTGACCGGCCCGCCGACGCCGGCTTCTGGCGGGAGCGCCTGGCTGCCAGCATCGCCAGGCGGCGCCAGCTCCTGCCTGGCGCCGACGCCTGCCGCCTGGTGTTCGCCGAAAGCGATGGCATCCCCGGCCTGATCGTGGACCACTACGGCCCGCACCTGGTCGTGCAGAACCTGACGGCAGGCGCCGAAGCGCGCAGAAAACAGACCGTCGCTCACCTCCTCGAGCTGCTTTCTCCGGCCAGCATCAGCGAACGCGACGACCCCGTGCGGCAGAAGGAAGGACTGCGGCAGGCAAGCGGTCCGCTGTGGGGACTGCCGCCGGCAGCGCCAATCACCGTGGTGGAGCACGGTCTGCGTTTCCAGGTGGACCTCAATACGGGTCACAAGACCGGCTTCTACCTGGACCAGACGGCGAACCGCGCCCTGGTGGCCCGTTTCTGCGGGGGCGTCGAGGTGCTGAATGCCTTCAGCTACACCGGAGCCTTTGCCGTTCACGCTCTTGCCGCTGGCGCCGCCCACGTCACCAACATCGACACCAGCGCCGAAGCGCTTGCCCTGGCGGCCGCCAACTTCGCGCTCAACGGCTTCGATGCCAGCCGTTGGACCAACCTGGAGGCCGACGTGTTTCACCAGCTCCGCCGCTGGCGCGACGACGGCCGCCAGTTTGACGTGATCATCCTGGACCCGCCCAAGTTCGCGTTGAGCCGCGACCAGGTGGAGCGCGCCGCCCGCGGTTACAAGGACATCAACTGGCTGGCCCTACGTTTGCTGCGTCCGGGCGGCCTTCTGGCCACCTTCTCATGCTCAGGCCTTGTCGACCGCGACCTCTACCAGAAGATCGTCTTTGGGGCAGCGCTCGACGCCGGTCGTGACGTTCGCATCGTCCAACACCTGTCCCAGGGTCCCGACCATCCGGTGCTGCTCACCTTCCCCGAAGGCTCCTACCTGAAGGGTCTTCTCTGCCAGGTGGAGTAGCAAGCCCCCGGCCTCCCCCGCTGCCTCAGGCGTGGCCTTCCATGCGGCGAAAGATCAGCAGGAGACCGGCGAAGACGGCCGCCGCCACCAGCGCCATCAGGAGCAGGGTGGGCGCCAGCACCTGCGGTCCCTCAGCGGTAAAGAGCTGGCCCAACAGCCAGGGGATGGACATGGCGCCCAGGCCGCCGCCGATCATGAACCAGGAGGCCACCCGGCCCGTCAAGGGGAGATGGCGACCGGCAAGCGCCAACAGCGTGGGATAGAAAGAAGCCATGCTGAAGCCCAGGCCGATGGTCACGACCCAGACCACTAGGGACGTCTGCGGCCGCGCCGCTAACAGGCCCAAGAAGAACAAGATGCCGCTCAGGTCCACGACGAGAAGGAAACGTGGACGCACGCGGGCAGCCAGGGGGACGGTGAGCAAGCGGCCCAGGGTCATACAGGCCCAGAACAATGAGGTGAGATACCCGGCCGTTACGGTAGCGGTCAGCCCCAGGCCGGTAGCGTAGCTGAAGACGAGGCCGCTGTATCCCACCTCCATGCCCACATAGAGGAAGAAAAGCGTCGCCGTCACCACCACCGGCGCCCACGGCACGGGCCCGGAAGCCCGCTCTCTGATTGCCGCCGGCGCCACCGGGCTGGGCGTGCGCAGAAAGAGAAAGGGCAGGGGCAGCATGGCCAGGGCGATGATCCAGTAGGCCCAGACCACGGCGCCGGTGTAGGCAAGCACCACGGCGACAAGGGTGGGGGCGATGAGGGCGCCCACGCCGAAGAAAAAGTGCAGGGCATTCATATAGGGGCCGACGCCCTTGCCGTGCACCCAGACCAGCGAGGTATTGCTGCCCACATCGATGCCGCCCTTGCCCAGGCCGTACAGGAACATCAACGCCGCCACCGCCCACAGGCTGCCGGGCAGCGGCGTCAGCACCACCATGACCACCATGATCGCCATCATGGCCGCCATGAAAGGATGGCCGGGCAGCCGGTCAAAGCGGCGCCCGGAGACGATGGTTCCGATCAGAATGCCCCCCGCCTGGGCTGAAAACAGGATGCTAACGCCGTTGAGCTGCGTGCCGGTCTGGCGGGCAAAGCCCGGCAGCGCCGGTCCGAGGGCGGACAGCAGCAAGCCCGTGACCACGAACGTGGCGAAGTAGAGGGCTGTTTGGCGTTGGGCGAGAGACATGCGGGGAGAGAGAAAGACGGGGGGCGCCTACGTGACGCGTGATGCGTACTGCGTACTGCGTAACGCATGGGCGGAGGAGTCAGCATTCGCCGACCTTTGTGCTCCGTCGCCGGGTGACGGTGGTCAGTGGTCGGCGGTCCTCAGCATGCCCAGTGGCTCCTGCCGGCGGAAGAGGGCAAGCAGGACGATGTACAGGACCCACGCCGATACGGTCACGATCAGCATGGTCGGCGCCAGCATCTGTGTGCCCTGGGCCGCAAAACGCTGCCCCAGCAGCCAGGGAATGATCATGGCCCCGAGGTTGTCGCCGGCCATCAGGATCGACGAAACCTTGCCCGTGAGCGTGATGTGACGTCCGGCCAGCGTAAACAGCGCCGGGTAGAACGTGGCCATGCTCAGGCCCAGGCCCGCAGTGGCCACCCACATCACCGTGGTCGTTTGCGGCCACAACGCCAGAAGCAGGAAGAAAAAGAGGATACCGCTCAGGTCCACCAGCAGTAGGGTGCGGGGCCGGACGCGGGCAGCGAGGGGGATGCCCACCAGGCGGCCCAGCGTGAACACCCCCCAGAAGAACGAGGTGAGATAGCCGGCCGTGATCGTCGACGCCAGGCCAAGCTGGGTGGCATACGTGAAGATCCAGCCGCTGTACCCGATCTCCAAGCCCACGTAGAGGAAGAACAGCGCCGATGTCACCAGCACCGGCGCCCACTGGCTGCGACCGGCGGCCTCGCCTGCGGCCACGACCGGCGGCGCCGGGCTGCGTGTGCGCAGATAGAGCAAAGGCAGCGGCAGCATGGCGGCGGCCATGACCCAAAAGGCGATGCCGACGCTCCCCGTGCGCGCCAGCGTCTGCGCCACGAGGATGGGCGAGATCAGAGCGCCCAAACCAAAGAAGAAGTGCAGGGCATTCATGTACGGACCGACGCCGTGTCCGTGCACCCAGACCAGGGCCGTGTTGCCGCCGAGCCCGATCCAACCCACCGCCAGCCCCAGCAGGAACATCACGACGACGAGCAAGCTCAACGTGGTGGGCAGCGGCAGCAAAGCCACCGTTACGATAATGCCGGCGCTGGCAATGGCCAGCAGAGGATTGACCGGCAGACGGTCGATGACGCGGCCCGAAGACAGCGTGCCCAGCAGCAGACCCAGGAACTGCGCCGTGAAGAGGATACTGGCAGTGCTGACCTGCACGCCGGTCTGACTGGCGAATCCCTCCAGCGAGGGCCCCAGGGCCGCCACAAGCAGGCCCATGACTGCAAAAGAGGCGAAGTAGAGGGCGCTTTGGCGCCGCTTCAGTGACGCCGAAGGTGCTGCCGCTTCGACGGCGGGCAGCTCAGTGGTCGTGGTCGTCATGAGTGGCAAGGGTACCACGGCCAACTAAGGACGGCGAAACCGCGGCTGTTCACGCGAGCGCAGCGGTCTCGCGCATGGATGCACCCCGCAGGATGGTGTCAGCGCCTGATCACGGGCGTGTAAATGCCCCAACCGATGCGGTAGCAGGCAGTCTCACCTATGTCAGTGCCGCAATAATCCACCGAAGCGCCCCCGGACACCCTGTCATCGCAGTGCGCCAAAGCCCTGAGTGTGAAGGCGACCGTCACAGTCATCGACGGGTCCAGCCCGGTTCGTTTCCAGGTGGCCCCGGTTGTGCTCACCGAGCTTGCCCCAGGCGCATCGATGATGCTGACACAGGCAGAGTTGGTGCTGAACCTGTTCCTGTGAGCTGCCAGCCAGGGAGCGGCGCCTTGGGCTGGCTGAAGGACGCCGGCGCGCGTTTGCATCGCGCCGGCGTCGTCTGGAGGCAGCAGAACTACGGCATGATGAGGGGCGTATAGACGCCCCAGCCGATCCGGTACTTCTTTTCGAGGCCCATGCCAAGCACATAGTAGTCGATACTTGCGCTCCCGCCCACCTTGTCATCACACGGCGCTAACGCCTGAACCGTGAGGTCGACGGTGACGGTCGCAGATGGTTCGAGCCCATCCTGCTGCCAGATCGCGGTGCCGCCGTTCACCGAGCTTGCGCCGGGCGCGTCGACAATGCTCACGCAGGCCGGGTTCACATAGAGAAAGAAGCGAAACGGATCAGGAATGCGCAGGGGAATGGGGTTGGTAAACGAAGCCTGGAAGTGCATGAGATCGCCGACCTCGGCATAGACGCCTGGCCGGGGGTCAAGCCAGACGGTCGGGGGCGTGGTAAAAGCCGGCGTGTAGTACCAGGAATTCTGCAACAGGCCTACCTGGTAAGTGGCGTCAGGCCCGAACTCCCCGCTGCTGCCCTCCACACAGTACGCGTAGGCGCCGTCTGCAGGGAGAATCACATCGTCGATGAACTCGTTCTTCGCCACGCCGCTGTAGTCGGCGCTGGCCAACAAGACGCCGTTCGGGTCGTACACCTTCAGCGCCAGGTCGGCTGCGCCGCCATCGCCCTCGGGGTCGCCCTGCAAGATAAACGCGAAGCGCCGTCCTGCGCGACCCCAGGCGGCGAAGCAGTCGAAGTCACTCGCAGATGCGATCGCACCGATGTTGGTCACAGAGGCTGTATTGGCCGACACCGGCGTATCGTTCGGCTCTACCTCCGGCTTTCTGGTCAACTTAGTTTGGTAATAGCGCAGCAGATAAGGATCCATGGCCTGATCGTCACCGCTTTCACTCACGCGCAGATACACGGGGCTGCTGCCATCGACAAAAGACTGAAACGCGATGATCGAGCCGCGCTGCCAGGAGCCGCTGTCGGTTTGCAGCACCGTGACGCCATCGGCACGGTATCCCGTGAGTACGCCCTGCTGGCTGGGCGCAGCCGCATCGGTTTCCAGCACGGCGGTGTAACCCAGGTAGGGCCAGCTGGGGTTGCCGCCCGCGGCGGTGAAGTAGTCCAGGTCACCGGCGGGCTGAATGGCGCCCTCCATGGGCTGATTATGAGCCACAGTATTCGCCGTGGCCGGCGTGTCGTTGGGTTCGACTTCGACCGAATGCGCGGCGGACGCGCTGAACGCCAGGCTGAGCGCCAGACCCATCACCATGAGGGCGACGGCCCGCCAGCCAATCCGCGACAACAGTGTCTTCATTTTGGCACCCTCCTTGACCGAGGGCAGGGGGCAGCCAGGGTGGGACAGCGGACGTTAGTCCGGCACCAGACGCTAGTCTGGCAGCTTGCCCCCGATACCCAGGAAGAACTTCATGCACTTGTGCCCGAAGTCGGGCTGGCAATACATCATCGGGCAGGCCCCGGCGATGCAGGTGATACCGTGCTCCTGGCAGAACCTCACGGCCTCCGGCGAAACGCTGCTGCCCATGGAGTGAGCGGCATGGTGCATCCATACGCGCGTCACCCCCGCCTCAGCGGCTTGCTGCACCAGCTTGTCTGTGACCTCCGGCTTCGTGACAATCATCAGGGCGGTGACGCCGCCCGGGATCGAGGCGAGGTCAGGATAGGCAGGGTCGCCGGCCACGGTCTCGGCATTGGGGTTGATGGCGAACACCGTGTGGCCGGTGGCTTTGAGCTTGAGGTAGATCGAGTTGGCGGCGGCGCCATTAGGCGACCGCGAAACGCCGGCGACGGCAATGCGATCCTGCGCCAGGAAATCCTGGACTTTGGCATTCAGATTGGACATTCATGACCTCCAACAGCAACTTCTGTCTGCGGGTGCATCCCGCAGTTATCAAATTCCCTATCCTTCAGTGTACACCCCAAGTCCCCGGATGAATATGACCAAGCTCATGTTCAGAGCCAACGCGGCGGCTTCAGCCTGAAAACACCGACTGAAGCCGCCGCGATCGATGAGCGGAGGCGTGAAGGACAACGGTGGTCCGCCGACGTCCTATCTGAACTCGACGCGCACCTCTTCAAAGCCGAGTGAACGCAGGTGGTTCTCGAAGTAGACGCGGCCGTATTCCTCGGCCATCTGCAGGAGATTGGACTCCTGGGCCGCCTGCTTGAGGCGCGCCTGAGCCAGGGCATAGGCCTTGGCCTGGATGTCCGGGTCCTGGGGCATCAACAGCGTGCGGTCGTAGTCGACGAGATGGCTCTTGTCGTAGTCCATCTCAAAGGACAGCAGCTCAGGCGACGGCAGGTAGAGCTGCACCCGCTTGCCATCGGTCCAGACGTCGCCGTCCTTGATTTTCTCCAGATCAAAGCCGGCCTTGGCGGTGCCGTGGGCGATGATCACGATGCGCTCGTGCAGACCGAGCCGTTGGCGCCAGTCATCGGGAACGTTCGTGACCTCGACGTCGGTGACAAGGCCCTGCTCGACCGTCGCCAGCTCGGCGATCTTCTTGAGGCTGGTGACGCTGACCACGGGCGGCGTGGGCGAAGGTGTGACGGCGGCTGCCGCGCTGCCGCGCGGGATCACCACTGCACCAATCAGACCCATTGCAAGACAGGCCAAGGCGACCAGGAGAAGGATGACGATGACGGCAAGCCAGGCTGGGGTACGGGAGCCGGAGGCGGCCGGGGAGGCGGCTTCGGGACTGGGTTCAGGCTGGGTCATGGCGGCGTTGGCAGTGGGAACGGCAGGAGGCGGGGATTCCGGTTCGCTGGGGGTGGGAGGGAGCATGCTCATGGCGCCACCTCCGACCGGGGACGGACGAGCAAGGTCACGTCGGTGAAGCCCAACGAGCGCAGGAAGTTTTCCAGGAACAGCTTGCCGTTCTGCTCCGCCCGGTCCAGGATGCCGTGCTCAAGCGCCCATTCCTGCACTTTGTCCTCGGCCTGGCGGCGGGCAGTGGTCTCCAGGTCCTTGTCAGGCTTCCAGAGCAGGCCCGTGCTGCGGGAGTACACGTAGGTCTCCTGATTGTCGACACGGGTCACGAGAATCTCCGCCGGGGGCAGGGTGACCCGGACGCTATCGCCGGCGACGACCACGTCGTCCGGCTGCAGCTTCTGCAGGTCGAAGCCGGCGATGGCCTCGCCTGTGGCCACCAGCAGCAGTTCATCCGTGCCGAAGAGGCTTTTCACCCGCTCCCAGATGCCACTGGGATCGTCCTTGATCGGCACGGTCGCCTGGACGACGAAGTCTGTACTCTCCAAGCGGCCCAGGTCCTGGATCTTGAGCAGGGACACGCGGGGCGTTGGCGCCGGCGTCGGGGTGGCGGTAGGCGTGGCCGTCGGCGGCGCCGGCGGCGTGGGCGAGGGTGGGGGGGAGGTAGGCGTGCGGGTGGGGCGCGGTGTGGGCCAGGGCGCGGTGGGGGTGGGCGGGGGCGGCGTGGCGGCGGCGCCGGCCGCGGTCAAACGCCCGGCGGCGAACGCAGCCGCCGCGGCGATCACCGCGACCACCACCAGCCCTGCCACAACGATGAGCCAGGGTTGTCGTTGGTTCATGAATCCTCACAGGAGCGTTGAAGAAGGGATGAAACGGGATAAATGAGGTGACAAGAGACAGCAGCATCAGATAAGGTTCGCGCTGCATCCGTTCGATCCTTGTACGAGGAATCACCCGGCAAGGTTTCACCGATCCCCCGGCGCCGTCGCCCGCCCTTATGACGCCTCTAGTTTGAGGCTAGATGCGACGCACTTCGAAAGTGCGTCGCAGCTAGCACCGGCGGCCACCCATTTAGCCCAGCTCGAACGAGGTGACGCCGAACCAGCGATCGAGGGGCAGGTCCAGAGCCGCCGCCGTCCGCATCCGGTACATGCGGGCGGTCCTGAAGACGAGGGTCATGCCGTGCCGCCGGGCCAGGCGGGTGGCAGCGGCGTTCTGCTCCTCACCAGGCACATCCAGGAAGATGGTCGTATCTTCGGGCACGCGGGCGCTCAGCGCCTGGTAGAGCGCCTCGGCCAGCGCCGGGTCGTCGGCAAACAGAGGGCCGATCTTGCAGCCGGCGCGGCAGGGCCTGAGGACGCCGTAGCCAGAAAGCCGGTCTTTGTTCATGATCCCCAGCGCAACAGTCCCCGGTTGGCGGATCCAGCAGCGCAGGAAAGCGGGCCGGGGAAAGCTAAAGAGGGCCTCGTCATAGGCTTCGAGATCAGTGACCGGAACCTGCGAGAGATCGACCACCCGAGGGTCAACAGCGTTCTTGCCCGCAGCGCTGCCCTGGTAACGCGTGTTGTAGTAGGCCGTCTCAAAGCCGAGCTTGCGATAGTTCGGCTCCTGCTCGACCACACCGTCCAGGCCGACGTCGCGATCCTCGACGGTTTGCAGCCCTTCCAGGGAGATGCGAATGCCGAACTGGTGGCCGCGGTACTCGGGTCGGACCAGGTAGAAGCCGCCGAAGGCGTAGGTGGCGCCATACCTGACGAGCGACAGGGCGCTGATCGGCACGCCGTCCAGCAGGCCGATCAGAAAGCCGTCAGGGTCCGCGGCATAGAAACACCCGGCGTCATGAAGGCCCGGATTCTACCCTTCGGCGGCGGCCCACTCCACGGCGAAGCTCACCTCATCCCTGGTCATCCTGCGGATCACGTAGTTGTCAGTGCTCATCCAACTGTCTCCCTGGCTGCGATCCGGCGTTCTGGCCGGACTGGCCGATCCGAAACGAAGGCGGCTCATAGCCATCGGGGCGATGGCCGGCGGGAATGGTGACGGTGTTACCGTCGCGCAGGGCCGAGAACGCCGGCGACATGATCTCGACGCCCGCCTGGTTGAACTTGTCCTGAATGTTCTGGTGCAGGCCCGAATAGAGGCGCGGCATACGTTCAGGGTTCCTGGTCCAGCAGTTGAGCTGGTAGGAAATGTGGTAGTCGTTCAGGCTCGTCTGCAGGACGAACGGCGCCGGCTCGGGCAGGATGTCGGGTGTAGCCAGCGCCGCGGCGATGAGCAGATCCTGCACCTGCCGCCAGGGAACATCGTAGCCAATGGTCACCGTTGTGTAGAGGACGAGCCCTTCCCCCCTGGCCATGGTCGTGTAGTTCACCACATTAGCGTTCAGGACCATTCCGTTGGGAAGCGAAACCTCTTCGTTCTTGAAAGTGCGCACCCGCGTGGTCAGGAGCCGCTTCTCGGTGACAAACCCCGTGGTTTCGCCGATTTTGACCACGTCGCCGACCCGAAAGGCGCCGGTGTACGTCTGGATGACGCCCGCCACGACGTTGGCGACCGCAGCCGTGGAGGACAGTGTGAACAGAATGCCGAGGAAGACCGAGATGCCGCGAAAAGCCTCCGAGTCGGAGCCTGGTAGATACGGAAAAGTGATGATGACGGCGCCGATGATGAGCAGGAAAGAAACGATCTTGCCGGTAAACGGCGCCCATTCGGGGTCAAAACCGCCAAGCCTGATCGTGCCCTGGGATATCTCCCGAAAGAAGAAGTGAACGATGCGGTAGAGCAGATAGGTGACAAGGACAATCACCAGGACGGTGATCAGGCTGCTCTCGTAGTCCACCACCCACGCCCACATCGCCTCGAGCGGCGCGAAGACGAGGGCCAGAAGCTGTTTCGCCACCTTAGCGGTGGCAGGGATGAGGCTCAAGACCACAGGCGCCACGAAGAAGATCACGGCGAGAAAGACAACAACCCTGAGCAGAGACAGCAAGTGCTTAAGCGTGCGCTTCCAGCCACCCGACCGGTAGAGCGTGGTGCGGCCCAGGACCGGGATTCGCCCCTCCTCAGTCGGCAGCGCGTCGATGCTTCTCCCCATTCGTCGAAAGAGCAGGTTGAGAAGGTAGAGAGCCAGCACGAGGACGGCAAGGATGCCCAGCACCTCGAGCGCCCGCACCGCTCGCGCTTGCGGCGTGTACTGCTGCCGGGTCCGCATAATCGCTTCCTGGATGGCCCCGGCCACCCTGTTGGCGGCCACCTGGCGATCCAGGCCCACGGCGGCGGCATCGCGATCGGTCACCGTGAGGAGAATCTCGTCGCCAGCCATGATATCGGTGCCATCGTCCGACTCTGCCAACTGCAACTCCACCGCTGGCGCAAAGGGATTGGTGGCCAGGTCATTGATGCGCTTGCTGATCAAGGCGGCGCGCTCAGCAGGCGGCAGGGAACCCAGGCGCTCGCGGACGTAGAAGAGCACCTCTCCGCCCACCTCAACGGGCGCGCCCGGCAAAGGGGTTGCCTTACTCACATCCACTGTCGGCGACGGTGTGGCAGCACTGGCCGTGGCCTGCAAAGGCGGCAAGCTCGATCCCTGCGAGGGCGCCCCACGCCACCAGGCGAGCATGAGGAGTGCCACCACCAGAGCGACGGCGGTGCGAAGGAACCACTGTTGGCGCGGCGACAGGTTCATGGCGGGCTCACTGCGCAGGAATGGAATGAAGGCGGCGTCTGTGAGTGCACAGAGTATACGACGCGCCGCGTCCCCGGCAACTGTGGCGGCGCTCTTTACCACGCCTTGCCCAGCCTATGGGACACCACCCGTCGTCAAAACTCGTGATCGACAACTGTTACTCTGTAAGGGGTGGAGGATGCCTGCCGGGCCTGCTGGGAGGGAATGAACGGCGCCGCCCGCCAGGCCGCCGCGGACCATGGCGTCCCCTTCGTCAGCCTGTATGATAGCTTCAACGGCCCCCAACACAACCAGGACCCCAGAGCCAAGGGCTTGATCCGGCAGGATGGCGAGCACCCTTCCGCAGAGGGCGCCGCCTTGATCGCGGAACTCCTGCAGAAGTCAGGCTACGCCTACGCCGATCGCTGAAGCGACTGTCATCCGTTCCATGCCACCTCCGTCCAAGCCCCCGTTGCGGGAATCAGGCTGCGCAATTCCGCCAAATCCAAGTTGCGCACGTGGGTCAGCACCACGGCAACGGGCAGCTCGTGCGCGACGATGCCAACGCCCCGTCCGGGATGGCGCTGAGCAATTTCCGCCACCGCCTCCAGGACTCGCGCCGCCAGGGTAACAAGGGACTCGCCGTCCGGCGGCCGCACAGCCAGCGGCGATCTGTGCCAGGCTGCGAACTCATCAGGGTACTGGCGCTCGATGTCAGCCGAGAGCATCCCCTGCCAGCGTCCCAGGTTGATTTCCCGCAGGCGCGGATCGGGGGTTGCGGTAAGACCTAACCCGGACGAGCCGGAACCAAACAGGGGAATGTTGAATGTCGACGCCCCTTGAGCTACAGTAGGCACCACAACCGTCTTACGGTGAGGTGACTTCATGACGACACGACTGCTGACCGAGAGGTATGCTGAAGACCTGGACGGTACGCTGGGCTGCTATGATCGGATTGTGATCACCGGCAGCCTGGCTGAGTTGTGT
>JAKOVD010000045.1 GCA_029782215.1 Chloroflexota bacterium
AATCAGGTCGAGATCTGGCTCAGCATCCTGGTCCGCAAGCTGCTGAAGCGTGGCAGTTTCACCTCCGTTGATGAGTTGAGAGCCAAGGTTCTGGCCTTCATCGAGTACTTCAATCGCACCATGGCTAAGCCCTACAAGTGGACCTACAAAGGCAAAGCCCTGGAAGTCTAACCGTCGACAAGATTCGGCCTCAGTGTACTAGCACCCGAACCCGTCCATGACCCTGTGGTACCAACTCGACACACAACAGACCCTTGAAACCCTTAGCACCGACAGCGCCCGCGGCCTGAACACCCGTGAGGCGGAGGCCCGGCTGGCGCAGTACGGCCCCAACGAGCTCAAGGACCAGGGGGGACGCTCGCCGTGGCGCATCTTCTGGGAGCAGTTGACGGCGACCATGGTGTTGATCCTGATCGCTGCCGCCGTCATCTCCGGTCTGCTCGGCTCCTACAAGGACACGGTGGCTATCAGCGCCATCGTCATTCTCTATGCCTTGCTCGGCTTCGTCCAGGAGTATCGGGCCGAGAAGGCGATGGCGGCCCTGCGCCGCCTTGCCGTACCCGTGGTCAAGGTCGTCCGCGACGGCAGCCTGGCCGAGATTTCGGCGCGGGACCTGGCGCCAGGGGACGTTGTCCTCGTCGAAGCCGGCAATGTCATCCCCGCTGACGCCCGGATCCTGGAAAGCGTCAACCTGCGCATCCAGGAGGCGGCGCTAACCGGAGAATCGGAGCCGGTGGAGAAGATCAGCGCGGCGCTGCCAGCCCAGGAATTGCCGCTGGGCGACCGCCGCAACATGGCCTACATGGGCACCACGGTGACGCAGGGGCGCGGCACGCTGGCGATCACGGCCACCGGCATGGAAACCGAGCTCGGCAAGATCGCCGCCCTCATCCAGGGCGTGGGCCACACGCAGACCCCCCTGCAGCGCCGCCTCGACGGCCTGGGCAAGACCCTGGCCGTGGTCGGCCTGGCGGTTGCCGCCCTCATCTTCGTCCTGGGCCTGCTGCGCGGCGATGACCCCATCTACCTGCTGCTGACCGCCGTCAGCGTCGCCGTGGCCATCGTCCCGGAGGGGCTGCCGGCAGTGGTGACGATCACGCTCGCTCTTGGAGCGCAGTCCATGCTCCAGCGCCGGGCGCTGATCCGGCGCCTGCCCGCCGTCGAGACGCTCGGCTCAGTGACGCACATCTGCTCGGACAAGACCGGCACCCTGACCGAGAACCGCATGACGGTCGTCATCCTCGACGTCGCCGGCCATGAGGTCGATCTATCCGAGGTCATGAAGCACGGCGTCGCCACCCTCGATCACCCGCACCACAACCCTTCCACCTCGCCCTTTCCCCTGCTCCTCGTCGGCGGCGCCCTCTGCAACGATGCGCAGATGGTGGCCGACGGCGTCGGCGACCACTTCCACGCCCTCGGCGATCCGACAGAGGGCGCCCTGGTCGTCGCCGCCGCCCACCTGGGCTACTGGAAGGCCGACCTCGAGCAAACCCTGCCGCGTCTGGCCGAGATTCCCTTCGATTCGGACCGCAAGCGGATGACTACCGTGCACGGCCACCGCGCCGGCGGTCCGCCGGGAGACGAGGCCCCACCGCTCCCCTCTTGGCCCTATGTGTCTTTTGCCAAGGGCGCCGTGGATGGTCTGTTAGCTCTGTCCACACAGGTATGGACGGGAGGCGAGGCAGCGCCGCTCGACGCGGAATGGCGCCGCCGCATCCTGGCCGCCAACGAACGCCTGGCTGCCAAGGGCATGCGCGTCCTGGGGGTGGCCGTCCGTCCCCTGGCGCAGGCGCCGGCCGCGGCTGAGATGGACCTCCTGGAGAGCGACCTGACCTTCGTGGGTCTGTTTGGCATGATCGACCCGCCCCGCCGGGAGGTCAGGGCCGCCGTGGCCACCAGCCGCGCCGCCGGCATCCGGCCGATCATGATCACCGGCGACCACCCCCTTACGGCGCTGCACATCGCCCGCGAGCTGGGCATCGCCCAGAACGATCGCGTGCTTACAGGATTGGACCTGGAGCGCCTGCCGGTGGGCGAGCTGGCGGCGGCAGTGGAAGACGTTTCCGTCTTCGCCCGCGTCTCTCCCGAGCACAAGCTGAAGATCGTGCAGGCGCTGCAGGAGAAGGGCCAGATCGTGGCCATGACCGGGGACGGCGTCAACGACGCACCCGCGCTCAAGAAGGCCGACATCGGCGTGGCGATGGGTATCACCGGCACCGACGTCTCCAAAGAGGCGGCGGACATGGTCCTGCTCGACGACAACTTCGCCACCATCGTCGCCGCGGTCGAGCAGGGCCGCGTCATCTACGACAATATCCGCAAGTTCGTGAAGTTCTCGGTCGCCGGCAACCTGGGCAAGGTCCTGGTCATGCTCCTGGCGCCGTTCCTGGGCAAGCCGCTGCCTCTCCTGCCGCTGCAGCTCCTGTGGCTCAACCTGCTCACCGACGGTCTGCTGGGCCTGGGGTTGGGCGTCGAACCGGCAGAACGGGGCACCATGCGGCGTTCCCCCTATGCCCCCGGCGAAAGCATCTTCAGTCGCGGCGCCGGCGTTCACATCATCGGGGTTGGGGTCTTGATCGGCGCCCTGGGGCTGGCCGTCGGCTCCTGGTACTACTTCACCGGCCATCCCGCCTGGCAGACCATGGTCTTCTCCACCCTGGCCTTCGCCCAAATGTGGCAGGCCCTGGGCGCACGCTCCACCCGTGACTCGCTCTTCACCCTGGGCATCTTCTCCAACCCCACCCTGCTCGCCATGCTGGGGATCACGTTCGCACTCCAGCTTGCGGTCATCTACGTGCCCGTCATGCAGGCCGTGTTCAATACCAAGCCCCTGCTGCCCACCGACCTAGGCATCGCCCTGGCCCTGAGCAGCATCATCTTCATCGCCATCGAGCTCGAGAAGTGGCTTGCCCGCCGCCGCGAGCCGCTCGCCGAAGCCTGATCTCTGCACTCCTGGATCTGCCATGCACCGCGCTATTGAACCCAGCCGCTACCTCATCGAGATCGCCGTGGTCTTCCTCCTGATTGGCGCCGCGGCGGCGTTCATCTGGGGAGGCATCAAGGCCGTCAGCCTCGTCACCCTGATCATCACCACGGCCGGCAAAGACCCTGAGATCGGCATCACCGTGATCCAATTGGTCGACGCCTTCCTCATTGCGACAGCACCGTTGATCGTCGCCGCTAGCCTGCACGAGCTGTTCATCGGCCCCCTCAACCTGCCCGAGAGCATGGTGGCGCACACGTTTAACGAGCTCAAGGCCAAGCTGAGCAACGTCATCATCCTGGTGCTGGGCGTGACCTTTCTGGAGCACCTGGTGGACTGGCGCGATCCCCTGGGGACGCTTTATTTTGGCCTGTCAGTGGCGGTTGTATCGGCTGTGCTGATCGCCTTCAGCTACTTTGGCTTGAAGAGCGGCAGCCACGACTAAGGGGGCCTTGCCCTGCGCGACGGAGCCGCCTCCCCGCTTGGGTGGAGGCGGCTCCGTTTGTGTGTGAAGGTGGAATGTATACGGGTCAGGCGGCGGCGCCTACACGGCTGCGGATAAAGCGCAGCACCTGATCGCGTGAGAGCAAGCCTACGACCCGGCCCTCGGCGAACACCGGCGCCTGGGTTACCTGGGCCTCCTCCATTTGCTGAAGCGCTTCCAGCAGCGCCGTCTGAGCTTGAATGCCCAGGAGGCGCTGGATGGGCGTCATGATCTGCTCCACGCGGGTGAAGGGCCACAGCGAACGCGGCACCCGGGCAATATCGGCTGCCGTCACCATACCCTCGATGTCGTCCTCGTCGCCCACAAAATACAGACGCTGCTCCTGACCGGCGCCCAGGGGACCGGCCAACTGCTCCACCGTGGTAGCGGCGGGAATCTCAACACGCTCCCGCTGCATGACCTGGCCGGCGGTGACACCCTCCAGCTCCTGTTCCAAACGGGCCTGGGCATAGCTGCCCGAGGCGGCGCTCTGCAGGAACCAGCCGATGAAGATCAGCCAGAGGCCGTTGCTGGCGGCGCCGCCAAACAGACTGACCACGCCGACGCCGATGAAGCTGAAGGCGACCACCTGGCCGATGACGGCGGCGATGCGGGTGGCGCGGTGGGCATTGGCCGTCAGCTTCCAGACGATGGCGCGCAGGACGCGGCCGCCATCGAGCGGGAAGCCGGGGATCAGGTTGAAGAGCACGAGCAGCAGGTTGATGCGGGCCAGCCAGCTCGTCAGCGGTCCCAACACAGGCACCGCCTGGTCAGCGACGGAGAGGACGGCGAACAAACCCGCCAGGACCAGGCTGACGAGGGGCCCGGCAATGGCGATGCGGAACTCCGCCCCGGCGGTAGCAGGCTCGCGGCCGATCTGGGCCAGGCCGCCCAGCAAGTGCAGGGTGATGGACCGCACCGGGATGCCGTGGCGCTGCGCCACATAGGCGTGGCCCAGCTCGTGTGCCAGCACCGAGCCGAAGAAGAGCAGACTGGTGACCAGCCCGAGGACGGCATAGCCAGCGCCGGAGAGCTCCGGCAGCGCCGTGGGGAAGAAGCCGGTGGCCAGAGACCAGGTCACCAGGCCGAAGATCACAAACCAACTAAAGCTGAGGCCGATGGGAATGCCCCAGATGCGGAAAAGGCGAATGTTGCTTTGCATGGGATAGCAGGTGGCAGGTGGCAGGTGGCATGTGGCCGCCCAACTCCCGAACCCCGACGGTGAGGTAGGGGTGGGATGGCGTTCACGGTAGAGGCGAGGTGAGACGGCTCCTACGGATTCGTTCAACACCTATACGGAAAGAGATATGCTTCTGTTTCCGAGTATAGACACGGCCTGATTTTTGTCAATATATTGTCGATATTTCTAATGTACTTCTTATCCCCGCCTGCGCCCGCTGCCGCGCCCGCTGCCGCGCGTCCTACAGCGCCATTTCCAGCTCGATCTCATCCCGGAGCGGGATGCCGTCCCGGCCCACCAACGGAATGGCAGGCTTCAGTCGCCGCGCCTCCGTGACGGCGTCCGGGTAGAGCGCCGCCAGACGGAACCCACGACGCTGGTAGAAGCGTTGCGCCGCCAGGTTATCGTTCGTCGTGATCAGCCACAGCCTGCGGCAGCCCGCCGCCCGCGCCCGGTCCGCCACGGCGGCGACCAGGGCCGACCCCGCCCCAATCCCCGCGACCAGGCTGTCCAGGGTCACCAGCTCGCAGGCGCCATCCTCCATGCAGAACAGCGCCAGGCCCACACGGGCGCCGTCCCGTTCCGCCACCAGACCCTCAAGGCCGGCGACGTCGTGGCGGCGCCCGCGTGTGATCAGGTACTCAGCGCCCCATCGGCGGACGACCAGGTCACGCACCCAGTCCGCGTCCGCCGCCGCCAGCGGGCGGCAGGCGATGGGGCTCATCCCCCCGGTTTGCGTCCGACGATGAGGAAGCGGTGCGAGCGCACCTCCAGGTAGCCCTGGTCCTGGATGCGGTGGTGGATGTGCAGCAGGGCGTCAAAGTAACGCTCGACGCTGAAGTCGGACACCTGCCAGGGCACCGCCTTCAGATAGTAGACGAGTGCGCCCACGTCGAAGAAGCGCGTGGCCGGGAAGTCCTCCACCGACTTCAGGACCACAAAGCCGGCCTCCTCCGCCTGCCTTTGGGCGTTGGCCAGGCGCCAATCGGCCCACTCCAGGTTGGGGCGGGCGCCCAGCAGCATGTTCAGGTCCCATTCATCCTCGCCGCCCACCTGCTGCGTGATGAAAGAGCCGCCGGGCTTGAGCACACGCCAGACTTCGCCCGGCGCATAGCCTTCATGGCGGTTGACCACCAGGTCGAAATGGCCGTCGGGGAAGGGCAGCGTCCCTTCGTTCACGATCTCGGCCACCTGCACGCCCAGGGGCTCGAGGCGGGTGCGAGCCACGGGCAGGTTGGGGGCATAGCCCTCGGTGGCATAGGTGCGCTTGGGCAGCGGGCGCAGGAGCGAGAGCAGCTCGCCGCCGCCGGTGCCCATGTCGAGCATGGTCTCGGCCTGGCGCAGACGGGGCAGCACCTCGCTGGCGTAGCCCCACTTGGCGGGCGAGGTGCGCATGCGGCCGGTGTCGAGAATATAGGAAAAGTCCCAGCCCGAGAAGGGCTGTTCGGCCTCTGCCAACCAGAAGTCGAGCAGCAGGCTGCGCTCGCCGGCGTCGCCATTGCTCGAAGGCAGGTCGCCGGCCGGGGCCGGTAAGGTGGTAGATGTCGCGAATGCCATTGTCGTTCTCCTAAAGGCCGCATTCTAGCACTGCGCTGTGGGACGGGCCAAAGGCCTCCGATAGGGGCGTTCTTGGCGCCCAAACATCCCGAAGTGTAGAATCATGGGTGCAGGAGTGGTTTCCGGTTCAGGCATGGGGGCAACGAGCCCCATCTGCCGCAAGGGCTGCTTCGCTTGCAGGTGCATCCCGCATGAAGACGGATGAATACGAAGACAGGTATGCGGCGATCCTTCGAACTGTGAGGCAGTACTATCCCGCGGTTCAGGCCATCTACCTTTTCGGCTCCTATGGCACCGAAAACGAGTGGCCCGACAGCGACGTCGACATCGCCATCCTGCTGCCGCCGGCAGAGGCCAAGGGGGTTAGCATCCTGGAAATGGCCGACCTGCGCCTGGAGTTGGAGCTGCTGCTCGGCAGGGACGTGGACCTGGTCAATCTGCGCCAGGCGACTATGGTGCTGCGCAAAGAGGTGCTCATCGCCGACAGGCGCATCTTCTGCGCCGACGTCTATGCAGCCGATGAATTCGATATGCTGACCATCTCGTTCTATCAGTGCACGCGAATGAACGCTAATATCAAGTTGCATCCTGACTGACCTCCAACCCCTGTGCGCCTGGTCGCGTTCACTCACCTCTGACCCCAACATGACAGCACCTGACCAGCATACGAGCACCAACGAGCGCATAGAGACAAGCGGACTTCTCTTCCGTGATGAGGTCTTCCGCATCGTTGGCGCCGCCATCGAAGTCTCCAATCACCTCGGCAGTGGCTTCCTGGAAGCCGTCTATCAGGAGGCGCTGGAAATCGAATTGGCCAACTGCGGCATACCTTTCGAGGCACAAAAGCGGCTCACTATCACCTACAAGAACCGCCAGCTCAAGCGGGACTATGTGGCTGACTTCGTCTGCTTTGACAGGATCATCGTCGAGATCAAGGCCATTCAATCGCTCTCCCGCGTCGAAGAAGCCCAATTGATCAACTACCTCAAAGCCACCAAGCTGCCTTTGGGGCTGCTCATCAACTTCGGCAGCCGGAAACTGGAGTGGCAGCGGTACGCCAACACCCGCTAGCAGATCCCCCAAGACGTCAAGTCACCAACCGCAAACAGACGCCAATGAAGCTCCCCAGCTCAGACCTGGATTCTCCAGCGATACTCATTCGCGTTGATTTGCGTTCATTCGCGGTTCAAAGTGATCAACCGCTAATGCACGCGAATGAACGCAAATAAAGCTCTTCAGGCCAGAGCTCGCTTCTCCTGGGATACTCATCCGCGTTGATTTGCGTTCATTCGCGGTTCAAAGCGATCAACCGCTAATGCACGCGAATGAACGCAAATAGAGCTCTTCAGGCCAGAGCTCGCTTCTCCTGGGATACTCATCCGCGTTGATTTGCGTTCATTCGCGGTTCGAAGAAGTGAACCCCTCTGGCTGGCCGTCCACCGCGAAGGCGTCGTGGAAAGCGACCGTGCCCTGCGGAATCGGCCCTTCGAAGGACAGGACGAAGAAGACCTCCGGCGGCACGCCCTCACACACGAGCCCCGGCGCGTTCTCAAAGCCAAACTGCCCGTAGTAGTCCGGATGCCCGACGAGACAACAGCCTCGGGCGCCCATCGCTTGCAGCCGTGACAGCCCTTCCCGGATCAGGGCTTTGCCGATGCCCTGCCGCTGGTACGCCGGCAGCACCGAGACCGGTCCCAGGCCGTACCAATCGCGGGCGCCATCCGACATGGTCACGGGAGAGAAGGCAATGTGCCCGACGACCCGGCCATCCAGGTCGGCGACGAGCGATACCGTGAGAGCATCGGCGGCGCGCAGCGCCGCAATGACGTACTGCTCCGTGTGACCGCTGATCGCCAGCGTGGCAAAGGCGGCGACGGTCACCGCGGTGATCGCGCTCGCATCGGCGGCGCTTTCGTTTCTGATCACGATTTGTGGATTCATCGGCTTGACCCGTGGCGGCAATTTGCGGGATGATCTGTATTATACCGCCGGAACGGAGGTGAGCGATGCCAGACTGGGTTGTCAAGCAGGCAGGCAAGGAGTATCCGCTGAGGACGCGGCTGCTGTTGATGCCGATCCTTGCCGCCATCTTTCTAGTCGTCCTCCCCCTCGCCCTCGTGTACCTGGGCCGGCTGCTGGATCGCTCTTTCGGTTGGCCGGAACTCACCTCTCCCCCGCTGACGACGGTGCTCGGCGGCCTGATGGTCTTGGGCGGCTGGCTGCTCGGCGTCTGGACCGTCTACCTCCAGGTTGACCTGGGCCGGGGCACGCCGGTCCCCGTGATGGCGACACAGAAGCTGATTGTCCGGCCCCCCTACGCCTACTGCCGCAACCCCATGGCGCTCGGCGCCATCGTCGCCTATCTGGGGGTTGGCGTCCTGGCCGGCTCTGTGGGTGCGGCGCTGCTCGTGATCCTGGGGGCAACCGTCCTGCTGAGCTATATCAGGGTGACCGAGGAGAAGGAGCTGGCGGCGCGCTTTGGGGAAGACTACCTGGCCTATCGCCGCCAGGTCCCCTTCCTCATCCCCCAGCCGCGCCGCCGAGGCGGCGCTTCCCCGGGCCCGAAGGGATGAGCTTCAGGCCCCGCGCCGGTTGAACCTTGAAGGCTCCGGGTCCGGGACGCCAGGCATCAAGGAGGACCGCCGTGTATGATTGCAGGAGCGAGCCCCGACGGCAACGCAGCAACCCCAGCCATGACGAGACAACCACCGACCATTAGCGTCATCATTCCTGTCTACAATGCCGAACGCTACCTGGCCGCAGCCATCGAAAGTGTGCTGGCCCAGACCGCAGCGCCGGACGAGATCATCGTTGTCGATGATGGCTCCACCGATGGCAGCGCGGCGGTAGCCAGGCGCATGGCCAGCGTGTGCTATCGTTGGCAAGCCCAGGCCGGCGCCAGCCACGCACGTAATCAGGGCCTGGCGGCCGCAACGGGGGATTGGCTGGCCTTTCTCGATGCCGATGACCTCTGGACTCCGGACAAGTTGGCGAAACAGCGGGTAGTGCTTGAAACGCAGCCGTCGGTCGATATGGTCTTTGGCCAGGTGCAGCAATTCTACAGCCCGGTGATTCCCGTCACGGAGAGACGGCCACCGCTCCCAGGCGGCGCCCAAATGACGGGGTACCATGTGGGGGCGATGCTTATCCGGCGTGCAGCGTTTGAACGCGCCGGCCCCTTCGATCCGCAGTTGCAGGTGGCGCACTTTCTTGAATGGTATGGCCGCGCCGAAACCCTCGGGCTGCAAAGCGTCATACTGCCGGACGTGGTGATGAAACGGCGCATCCATACCACGAATCTTGGCATTCGCGCACACGATCGCGCCCGACTGGAGTACCTGAAGCTGGCCAGAGGGAAGCTGGATCAGGGTCGACAAATCAATGCAGCGCCGCGTGCCGACAGTTGAGTGACAGAATGACACAGCGGATTCTGTTGACCGGGGCCAATGGAAGAGTCGGGCGCCTCATTCGGCAGCAGCTTACGGACCGTTACGAGTGGGTATTGACGGATCGAGACATGCTTGAGGACGTGGCGGCCCAACCCTTCTGTCAAGCCGATCTCACGGACCTGGCTGCCTTGCGCCAAATCTGTCAGGGGATCGATACCATCGTTCACTGTGGTGCGACCAGCCAGATCACAGCCACTTGGGAGGAGGTGCTGCCCAGCAATGTAATCGGCGTCTACAACATCTTGCAGGCTGCTGTCGATGCCGGCTGCCGTCGCGTCATTTTCGCCAGCAGCTACTACTCGGTCTACGGCTATCCGGACCAACCGCCGGTGCAGCCGGATTGGCCAGTCAATCCGGTCAATCTCTATGGCGCCAGCAAAGTGTGGGGGGAAGCGCTGGCCGCCGTCTTTGCCCATCAATATGGCTTGTCTGTCATCTGTCTCCGCCTTGGCGTCGTCATGGCTGCGCGTGAACTCAGCGTTGGACATCGTTTCCTGTCTGAGGTGATCACAACCTATGACCTGGTACGCTTGCTGCTAGCCGCCATCGAAGCCCCACCCACCATTACCTTTGGCTGTTTTCACGGGCTGTCCAACAACCGGGAGAAGCGACTGGCCATAGACAATACAGAGGAACTTCTGGGCTATCATCCCCAGGACGATGCCTTTGCCCTTGCCCGGCGCAACCCACGGTCATGGCGATGGCGGCTTGGCCGCCTGCGACGGAAGGCTCTGTCTAAGCTCATCCGGTAGGCCCCGCAGGCACACATGGGATGATACAGGGGGAGGGCGGCGAGTACGCCGGCGGTGAACACGTATTCGCCGCGCTACGCGGCTCGTGCCGCCATCGCCTCTTCCACCGCCGTCACGAACTCGGCCAGGACGATGGCCGTGGCGCCCCACACCTTGTGCCCCCCGATGGCGAAGAAGGGCACCTGCCGGGTGACGCCTCCCACCACCCAGGTCTCCTCGGCCCAGTGGCTGCGGTCCAGCAGGTCCGCCAGGGGCGTCTCCAGAAGCTCCGCCACCTCGGTGGGCTGCGTGCGCCATTGCGGCCGGTCGGGCGCATACCCCACCACCGCTTGCAGACAAAAGTTGCTGGGAGGGATGTAAAGATGGGTCAGGCGCCCCAGGGTTTCCACACGGCTGGGGTCTATCCCCACCTCTTCCTCCGCCTCGCGCAGCGCCGTCTGCTCCACCGTCTCCCCCTCATCCCTGGCGCCGCCGGGCAGTGACACCTGGCCGGGATGGTCCGGCAGGTGGCGGGGCCGCACCGTCAGCGCCGTGTAGAGCTCGCCCTGCCAGGGATACACCAGCAGCAGAACCGCTGCGCGCCGGCAGTCGCGGGAACCCCTAACATAGAGGTCCGGGTCCAGCCGATCAGTGGGGGCCATGCGCGCCTGCCCGCGCAGCCCCGGCAGCGGGCGCTGCATGGCGACGCGGACGTCGGCAAGGGTAATGCCGGAAGGGTTCATGCCTGGCACCTGGACAAGCGATTGCCGGGGGATGGCTGCAAGTGTACAATGGGCCCACAGCGGAATCCAAGTCAACGTCGATTTTGCCACACCGTCATGCCTGTTCGCACCACCGATCCCGCACTCGTCCAGTTGCTTCGCCATGTGCCCTACTTGAGCGATCAGCGCGAGGAAGTGCTGCAGGCGCTGGCAGAGGTGGCGACGCGCCACCTCATGCCGGAAGGACACCTCATCTTCATGCAGGGCGAGCCCGTCGCTGGTCTGTTCCTCATCGAGAGCGGCGAGGTGAAGATCTCCCGCGTCTCCAAGGAAGGCCGGGAGCACATCCTGCACATCGTCGGGGCCGGCGACACCTTCAACGATGTGGCGGCCCTGGACGGCGGGCCCAATCCCGCGACCTGCACGGTGCGTGCGGATGCCATCATCTGGCGCATCGACCGCGCGGACCTGAGGCAGGTGGCGCTGCGCTACCCCGCCCTGGGCTGGGGGCTGATCGAGAGCATTGCCCGCCGTGCCCGTCACCTGGTGGGGGTGGTGGAAGACCTGGGCATGCGCAGCGTACGCGGCCGCCTGGCCAATCTGCTCCTGGTTGAGGCGAGTTCGTCCACCACGGACGCAGTACCCCGCCTGCTCACCCAGGAGGAGATGGCCGGCCGCCTCGGCACCGTGCGCGAGGTCATCGGCCGCGCCCTGCGCGGTCTGGCCCAGGATGGCATCATCGAATTCGACCGCCACCGCATCGTCATCCTGGACGAGGAGCGCCTCGCCGCCGAAGCAGAGGTGTAGGAGTGGCAGGTAGCAGGTAGCGGGTGGCAGGTGGCGGCGCCAAATCCGAGCCCCGACCGTGAGGGAGGCGTTGGGCGGCAGGGGCAGGTAGCGAGTGGCGAAAAAAATACGCAGTACGTATCACGCATCGCGTCTCACGCCCTCGTCTGTTCCTGGTCTGCATGAGACAAAAGTCGCAGCACCGCGGCTGAGAGCATGCCAGGATAGGCGTGTCAGGCGCGATTCCCGCTTTGTTCACATTCCCATCGCACACTATGCACACTGAACCTCTGCCCACCATCGATTACCACCTTTGCACCGGCTGCCATGCATGCGTGGACACCTGCCCTGTACAAGCGTTGGACCAGGCCGGCGGCAAGGCGTTCTTAGCCTACCCTGACCTGTGCACGTACTGCACCGCCTGCGAAGACGTGTGTCCGGTGGGCGCCATCGCCCTTCCCTTCCTGATCGTTCTTCGCTCTTCCGCCCTGCACTAGACGGATTCCTGCCATGATCAGCGACTTCGGCCAACTCAACGTCAACGCCTACCGGCCCAGCCATCTCTACGGCATCCACCATGTCAATCTCTACTCCCATGAGGAGATCACAGCCGAGCTGGTCATCCTGCCGCCCGGCGCCAGCATCGCCCCGCACCGGCACGACAACGCCCATGAGATCTTCGACGTGCTCGAGGGCTCCGGCTCCTTTGTGGTCACCGGGAGACCAGTCTCGGGCGAACCGGGCAAATGCGTGTTCGTTGCCGCCGGCGTCGAGCACAGCATGCAGAACACCAGCGACCGCGATTGGACCGTGCGCGTGACCTACCAGCAGCGCATCTACCCCCGGCACATCGGCAAACTCATCGACCGTTCCATCCGCAAGCGTCTCGGATTGTTCTACCGCTAACGCCTCGTTTTCCACCACCTATGTTTCACACCCTAGAGGAGGAAGCATGAAACGTACGTTGTTCGTCGTTGTATCACTGCTTTTGGCCGTCGTGGCGCTCAGCGCCTGCGGTGGTAGTGGCCAAAAAGGCTCCACCCCCGCCGCCGCGGCTGGCCTGCCCGCCGATGCCCTGGCCATCGCCACCCAGCGCGGCCTGACCCCCGATGACGTCAGCGCCGCGCTCAAGACCTATCTGCCCAGCGGCAAGCACGACGACTACTACTTGTTCATGTCCGGCGGCCATTCCGGCAACGTGATCGTCGCCGGGGTGCCCTCCATGCGCATCCTCAAGAACATCGCCGTCTTCACACCCGAATCGTGGCAGGGCTATGGGGTCGGCGAGACCGATACCGAGAGAATCCTCGATGCGGGTAACGTCGATGGCGTCAAGATTCGCACGGGTGACACCCACCATCCCGCCCTCAGCGAGACCAACGGCGACTACGACGGCCAGTTCCTCTTCATCAACGACAAGGCCAATGCCCGCGTGGCCGTCATCGATCTGCGCGACTTCGAGACCAAGCAGATCGTCAAGGACCCCAACATCATCAGCAATCACGGCTCGACCTTCGTCACGCCTAACACCGACTACGTGGTCCAGGGCACACAGTACGCCACGCCGTTGGGCTGGGCCTATGCGCCCCTGAGCGAATACAAAGAGAAGTACCGCGGCCTCATCACCCTGTGGAAGTTCGACCGCACCAAGGGCCGCATCATCCCGGAGGAATCCTTCAGCATCGAGGTGCCGCCTTACTGGCAGGACCTGTGCGACGCCGGCAAGCTGGCGAGCGACGGATGGGGCTTCTGCAACTCGTTCAACACCGAGATGGCCGTGGGCGGCAACATGCAGGGCCAGCCCAACTTCGAGGCGGGCGTCAGCCAGCGCGATATGGACTACCTCCACATCTTCAACTGGAAGAAGGCCGAGGAAGTCGTCAAAGCGGGCAAGACCGAAACCATCAACGGCATGAAGGTGATCCGCATCCCCACCGCCGTCGAAGAGGGCGTCCTCTTCTTTGCGCCGGAGCCCAAGAGCCCGCACGGCGCCGACGTCACGCCCGATGGCAAGTACATCGTCGTGGCCGGCAAGCTCGACCCTCACGTCACCATCTACTCCTTCGACAAGATCCAGAAGGCAATCGCCGCCAAGAACTGGACGACGGATGAGTTTGGCGTGCCGGTGCTCAACTACGACGACGTCAAGCTGGCGCAGGTTGAACTGGGCCTGGGGCCTCTGCACACGCAGTTCGACGACAAGGGCTTCGCTTACACCAGCCTCTTCCTGGACAGCGCCCTGGCCAAGTGGAAGCTGGGCGGGGACGATCCCAACGCCTACCAACTGGTCGAGAAGATCCCCGTGCAGTACAACATCGGCCACATCTCCGCCGCCGAAGGCGACACGGTCAGCCCCGACGGCAACTACCTGGTGGCGCTGAACAAATGGGCCGTGGATCGCTTCCTGCCCGTCGGCCCCCTGCTGCCGCAGAACGAGCAGTTGATCGACATCAGCGGCGGCCCCATGAAGGTTCTCTATGACATGCCGATGGGCGTCGGCGAGCCGCACTATGCCCAGATGATCAAGGCCGACAAGATCAAACCCTGGGATATCTATCCGCAGGTGGGCTGGGACCCGGCCACGCAGGCTCCCTCTAAGTACGCCACCAAGCTGGGCGAAGAGAAGATCGTCCGCGATGGCAGCAACGTCGAAGTCTTCATGACGTCGGTGCGCTCGCACCTCACCCCCGACCGGGTGGAGCTGAAGAAGGGCGACCACGTCAAGTGGCACATCACCAATGTCGAGACGGCCAAGGATGCAACCCACGGCTTCCAGCTCGGCGGTCAGGGCGTCAGCCTGAGCATCGAGCCTGGCGAGACGGTCAGCTTCGAATTCGACGCCGCCCATGACGGCACCTACGCCTTCTACTGCACCGAGTTCTGCTCGGCCCTGCACCTGGAGATGATGGGCTACGTGACGGTCGAGCCCTGATCCAGATCACCCCACGTATTACGCAGTACGTACGGCGTCATACGTACTGCGTAATACGTAAACTGCTGAGAGTGCATCATGTCGGAAAACATCGAGAAACTCATCGGCCCACGTGTGCCGGAAGCGGAAATGCGGGCCCATCGCGGCAGGTATCTGCTGCCCACGCTGCTCTTCGCGGCAGCCGCCATCCTGCTCCTGGTCTCGATCTTCCTGCCCTACTGGAGCCTCACCCTGCACGCCCCCCAGTACCCGGAGGGTCTGCGCGTGGTTGCCAAACTCAATGGCATCTCGGGCGATGTCCGGGAGATCGACGGTTTGAACCACTACATCGGCATGCGGCCCTTGGGCGAGGCAGCCTCCTTCGAGCGCTCGATCTCGCTCCTGGGCGTTCTCGTGGTGGCCCTGCTGATCTTGGCCTCCATCTTCGTCCACAGTCGTTGGGCGGCGCTCCTGGCCTTGCCTGCGCTCCTCTTTCCGGTGATCTTCCTGGCGGACCTGCAGTACTGGCTGGCCAATTTTGGCCAGAACCTGGACCCGAAGGCGCCCCTCTCCAGCAGCGTCAAGCCCTTCATCCCGCCCGTGCTGTTCGAAGGCCACATCGCCCAGTTCACAACCACCGCCACGCCGGGTATTGGGCTCTGGCTGGCCATCCTGGCCAGTCTGCTGATCCTGGCGGGCCTCTTCTTCCACCGGCGGGCCTACAAGCCCCTCGTGGATGCAGAGACGGCCCATCCCGCCGCCTGAGCCAGTGACGACGAGACACTTGTCTTGCCATCCCATCCGTCACTTCACCATCGCCCCATGAAGCGCTTCCGCTCGCCGTTTGTCATCGCCCTTCTCGCCCTGCTCTGGCTGCTCGTCCCTGCGGCAGCGCAGCACCAGAGCTTCGATCTGCAGCAGGCCGTGGCGGCGGCGCAACCCGGCGACACCATCGTCGTGCCTGCCGGCATCTACCAGGGACCACTGCTGATCGACAAGCCGCTGACGCTCGAAGGCCGTGACATGCCGGTCATCGACGGCGGCGGCAAAGGTGATGTCATCACCATCACGGCGCCGGATGTCACCATCCGCGGCTTTGTGGTGCGCAACAGCGGCGATTCCCTGGATCGCGAGCACGCCGGCATCACCGGCGCCGCCGCCAACCTCACGATCGCGAACAATCGCCTGGAGGACGTGCTCTTTGGCATCTACCTCAAGGATGCCCCCGGCAGCGCCATCCGCGACAATGTCGTGCTCTCGAAGAACCTGGACATGGGCCGCCGCGGCGATGGCATTAAGGTCTGGTACAGCGCCGGCGCCTTGATCGACGGCAACCGGGTCAGCGGCAGTCGCGACGTGATCGTATGGTTCTCACCCCACAGCACCATCACGAACAACGTGGTGGAGGATGGTCGCTACGGCCTCCACTTTATGTCGAATGAAGACGAGACGATCGCCAACAATGTACTGCGCAGGAATTCGGTCGGCGTCTATCTGATGTACGGCAAGGGCTTCACCGTGAGCAACAACCTGCTGTACGACAACCATGGTCCCAGCGGCTACGGCCTGGCGCTAAAGGATGTGGACAATGTGCGCGCCGAGGGCAATCGCCTGGTTAGCAACCGGGTCGGCATTTACGTGGACGGCTCGCCCCTCTCGCAGGGCGCCGAAGTAACCGTGACCCGCAACCTGTTGGCCTATAACGAGGTCGGGATTGAGATGCTGCCGGCGGTGCGGCACAACACCTACAGCGAGAACGTCTTCCAGGAAAACGGCGATCAGATCGTCATCGCCGGCGGCGGCGAGCTCAGCGGCAACCGCTGGTCACAGGACGGTCAGGGCAACTACTGGAGCGACTACGCCGGCTTTGACGCCAACGGGGACCGCATCGGCGACCTGCCCTACAAGTCGCAAAGCCTGTACGAAGACCTGATGGAGAAGTATCCCGAGCTGCAGTTGTACCGCCTGAGCCCGGCCACCGATGCCCTCGACCTGGCAGCCAGGGCCTTTCCGATCTTCGCCCCGCGGGCCAAGATGGTAGACGAACAGCCCCTGATGGCGGCGCCAGCCCTGCCCGAGGTCCCTGGACTGGTCAAACCGCCGCTGTGGGGCAACCTGGCGGCGGCGGCTGGCTTGCTGGCCGTCGCTGCACTCGTGCTCTTCGCCGGCACGGGGATCGTTGGCTCCCTCAAAAAGGCAAACTCATGATTACGTTTGAACACCTGAGCAAGCGCTTCGGGCGTTTTGTCGCCGTCGACGATCTCAGCCTGGAAGTGACCGGCCGGGAAGCCGTCGCCCTGTGGGGCCCCAACGGCGCCGGCAAGACCACCGCCATCAAGTCCCTCCTGGGGCTCCTCCGTTACGACGGGCGCATCCTGGTCGGCGGCTTGGACGCCCACAAGCAGGGTAAACAGGTCCGGCGCCTCCTGGGCTATGTACCGCAGGAGCTGGCCTTCTACAGCGACTTGGGCACCCTGGCCACGGCGGAGTTTTACGCTCGCCTCAAGAAGGCGCCCAAGGCCAGTGCGGCGGCGGCATTGGCGCAGGTGGGGCTGGCAGAGCATGCCGCCAAGCCGGTGGGCGCCCTGTCGGGCGGGATGAAACAGCGCCTGGCCCTGGGCCTGGCCCTGATCGCCGATCCGCCCGTCTTGATCCTGGATGAGCCCACCTCCAACCTGGATACCGCCGCCCGTGACCAGTTCCTGGCCCTGCTGGTCCAGGTCAAGGCCGCAGGTAAGACCATCCTGTTCACGTCGCACCGCATCGAAGAGATCGAAGCTCTGGCCGACAGGGTGTTGGTGATGGAGCAGGGCCACGTGCGCCTGACCTGTGCGGGCAGTGAGCTGGCTTCCCGGCTGGGCCTGCGCACGCAGGTCAAGCTGCACATGCCACCCGCCGCCATGGACACCGCCCTTTCCGTGCTGTTGGCGGGAGGCTTTGCCGCCCATCGCAACGGCACGGGCATCCTGGTCGAAGTACTGCCCGGCGAAAAGGCTCTGCCCATCCGGGTGCTCAACCAGGCCGACATTCCCGTCCACGACTTCGAAGTTCAGTGAGATAGGCGATGAACTTCCCCATCGATTTCTCTACTATCTGGACCCTGGCGCAGAAAGAACTGCGCGACGCCCTGCGCAACCGCTGGTTCGTGCTGTACACGATCGCCTTCACCGTCTTGGCGCTGGCGTTCTCGTATCTGGCGCTGGCGGGCGCAGGCATCGTCGGCTTCTCGGGCTTCGGCCGCACCGCCGCCAGCATGATCAATCTGGTTCTACTGATCATCCCCTTGATGGCGCTGACCGTCGGCGCCCAAAGCCTGGCGGGCGAGCAGGAGCGCGGCACCCTGACCTACCTGCTCTCGCAGCCGGTGCGCCGGATCGAGATCTTCCTCGGCAAGTACCTGGGGCTGGTGCTCAGCCTGCTCGCCTCGTTGACCCTCGGCTTCGGGGTGTCAGGCCTGGTGATGGCCCTGAGCGGCACCGGCGCCGCCGATCCGGCGGCCTATGTCGAAATGGTCATGCTGGCCTTCCTGCTCAGCCTGAGCATGCTCAGCGTCGGCTTCATGGTCTCTGCCTTCACGCATCGCGCTGGCATTGCCGTGGGCATCGGCCTCTTTCTCTGGCTGCTGTTTGTGTTCGTCGGCGACCTGGGCATGATGGGCACCGCCATCGTCCTGCGCGTCCCCATCGCCAACCTGTTCTGGACGTCACTGGCCAACCCGCTGCAGGTCTTCAAGATGGCGGCGATTCTTCAGATTCACTCGGCCATGGACGTGCTGGGACCGGTAGGCATCTACGCCCTCCAGCGTTACGGCGACATCCTCCTGGGCATTTTCCTGGCCGTATTGGTGCTTTGGACCCTGGCCCCGGCCACGCTCGCCTACCTGCGCTTCGCCGCCCGGGGCGATTTCTGATGAGGTGACGACATGAGAATCTCCATCCGCATCCTGGCGCTCCTTCTCATCCTCGTGCTGGGCGGCTGCGCCCAGGGCACGGCCGAGCTGAAACCCCCGGAGATCCGCTACGGCGAGTCGGTGTGCGCCGACTGCAACATGATCATCAGCGATGCCAGGTTCGCCTCAGGCTACGCCTACGAGGTCAGCACCGGGCGCTATGAGAGCGTCATCTTCGACGACATCGGCGACATGCTGGCGCATGCTGGCAAACACCCGGAGCACAAGGTCGTCGCCTGGTATGTCCATGATTTCAATTCCAAGGAATGGATCGACGCCACGAAGGCCAGCTTCGTTCACAGCGCCGGCCTCCAGACCCCGATGGCCTCCGGCCTGGCAGCCCACGCCAAGGCCGACGCCGCCGCCCAACAGGCCAAGGAGGTCAGCGGCGAGGTGCTTGACTGGACCACGCTCACGACCCGCTTTCGCGCCGGTGAGCTCGGCGGCGGCCATGGCGGCATGATGAAGAGCATGCACTAACCCGCAGACTCCGGCCCTGCGCCGGCATTCTGCCTTCTACCTCCACGCGTTCCAACTCGTTCTTCAAGAGGGAGATACCATGAAGAAAACCATCCTTACCGTCCTCCTCCTTTCCTCGGCCGTCCTGATCCTGGCCGCCTGCGGCGGCAGCGCTTCGGCGCCAACCGCCTTTGGCGACGCTGCCAAGGGCAAGGAAGTCTTCGCCGGCACCTGCGCCACCTGTCATGGTCCTGACGCCAAGGGCTTGCCCAACCTGGGCAAGGACATGACTACCAGCCAGTTCATCGCCAGCCAGAGCAACGACCAACTCCTGGCCTTCATCAAGACCGGCCGTCCCGCCAGCGATCCGGCCAACACCACCAAGGTTGACATGCCTCCCAAGGGCGGCAATCCTGCCCTGAGCGATGACAACCTCAAGGACGTCATCGCCTACATCCGCACCCTGAACAACGTCCAGAAGTAAGACAGAAAGAAGTCCGACTTCTTCGAGAGGTCGGACTTCTTTGTTTCCCCCTCTTGAAGAAGTCGAACGTCTCCGATTACCATACTTCCTATGCGCCTCCTTGCCATCGTCTCCGGAGAGTACGGCCACCGCCACGTGCGCAACGTTCGCGAACACGCACCGGCGGAATGGTCGCTTGCGGTCTGGCAGGCGCCCGCGATCCTGCCGCCGATCATCGACTACCCGGAAGACTACCTGCCGCCGGCCTTCGAGCCCGCCGATCTGATCCTGTCCTTTGCCGAGCACAGGGGCGTGGCCGAACTGCTGCCGGACATCGCCCGCATGACAGGCGCCGGGGCCGTGATCGCTGGTGTTGACAACGAGGCCTGGCTGCCACGCGGGCTGGCGGCGCAGTTGCGCGGTTGGCTGGCCGCCCAGGACGTGGTCTGCGTCACACCCAAGCCCCTCTGTTCACTCACGCCCAGCCGCTACACCGTCACGCGCCGGCAGCATCTTGCCTACAGCCATCCGCTCATCGCCGCGTTTGCCCGGTACTTTGGCCAGCCCGAGCTCCGCCTGGTCGTCGATCCGGCATCGCGCACGATCACGGAGGCCGAGGTGGCGTGCGATTCCGTTTGCGGCTGCGCCCGCTACGTGGCGACGCGCCTGATCGGCGTCTCCGCCGACGAGGCGGAACAGGAGGCCGGCATGCTGCACCACCACTTCCCCTGTCTGGCCAGCATGGGCATTGACCCTGACTTCGGCGACACGCTGATGCACGTCTCGGGCAACCTCCTGCGTGACAACGTGGCCGCTCAGGTCAAGCCCTTCAAGGACGTGACGGTCATCGTGCCCGCGCAGCGGGCCGAAGCCGGCGAGTAGAGTCCGATGCATCCTGCAGGCCATCTGCTGGCGTCCACGCTGGCGGCGCTGACCCTGTCCCGGCGCCGGCGCGCCTTTCCCTGGCTGCTGTGGGGCGGCAGCCTGGTGTCCGACCTCGACCACCTGGTCTGGCACGCAGCCAACAGCGACCGCCTCGACCCTGTCGGCGCCTGGCGCTACTTCCGTTCTGATCCCAGCGATGGACCGCAGCAGCATCTGCCGTTGCACCGCTACGAGGTCATCGGCCTGGGCCTGTTGGTGGGGCACTGGTGCCATCCGCTGCGAGAGGTGGCGTTGGGTCTGGCCCTACACCGGCTCGTGGACGATGCCACCGATCTTTGGCATTCGGGCCGGCGCCGCTCCGTGCAGCGACGGCGCGAGAGGCTGCGCGCCATCGTGTTCGCTCGCGAACGCCATGTGTGCCAGGGCTGCGGGGCGACCGGCCTCCCCCTGGAGCTGCACCACCGCATCCCCGAAGCGGAAGGAGGACCCAACACACCGTCGAATCTGTTGGCGCTGTGCCGGACCTGTCACGATCGGGCGCACGGAAGGAGTCAAAGGTAAAGGGTTGAAGGTTGAAGGTTGCGGGTGCGCCGGGGGAAGCTCGACCTGGTCGAGCGCTACTGATTTCGCAGCAGCGTCGGTAGGAAGGCGTGCCAGACCCACCGGGTCGCGGTCGGCGTCGGGGTGTCGGCGCCGGACGGCGTCGGCGTTGCCGTTTCCGTGGCGGTCGCCGTGGGGGTGGGCGTCGGCGTGTCGGTCGGCGTCGCAGTTGCCGTTTCCGTGGCGGTCGCCGTGGGCGTTGCCGTCTCCGTGGGGGTGGGCGTCGGCGTGTCGGTCGGCGTCGCTGTTGCCGTCTCCGTGGCGGTCGCTGTGGGGGTGGGCGTCGGCGTGTCGGTCGCCGTCGGCGTTGCCGTTTCCGTGGCGGTTGCTGTGGGGGGCGCTGTCGCCGTGGGCGTACGGGTGGGTCCCGGCGTCGGTGTGGGCGTAGGCGTCGTCGTGGCGGTCTGTACGGCGGTGGGGACGGGCGTGGGCGCCGGCTGCTCGCCCTGGAAGCTGAGTCGTCCCCACCCTGGCTCCACCTGGCTCGTGCGCGTACCCGTCCAGAGAAGGCGCGAGTCCCAGGTGTAGCCGTTGTCGTTGTCGACCTGACCCAGGTTGAAGCCCATCTGCCTCCCCACGTCCAGCGGCCCGGCGCCAAGGCTGCCGACAGGGATGGCAATCTCGGCATCCCAGCCGCCGGAGCGATGGCCGATCACGACTTGCAGCGGCGTCGTGTTGCCCAGGTCGTGGACGCGACCATCCGCAGTCACTGAATAGCCGTGGTCATCGGTCCCATACCAGGTCAGGTCGTTGAGGCCGTCAATGCTGATCTCGGCACCGTCCACCAGGTACCATTGCGGAAGACTGGTGACGACAACGTCATCCCTGGCGCTGATCGCAAAATAGAGCGTCTGCGGCGTCCACCGGCTGCGCACGACCATGCTGGCGTCTGCCGGCGCCGGCGGCAGGCAGGGCGTTTGGCCGGCGCCGCAGTCAAAGCCGGCCGCGGTCAAGGCATCCACGGTCACTGAGCCTGCCGCCGTCCAGTCAGACAGGTCGCCGTCCAGGGTGGGCGGCGTGCCGATCAGGTAGCTGGGTAGCGTTGCCCTGCCCGCCTGTGGTCGGAGCGCCAGCAGGCCGTCGCCGGTGGCGACGAAGATGCGTTCGCCCTGAGTCACCACCTGGAGGGCCGTGGTCTCCAGGTGGGCGGCAAGGGTCGGGCGGGCCGGTCCCAGCACGTCAAGCACGTACAAGCCCTCCTGGCCGGCGGATAGATACAGGTAGCTGTCGGCAAAGGCGGCGCTGGAAACCCGGAACGGCAGGGCCGTCACGCTCAGCAGCACCGGCGTCCGCGGGTTGGCGACACTGTAGATATACAGCAGGCCGGCGGCGTCGCTGGCCGCGCCGCTGGCGTCATTGGCCACCACATAGGCGAAGCCGGGCCAGGTCGTCACCGCCGCGCCGTGGTAACCATCGGCGAAGGGCTTGAGCGTCACCAACGAGGTGGATTCGGGCTTGCTCACGTCGAAGATGCGAAAGTCAGCATAGGCGGCCGCATACAGGTGCCCGGACTGCCAGGCCATGTCTTCGAGGCCGTCCTCGCGGAAGTAGCGCTGTGTGAGATGGGCAGGGTCAGAAACGTCGATGGCGGCGAAGCCCCCGGCGCCATCGTCGGCGATCGTGGCGACGTAGGCATAGCCATCCTCTCCGAGCAGCCCGCGCACATGCGTCTGCTGCAGCCGGGCAAAGCTGGCGGAACCCTGCAGCGCCGGATGATAGGGATCGGAGGTGTCAAGTACCGTGATGCGCGCCCCGCCGCCCTCGGCGCCGGCGCCGCCCGGCAAGGTGGGAGTGTCAAAGAGGTAGGTGGAGTGGGGTGACGAGTTGTTCCAGGCCACATCCGCCACCGTCTTCTGGTCGTACAGCCCCAGCGGCAAAAAGCCGCCCGACGGCGCCATGAACGAGCGATAGCCGTCGGCGCTGGCATGGACGATGTCCCCGGCAGCGTCGGGCTGGACGGTCAGGCGCTTGACCCCGTTGGGAGGATCATAGGCGCCGGCCTCTGCCAGGCCCGCAGCGTCCAGGCTAAACGCCCGCACACCCTTGGCCGCCGCCGCCACGTAGATCAGGTTCCGGTTCGGAGCGAAGCTCAGATCGAGGGCACGCGGCCAGATCGCGGACTTGGCCACCACGCCTTGCACGATGTTGGGAAAGGTGAAGTCGTGGACTTCGAGAAAGCTGCCCGCGGGATCAGTGGCGTCCACAGCCGCTGCCACATAGATGCGGCCGTCGATGTGCGCAGCCTCCAGGTCAACCGTGGCCGCGCCTGCATTCAGCAAATGCGTGCCGAGCCAGCGCGGCTTGACCGGATCGTTCAGATCGTAGGCGCGCAGGATGCCCAGCATGCCGGGCAGCGGTGTCGCCAGGTAGAGGTAGGCAGCGGAGCCCACATCCAGGATCGCCAGGGTCTGCCCGCCTACCTGGTCGTTCACGCCGGCGATGACGGGCTGGCTGGCGTCGGTTGCGTCGACCACGGCCAGGACCTCACGATCCCAGTAGGCACTCACGGCCGTCACGTAGAGATAAACCCTGTCGCCGTGCGACCAGAAGGCCAGCCGTGGGTTCACGTAGTCATTCGTCGCAAACACCCCCAACCTTGCCGCCTCCAGGGGCGAAGCCGGGTCCGTGACGTCAAAGATGCGGAGCTGGTACCCGCCTGGCTCCACTGCCGTAGAGACGGCAAGCAAGAAGTAAAGATAGGTGTGACCGTCGTGGCTGCCAACGGCCAGGTCGGCGACTGTCCCCAAATCAGAAACGACGCCCGCCACCACGGGTGCCGACGACGAAGCCATGTTGACGATGGTAAGGGTGTTCGAGGGTCGGGGCTTGCCGCCTCCGGCCAGATCCACGACATAGGCTTCCTCACCCAGAACCTTCACACGCCCCACAATGCCCTCCAGTGGCTCTGTCTGTCCCACGAGCAGCGGCTGCCCGGGGTCGGCCATGTCGATCAGCTTCAGCCTGCGGCCGATACCCACCACGGCCAGATTCCCCTTCGCCGCCACAGCCAGGCTGTCGCCGTCAGCCTGGAACTGCCCGCTTACCCGGAGATCGAGCGTGCGACCCTGCGGGCTCGCCGGCGCCAAGGCCTGTGCGACCGGCTGGCTCTGACCGCCCTGGACTGCGGCAGTCAGAGCCAGGCTCAAAACAGCTAGAACGAGAACAAACAGGCCTCGACGCATCGTCATGTGCTGGCACACCCGGCCGTAAGACGCGCTTTCCATGCTCGAGGCCGGTGAGAGGAGGGGCCGGCGCGGAAGAAAAGCTCAGATGATCTTCAACTCGGGATCAGGCTGAAAACTTAAGACGCTGACCTGGGCGGCAAGCTGACGGGCAATGGTCTGGAAAGCATCGGCAATCTCAGAATCCGGGTGGGCTGCCACCACAGGGCGGCCTTCGTCGCCGCCCACACGCGCGCGCGGGTCCAGCGGCAGCCTGCCCAAGAACGGCACGCCCAGCTCGCGGGCTGCGCGCTCGGCGCCGCCGTAGCCAAAGATGTCGTAGCGTTGGCCTGTGTCGGGAGCAACGAAGTAGGCCATGTTCTCGATGATGCCGATGATCGGCACCTGCAGTTGGCGAAAGGCCGCCAACCCGCGCCGGGCATCCGAGAGGGCGACATCCTGGGGCGTCGACACGATGATGCCGCCGGTGAGGGGCACCGACTGCGCCAGCGTCAGTTGGGCATCGCCGGTGCCGGGAGGCAGGTCCACGATCATGTAGTCGACCTCTTCCCAGGCGACGTCCGTGAACAACTGGCGAATGGCGGAATGCAGCATGGGTCCGCGCCAGATCACGGGCTGATCGGGCTTGATCATGAAGCCCATCGACATAACCTGCATGCCATAGGCGATGGCGGGCGTGAGCTTCTGGTTCTTGGGCGTCGGCATGGCATCCACGCCCAGCATCTGCGGGATGTTCGGGCCGTAGATGTCCGCGTCGAGAATGGCCACCCGCGCCCCCATCTGGTGCAGGGCCAGGGCCAGGTTCACGGAGACCGTCGACTTGCCGACCCCACCCTTGCCGCTGGCAACGGCCACGATGTTCTTGATGGGGATGTCCAGGCGGCCGGAAATGCGGCTGTCAGCGCGGATGTTGGCGTCGAAGCGAACGTTCACGGCGCTGACGCCGGGAACACTCATAATGGCGCTGCGCACTTCGCTTTCGATCTGTCCTTTCAGGGGACAGGCCGGCGTCGTCAGGACGACCGTCAGAACGACGTTGCCGCTGCTGATCTGCAGGTCACGCACCATGTTCAGGGAAACCAGGTCACGGTGAAGCTCCGGCTCCTGGACAGTGCTCAAAACAGCCATAATGGCTTCACGGCTAGGTTCAGGGGACATTGTTATCCTTCGCTACGTAAGATTCGTCAATAGCTTTGGGGCCGGTGCGAGGAAGGGTGCGGGCGAAAGCATCAGGCGCCGCGCAGGTCCTCCAGCGCCAGGCCGGCGACCCTGCGCCCGATCTCGACGGCGAAATTCGTGCCGCGATCCCAGGGATACACCTGGCTCATACTGGCAAAGTACAGACCAGGAACCGGCGTGCGCAGGGGTGGTATGTTACGGGAGTGATTGACCGGAGGGACCGGTTGGGCATAGGGTGTCTTCCACAGCCAGGCGTCCTTCACCCAACTGCGGTCGAAGGCGGGGTTGAACCGTGCCAACGAAGGCAGGAAGCGCTCAAGCAACTCGTCTTTGCTGAGGCTGAAATACTCATGACCGGGGTCAAGATAGTCGCCGCAGTAAATCAGGCGGTCGCCGCCATAGTGTTCGGCTCCCATGAAGTTGGTATGTTCAACCATCGCCAGGTAGGGAAAGCCGGCCTCTTTGGGCAGATTATGCCAGTAATACGGCGTCAACTGCTGCTTGAGGGCAATGATCAACACGACGGCGCCCATGGACTTGAGCGCACGCAGGCTGCCGGCATAGCTCTCGGGCAGGTCCGGCGCCAGCCGCGCCATCTGCGCCGGGGAGCTTGTCGCGATCACGGCGTCAAACATGGCTTCGCCGCCGCCGTGAGCGATGGTCAGGCCCTGCTCATGACGGCGAATGCCGGTGATGGGCGTGTCGAGCCGGATCTCCACCCCGCGCTCCCGCAGGACCTCCGCAAGACGGTCGAGAAAGGCCTGGAAGCCTCCCGTGAAGGTGCCCAGGCGCGTGGTACGGGAGTGTAGGCGGGCCCACAGCCAGGCCATGTTGACGGTGGCCATGTTCTCTTCGCCGAACTTGCCCACCAACATCGGCCGCCAGAAAAGGTCATAGATGCGCTCGCCGAAGTGGCGGCGGGTCCAGTCCACGGCCGTCACACTCTCCAGCGGCTGCCAGCGCGGGTTGAAGCGCAGGTAGGCTCCTGCCAACCCAAAGCGGAAAGCATCCGCCAGAGGGTAATGCCGCAGCAGGAACGCGGGCATGTTCCCAAAGATAGAGTCAAAGGGATAGAACTTGCCCTGGAAGTAGATGACGGTCACCGGGCGCGGGAAGAGCACCTGGTCGCGCCAGCCCAACTCATCGATCAGCCCGAGGATATGGGCGTCAGAAGCAAACCAATGATGGTAGAACTTCTCCAGGGTCCAGTCCCAGTGCGGCGCCTTGAAACCGCCTGCCAACCCGCCAACGCTCGGCGCCGCCTCGAACACGGTGACGCGATGGCCGGCCTTGTTCAGATCATAGGCCGCGGCCAGGCCGGCGACACCGGCGCCAACGATGCCAATCTGCTTAGTCATGACCCTTCCTCAGTGTCTCAAGGACGCCGATGATCTCCTCCACGTCGGGAACCTGGCTGATGTCATGCACTTGAGCGTAGCGGATGATCCCATGCTTGTCGATGACAAAAGTCGCACGCTCGGAGAACCCCTGTGGGCGCAGCACCCCGTAAGCGGCTGTGGCGTGTTTGCCGTAGAAGTCACTGAGCAAGGGAAACTCCAGACCCAGCTCGGCGGCAAACGCCCGGTGAGCGTGCGTGCTGTCGGTACTGATCCCCAGGACCATGGTCTCCAGGTCGCGAAAACGCTGCATCTGTTCCTGAAGGCCGGGAAGCTCCTGCGCGCAGACAGGGCTGAAATCAAAGGGATAGAACGCCAGGACCACGTGCGACTTTCCCTCGAAGTCACCAAGCCGGATGGTTCCACCATCCGGCCCTGGCAAGGCAAAAGCAGGCGCCGGCGTGCCGACCTCTGGGACCGCCATCGCCGTGCCTACGCGTTGCCTTCCACCGGCACGCGCCCGCTTTCCTGGTAGGCCAGCAGCTCGGAACGCGCCAACTCGTAGGCTTTGAGCAGCTCGTCCTCATCTCCCTTGAACTGCATGATGCTCTGGATGGCGCAGGCTTCACAGCCGCGCATGAACTTGTAGCTGCCGCTGTAGCATTTGAGGCAGCCATCCATGCGGATCATGAGCAGGCAGAACGCCAGGTTATCGGGGTGTGTTTCCGGCAAGGCCGATACGCGGTCCACCAATGCCGACCACTGGGGCCCGCGCAGGTCGTGCAAGCGCGGAATCAACGTGTAGGGAAACAGAATCTCAGCTTTTGGGTGCATGTGTCATTGTTGGGAAAGAAGTGGGCTGGGGCGCCGCGCACCGGCGCAGGCGCCGCTACTGCAGCTCGATGTTGCCAACATGCAGGGGCTCGGGGGCCGTGCCATTGCGCAGGGCGGCCAGCAAGGCCGTCTGGTTGACGTTTAGCCTCGAGCAAGCAGCGGCAATGGTCTCGTCTGGCGACACCGCGCAGCTTTGGCAGCCGCCCATGTGGAAGCTGGCCAGGATTTCATCGGCGTGAGGATGGTTGTTTTGGACTTCGGCAATCGTGGTCGCAGGCGCAATCACGATCTGCCCGGTCGCTTGTCTGAGCTCGAACCGCATCTCCTTCCCCTGGGTGTCCAACTGCTGGCTCAACTCCTCCACCTGTGATGAGAGTTGGTAGACGTTGTTTGAGGCCCGGGAAAGGCGTTGGGTGAGATCGGCGACCCGGCGCTGCACCATGAAGGCGTAGACAAAGGCTGCGATGGCGACGAGCAAAACAATCACGTTGAGGATCATCGGGCGGGTTCTCCGCGGCAGTGTGGGGGATGGGTGAGTGTGGTCGGCACGGGTGACCGATCAGGCCACGTCATAGGTGTCAGAAGCGTGCATCAGGACACAGGTGCTTGCGGTCTCATGCTGGCAGCGCGCCTGGAAATCCTCGGCATCGACGTCGATCAGCGGCCAGGTGCCGTAATGACAGGGAATGACCACCTTGGGCTCGATCAGCTTCACCGCCTTGATGGCATCGTCGGGACCCATGGTGAAGTTGTCGCCGATGCAGAGCATGGCCACATCCACGTGGTCATCGGCCAGCCACTTCATGTCATAGGTGAGCGCCGTGTCGCCGGAGAAGTAGAGCGTCTTGCCGTTGTTGAGCTTGAGGAGAAAGCCGCCCGGGTTGCCGCCGTTGCTGCCGTCGGGCAGCGCCGACCCGTGGTGGGCAATGGTCATCTTGCAGCGGCCAAACGGGAACTGAAAGCCGCCGCCGATATGCAGGCCATGAACCTGCTGGAGCCCCTTGCTGCGGAGCCAACCCGCGATCTCGTTGTTGCAGATGACGAGCGCCCCTGTGCGCCTGGCCAGGTCGACGGCGTCGCCCACGTGGTCGCCGTGCCCGTGCGACACCAGGATGAAGTCGGCCCGCACGTCGCCGGCCTTTACCCGAGCCTTGGGATTGCCGGTGAAAAAGGGATCGATGACGAGCAGCTTGCCGTCGCTGTCGATCGTGAAGGTAGAATGGCCGTGATAGGTGATCTTAACTGACATGGAGATGTCTCCTCAGAATATCAGGGTCCACATCACATTTGATGTGACTGAGACGCCGCTACTTACACGGCGGACGCCCATGCTGATGCACACAAACGTCTCATTATAGCCGATCTTGCCGCCTTCTCTCCACTTTTTGGCGCCCCTGCGGCCCCTGCGGCCCCCAAGCAAGGCATCGGGACAAAAAGACGTGCGACGCACCGTTGCGTTCGTGGCCCGAACGATGCGTCGCACATTGACTCGCCCTTACAGCTTGACTTCCTTGCCCTCGGCCTTGCGCCGCTCACGGTAGTGAAGCAACTGCTTCTCGCGCATCTCCATGATCTGCGCCCACGGTACGCCGCTGGGGCTGACGCCTTCTGCGGGCACGGCAGGCAGAGGCAGACTCGAGCGGAGGATCTCCCCTGTGTAGCCTTCGGGAATGGGAGAGTAGTGGCCCCCCTTTGGCTTGGGTCGCGGGGCGGCCTCGGCCACAACGGCGGCTGTTGCCGCGGTCGCTACCGGCGCCGGCTGCTGCGCCGGCGCTGCTTCGACCTTAGCCGCGGGTTTCTCGGCGGCTGCCGCCGGCTTCTTCGCCTCAGCCTTGGCGCCACCGCCCTTCTTGCCCTTCTTGACCTTGCCTGCTTCCTTCTCGGCCCAGGTCTTGGGATACAGGGCTGCGTAATAGCCGGTCGGCACGCTCAGCTCCGTCTTGTCGAAGACGAGGCCGGGGAAGCGGTCGTACGTCGCCAACTCGTAGTCGTGGTTCATCTTGATGGCGTCGAAGGGGCAGTATTCGGCGCAGAAGCCACAGCTCATGCAGATGCTGGCGTCGATGAAGAACTGGCGCGGACGGGTGATCGGCTTGCCGTTCTCATCCTGGTCGCGCACAATCCAGATACATTGGGGCGGGCAGACCTTCGCGCAGATACCGCACGCCGTGCAGCGATCCTCGCCTGTATCCTCTTCGTACAGCAGCATGGGAATATACCGGAAGTTCTCCGGCAGCTCGCGCCGCTCTTCGGGATATTGGATCGTGAAGATGCCGCGCACGTCCGTGGGCTGATTCACGATCAACCCCTTCGACGTCTCGATGCTGTTGGCGTAACGCGTCGGATGACGCGAAAAGTCATCGGTAAAAGTCGCTGTGTACCGTCTGAGCGTGACACCCAGACCCTTGAGAATACCCGATCCGAACATGCGCTTTCGTCCTTAGGCCAATGACTGCGCCCCCGAACCGGCGGGTCCGGCGGCGCAGCGATTTCTAGCGATCGGTTTCACCCAACACGATGTCAATGGCGCCAAGCGAAACGATGGCATCGGCGATCTTGTAGCCGATGCACATCGGTCCCAGGCTGTTGAGGTTGATGTACGACGGGGCGCGCACATGATAGCGCCAGGCGTTATCGGAGCCATCCGAGACAATGTAGAAGCCAAGCTCACCCTTGGGCCCCTCGACGGCGCCATAAGCTTCACCCTTGTCGACACGGGTGACGTAGGCCGGCTTGCCGTTCATGATCGGGCCGTCGGGAATCTGGTCGAGCGCCTGCTTGAGAATGCGCACCGATTCGCGCATCTCGCCAAGGCGGACCTTGTAGCGGGCGTAGACATCGCAGCCATCGTCTGCGACCACGTCAAACTCAAAGCGGTCGTAAATGGAGTATGGCCGGGCCCGGCGCACATCGTAAGGGACCCCCGAACCACGCAGTTGCGGTCCGCAGCAGCTCAGGGCGATGGCGTCCTGGGCCGAGAGCAAACCGACGCCGATGCAGCGTGCCAGCAGAATCTCGCTCTTGGTGAGATAGCGGTCGAGCTCATCGATCTTCTTGTCCAGGCGATTGAAGACGATATCGCGGCAGCGAGTGAGCCAGGCATCGTCCACGTCGCGCACCACACCACCAAAGCGCATGTAGTTGCACAACATGCGGCTGCCGGCAGCCGCCTCGAACAGGTCCAGGATCAGCTCGCGCTCCTCGATAGCGTAAAGCGCTGGCGTGAAGAAGGCGCCCAGATCGTTGAGCAGGAAGCCCACCGTCCAGATGTGGTTGCAGATACGCGTGAGCTCGGCCATGATCACGCGCAGGTACTCGGCGCGCTCCGGCGGCTTGCCCTTGTCCCCCATGAGCTGCTCGACCGCCAGCACATAGCCGAAGTTGTTAGACATGCTGGACAGATAATCCAGGCGGTCGGTAAAGGGGATATTGCCCAGCCAGGTGTTGCGCTCGCCGATCTTCTCGTGGTTGCGGTGCAGGTAGCCGCACTCGGGCTCCAGGCCTACCACCGTTTCACCGTCGAGCGCCACGATCATGCGGAAGACACCGTGCGTCGACGGGTGCTGCGGCCCCATGTTGACGACGATCCGCTCCGTCTGAATGCTGTGGAAATCAGGGGCCTCGTGAATGGTCGGCAGGGGCGGTGGCGCCGGCTTGAACGTGTCCGGGTCCCAGCCCTTGGGATAGTTCACGTTATCACCCCACGGCACCCGATCCTCTGCCCACTGGTAGCTGCCCATCGGCCAGCGGCTCTTGTAGGGCTTGTGGTCATCCTCGTGATAGGCTTCTTTCCAGTCCTTTCGCATCGGATGCCCATTGAAGCCCTCCCACAGGAAGATGCGGCGCAGCCGCGGATGCCCGCCGAACTTGATGCCAAAGAGGTCATAGGCCTCGCGCTCCTGCAGGTCCGCACCGGGGTAGACCTTGATCAGGCTGGGAACCTGCGGATCACTGGCAGGCATGCGCGCCTTGAGGACCAGGGGCTGGCCGCCCTTCTTCGTGTTGAAGAGATGATAGACAACCTCATAGCGGTCGGCGTCCGTACGGCCCTCGAAACCGAGATAGTCGACGGCTGTGAGACAGGAGAGGTAGTCATACCCCTCTTTGTTGCGCAGGTGCAGGGTCAGGTCAATCAGCTTGTCCCGCGCCACGACGAGGCCCGCGTCATCAGCAGCGAGCACCGCCCCCGGAACCGCATCGGTGTAGGGCAACTCAGGAGCAAATACGGTGACGTCTGCCATCATTCAACTCTCCTGTACGGCCACATCGGGACGCATCGTCAACTGGCGGATCTCCGCCGCACGTTCCGGGAGGAAGACATCAGGGCCCAATTCCGGGATGGTCAGCCCGCGGGGCGTCTCTTTGCGATACCAGGCCACCGACCGCACCGACTGGTTCTCGATCTTCTCGTGCAGCTTGAGAATGCCGTAGAGCAGGGCCTCAGGGGTGGGAGGGCAACCGGGCACATACACATCGACCGGGACGTACTTGTCGACGCCGGAAACCACGTTGTAGCCCTCTTTGAATGGGCCGCCGCCGGTGGCACAGGCGCCCATGCTGAGGACGTAGCGTGGCTCCGCCATCTGGTTGTACAGCCGCACGATGGTGGGGATCATCTTCTTGGTGACCGTACCCGACACGATCATCAGGTCGCATTGACGCGGCGAAGGCCGCATGACCTCCATGCCAAAGCGGGCGAGATCGTAACGGCCGGCAGCCGTACAGATCATCTCGATGGCGCAGCAAGCGAGACCGAACAGCATGGGCCACACGCTGTTCTTGCGACTCCAGTTGTAAAGGAAGTCCACCGACGTCATGAAGACGTTCTGCTTCAGTTCCTGCGGTACTTCGTTGTCGTTGGCCATACCCTGGTTCCTTGCTGTGGCAGGCAGGAAAGTTAGCTGCACTCGGAAGCTGGCGCGACCGTCATCTGCGTCGAAACGCGCGCCGGAATTGCAGAAGACACCTGGTTGCACCGGTGTCAGTGGCGCGATTATACCCGTTGGCGAAGAAGGGTGTCAAGTGAAATTTGCGACAAGCACGCTCGGCGTCTGCGCGGCCCGGATCGCCCTTTCCGCAAAAGCACCCGGTTCAGCTACACTCTACCACCTAACCTCGAACCTCCTTCCCCAGCCAGACAAATAAACGTCATGACCGCTGTCGAACATCTGCAGAACCTGCTCCGTCTGAACACCAGCAACCCGCCGGGCAACGAAATCCTGGCAGCAGAGTACCTGGCAAACGTCCTCAGCCAGGCAGGCTATGAAACGCAAGTCATCGAATCTGCGCCGGGACGCGGCAACGTGGTTGCCCGCTACCGGGGCGACGGCAGCCTTCGCCCCCTGCTGCTCTACAATCATCTGGACGTCGTGCCGGTGGAAAGAAGCCAATGGACGCGCGACCCCTTTGGCGGCGACATCGTCGACGGCTATATCTGGGGCCGGGGCGCGCTCGACATGAAGAACGTGGTCACGCAGCAGCTCATGGTCATGCTGCAGTTGGCCGCCGAGCGCCCGCACTTGCGCCGGGATGTCATTTTCGCCGGCTGCGCCGATGAAGAAGTCGGCGGCCAATTTGGGCTCAAGTACCTGGCCACGGCGCACCGCGACCTGGTCGATGCCGAGATGGGTCTGAGCGAGACGGGCGCCTTTCCCCTTTATGTCAATGGACGGACAGTCTATCCGGTTCAGTGCGGCGAAAAGGGCAACTGCCGTCTCATGCTGCGCGCCGTTGCAGCGCCGGGGCACGGCGCCTCACCCAACTACAACAACTACGCCATCCGTTTTCTCGCCATCGCCATCGAACGCCTCACCCGCACCAGCCTCCCCATCCACATCACGCCGACGCTGCGCAATGCTTTGACACAGTTGGCGCCGGTTCTGGGCATGGATGTGGCGGCGCTGACCGACCCGGCGCGGCTGGAGGGTCTGCTCCCGACCATTCCCTACCCCTTCCTCCCCGACCTGATCCGCAACGTGACGCGCAATTCGGCGGCGCCCACCCTCCTGCGCGCGGGCGTTAAGATCAACGTGGTGCCCAGCGTGGCCGAGGTCGAGCTCGATGGCCGGCTGTTGCCGGGACAAACCAAGGACGATCTCATCGCCGAGATCCGCGCCCTGATCGGCGATGACCTGCCCGTCGACATCATTCATCTGCCGGAGTTCGATACACCAGCCCTGGAACGGGCGTCTGAAGGCCCGCTGTGGGAGGCCCTGGTGCGCAACTTGCGCAAACACGACCCCAAGGCGGTTGTCATCCCCATCCTGCTGGCAGGCGGCACCGATGCCAAACACCTCGAGCCTATCGGCGTCCACACCTACGGTTTCAGCCCAATGCACTACCCGCCTGATTTTGACTGGCGCGGCCTGGTGCACGGGCACAACGAACGCCTCCCGGTCGTGGCCCTGGACTGGGGCATTCACGTGCTCTACGACACGGTCATGGAGTTGTGTGGTTGAAAGTTGAAAGTTGAAGGTTCGGCGCCACCCGCCTCTTGTCTCTCGTCGGAAGATCTATGCCATTCACAAACAACACGTCCGGCCGCATTGAAGGTGTCATTGTCAAGGAACTGGTCACGCACGCCGATCCGCGCGGGTTCTTCCGCGAGGTCATCCGCGTCACGGACGACTTCTTCGGCGATGGGTTTGGCCAATGGAGCCACGCCCGCAACTTCCAGGGCGTCATCAAGGCCTGGCACGTCCATCGCCACCAGACCGACTGGTGGTATTGCCCCATCGGCAACCTCAAGGTGGCCCTGTACGACACGCGGCCTGACAGTCCCACTCACGGCCAGCTCATGGAGCTCTACCTGGGTGACAACTATCCCCCCGTGGTCCTTCGCATCCCGCCCGGCGTGGCCCACGGCTACAAGGTGCTGAGCGCCGAAGCCCACATGCTCTACATTACCAGCCGCACCTACGATCCGGCCGACGAAGGCAGAATCCCTTACGACGACCCCGCCATCGGCTACGACTGGCTGGCCGGGCACAAGATTACGTGATTAGTGATGCGTGTTGCGTACTTCGTAATCCGTACTGCGTAATAACTGCCCGCACAGAGCGTTTTTCACGCATTACGCATTACGCATCACATATTACGTATCAAGTAACACGAAATACGCAACCGCATTCACCCCGAAATCGCTGCTTTCAACCGATCCGGGTAGTCGCCCATGAGCATGTCGACGCCGAGGGCGGACAGGCGGCGGGCGGTCTCGGCGTCGTTCACCGTCCAGGTGTGGACGCGCAGACCGCGGGCGTGAACGCCGGCGATCCACTTGCGGGTCACCAGGTCGTAGCTGGGGTGCAGGGCTCCCAAGTGCAGCAGGCGGCGCCACCAGCCCCACCGCCAATACCAGGGTGATGAGGACCACCACAAGGCGCCGAGGGCAATGCGAGGCTCACGGCGCTGGACGGCCCAGAGAATGCGGGGATTGAAAGAGGAGATCATCGCCCGGCCGAAGAGGTTCATGCGCCGAAACAGGGCGATCGTCGCTTCCTCAACGCCGTCCAGGCGGCTGTCGTCGTTCACCAGCTCGAAGTTCAACAGCAGACGGCCGCCTGCCGTTTCCACCACTTCTTCGGGGGTAGGCATGAGTGTCCCCGCAAAGCGGGCGTCATACCAGGCGCCTACGTCGAGCGCACGCAGGTCGTCAAACCGCCAGGCGCGCAAAGGACCGGCGGCGGCCTCGGTCCGTCCCAGCTCGCGGTCGTGGTGGACGATCAGGCGGCCATCCGCCGTGATCTGCACATCGAATTCGATGCCGTCGGCCCCCATCGCCGCCGCCAGATCGAATGCTGGCAGGGTGTTCTCGGGGGCATAGCCCGAGGCCCCGCGATGGGCAAAGACCAGGGCGCCGGGCGGCCAGTTCATCCCCGCGGTCTCACGCCTTGGCGGTCAGCGACCGAACAGCCAACCCATGATGCCACCCCGCCGCTTCCTGGGAGGGGCAGGGGTGGATGAAGTAGCAGGCGCCGGCGCATCGGCCGGGGAATGGTCCGGGATCATCGATTCATCGAACTCCACCCCCATCTCGGCCAGCTCCTCCTTCAGCTCCTTGCTGAACATCAAGGGCGACCACCGCGGCTCCCATACGATGTTGACGGTCACCTCCCCGGCCCCCTCCATGCCTCCGGCCACCCGCTTGACGTTGGCGATGATCTGGTCCCCAGCAGGGCAGAAAGGCGTCGTCAGCGTCATGGTCACCTGGATATCGTCATTCTCGGCCACAGCAATGTCATAGACCAGGCCCATGTTGACGATGTCCATCATGACTTCCGGGTCCATCACACGTTTCAGTTCTTCACGCACGGCATCAGGCGTCGGCATCGGTTGCTCCAGGGAAGGGCGCTTGCGGTCTTGCAGGGGAGGATACCATAGGGACAATCGAGCCAACAAGGCCCCGGCGATCAGCGGGTGCGTGCCGGAAGTGTTACGATCCGGGTCTCGTCAGCCGGCAAGAAGGGCACATATGCCTTCTGGCGCAACTTCTGACTTGCCCCTGCGTTCTATACCGGTAGAATAGAGACTTCCGTCTTCGTACCACCACACTACAGACCGTGGCCTTTCTGAGATGCATGACTCAGATGGCAACGGCACAAACCCCACCACACCACGGGCAGAGGCACCACCAACGCATGAGCGACAGCAGTCTGAAAGGTAAATGGGCGCTGATCCTGGGCGCATCCAGCGGCTTCGGCGCCGCCACATCACGGGCGCTGGCCAAGAAAGGCATGAACATCTTCGGCGTGCACATGGACATGAAGACCACGATGCCGCGCGTCGAGGCGGTCAAGGCCGACATCGAGGCCGCCGGCGGCAAGGCCGTGTTCTTCAACATGAACGCTTCCAATGAACAGAAGCGCGAGCGGGCGATGGCGCGGATGAAGGAGGAGCTGGCAGCCTCCGGCGAGCCCTACATCTGGGTCATGATGCACTCGCTAGCTTTTGGCACCTTGAAGCCCTTCATCGCCGATGACCCGGCCGATGCCATCGCCTCCGCCGACATGAACATGACCCTCGAGGTCATGGCGCACTCACTGGTCTATTGGACGCAGGCGCTGGTGCGGGAAGGGCTCCTGGGCCACGGCAGCCGGATCTGGTCGATGACCTCGGAAGGGTCGCACCGTGTGGTGCCCAACTACGGCGCCGTTTCGGCGGCCAAGGCCTCGCTGGAATCCCACACGCGGCAGTTGGCGATGGAGCTGGGCCCCCGCGGCATCCTGGTCAACTGCATCCAGGCTGGCGTCACCGACACCCCGGCGCTGCGCATGATCCCCGGCAACGAGCTGTTGATCGAGGCCAGCGTCCGCCGCAATCCCGGCAAGCGCCTGACCACCCCCGAAGACGTGGCCAACACCATCGCCGCCCTGGCCGAGCCAACCGTCAGTTGGATCTCGGGCAGCATCATCTTCGTGGACGGCGGCGAAGACACGACGGGCTGAGCCTTTCTCCCGGTCGCACAAAGAAGCCCGGCCAAGATGGCCGGGCTTCTTTTTTGTCAGTTTCAGCGGCGATTTCAGGCCGTTCGCTGCCTGGAGCCGCTCCAGCGCCGCCGACGCGGAGGCCGGTTGCGGGAGGAGCTCTGTGGGTCCTGCGGTGGGCGGGCCTGGCCACTTGGGGCAGTGGGCCGGCTTTCGCCAGACGGAGCGCCCGCTGGGCGCGGCGCCTGCGGCCGGGACTGCGGCCTTGACGAGCCGCTGCTGCGATCGTAGCCTCTGCCGTCGCGCTGCCGGCTTCCCTGGCTGCCTGTCTGATCGTGGCGGGCGTCGCCGCCGTTGCGGCGTTCCGGTGATGATGGCGCAGGCGCAGGACGCGTCTGGCTCGGTGGCGTCGGGAACGCCTGGGCCTCGGGCCGGTAGCCGCCGTAGTCAAAATCGCGCACCCGGCGCCGTTCGATCCGCGAGCCCAGCACCCGCTCGATGTCGCGCACCATGAGCTCGTCTGCCTGGACAGTGAAGGTGAAGGCCTCGCCGCTGTGGTGGACGCGGCCGGTGCGGCCAATCCGGTGGGTGTAGGCGTCGACCGTGTCGGGCATGTCGAAGTTGATCACGTGGGTGATCTCCGCCACGTCAATGCCGCGGGCCGCGATATCGGTGGCGACGAGAATGTCGTACTTGCCCTCGCGGAAGCCGTTGATGGCCTCCTGGCGGCGGTTCTGGGCCATGTTTCCCTGCAGCGCCGAAACACGGTAGTCGTGCTTGGCCAGGTCCGATGCCAGGGTGCGGGCGCGGTGCTTGGTGCGCGTGAAGATCAGGACCCGTCCCGTGGCGGTCTGTTCCAACAGGGCCAACAGTAGGCTGGTCTTCAGGCGGTCGGGCACCGGGTAGAGCGCGTGCGACACCGTCTTGGCCGGCGCGATCATGCCGATCTGGACGGTGACAGGGTCGCTGAGGATGCTGTCGGCCAACGTGCGGATGTCCTCGGGCATCGTGGCGGAGAAGAACAGCGTCTGGCGCTGAGCCGGTACGTGCTTGAGGATGCGGCGGATGTCGGGCAGAAAGCCCATGTCACACATGCGGTCGGCCTCGTCCAGCACCAGGACCTCCACGTGCGAAAGGTCGATGGCGCCTTCGTCGATGTGGTCCAGCAGCCGCCCCGGACAGGCGACGACGATCTCGGCGCCGCGGCGTAGCCCGGCGAGCTGCGGCCCTTTGCTGACGCCGCCGTAGATGGTGACGCTGCGCACCCTGGTATGCTTGCCCAGGTCGATGATCGTCTGGTTGATTTGTTCGGCGAGCTCGCGGGTGGGCGCCACGATGAGGGCGCGTGTCTGGCGCAGGGGACCCCTGGTCAGGCGCTGGAGAATGGGCAGCACGAACGCCGCCGTCTTGCCGGTGCCGGTCTGCGCCAGCCCCAAGACGTCCCGTCCCTCCAGCACGACAGGAATGGCCTGCTGCTGGATGGGCGTGGGCACGGTGTAGCCCGCGCCCTCAATACCCGCAGCGATGCGCGGGTCTAATGCAAACTGTTCGAAATTCATTGAGGAGTACTCCTTGACTCCATTGAGCCAAGTCGCACTCTCAGCCCGATGTTACGTGATGCTTGTCTGCCGAATTGGGGCGAACCCACTGTCCGCCCGGCAAACCGAACTACAGTAACAGATGATCGGCCATTGTCCTAATCCGGAAACAGATGTGGTCGCGATAAGGCTCCGCGTGCGAAGCTGTTGTGACGACTTTGGTCGTTCGACCGTGTGAGAGCCGGGCGGCCACGAGCGATGGACGGCCACAAGGGGCTGCCCCTACGGGCCACCTGCGACACGCCACCTGCCACTTGACACTTGACACCTGACACCTGACACTTCCATCATGTCCGACGCTATCCCGCTGGTGGCCGCTATCGGTACGCATGTTGAGGTGGAGCTGATCGACTTCCGCGGCGAGTCCGAAGCCCTCGACCTCGACCTGGTGTCCGAGCGCGCCGCCGACATCGACAAAGGCCGCCTGGGCGCCACCACGCCCCTGGCGCAGGCCATCATGGGGCAGGTCGCAGGCGCACTCGTGCCGTACAACCGCGACGACGTGCGCAGCATTCGCGTGGTCAGTGTCAATCCGGCGCTCACAGCGGCGCCGGAGGACACCTCCGAGCGCATGCAGGAGAACCTGCGCAAAGCCCTCGCCGCAGCCGAACGGACTAACGCCGCCATCTTCGCCGCCTCGTTCAGCGGCAAGTGGGGCGACTACGATCCTGAAGGCGTCGCGAAATGGGAACAAGGGGGCGAACCGGCCTCGGAATAGAGTCTGCGTAGTCTCGCGGACCTCGTCGTGGGCAGGCAGCGCCGGAAGACCACGATCAACAAGTTCTGACGCACCTGCGATGAACCTCGAAGCCTTCCTCATCCTTCTCGCTCTGCTCCTGCTGGCAGGGGTCTTTGCCAGCAAGATCTCGGATCGCTTTGGCGTGCCGGCGCTCCTACTCTTCCTGGTAGTGGGCATGGTGGCGGGATCGGAAGGGCTGGGGGGAATCTACTTTGACGACGCCGCGCTGGCGCAGCAGATCGGCGTCGTGGCGCTGGTGCTCATCCTTTTCTCGGGCGGTTTGGACACCGACTGGCCGCGCGTGCGTCCGGTCCTGCGCCAGGGCGTCCTGCTGGCCACGCTGGGGGTGACGCTGACGGCGGCGGTCGTAGGGCTGGCTGCTCACCTCCTGGTGGGCTTCTCGCTCACCGAAGGGCTCCTGCTGGGCGCCATTGTCTCCTCGACGGATGCGGCGGCGGTGTTCTCCATCCTCCGCTCGAAGAGCCTGGAGCTCAAGGGCTCCCTCCGGCCGCTGCTCGAACTGGAATCCGGCAGCAACGATCCGATGGCCGTTCTGCTCACGGTGGGGCTGATCCAGATCATCAGCGTACCTGGCGCCACGCTGACAAGCATGGCATGGTCGTTTGTGGTGCAGTTGGTGCTGGGCGCGGCATTGGGCATCGGCCTGGGTTGGGCGCTTGTCTTCCTGGTCAACCGTCTGAAGCTCGGACATGATGGTCTGTATCCTGCACTCACGCTGGGCACGGTCCTGCTTGTCTACGGGGTCACGGTGCGGGCGGGCGGCAATGGGTTCCTGGCGGTGTACCTGGCCGGAATCGTGGCCGGCAATCGCGACTTCATCCACAAGCGCAGCCTGCTGCGCTTTCATGACGGGCTCGCCTGGCTGATGCAGATCGCCATGTTCGTGGCGCTGGGACTCCTGGTCTTCCCCTCCCAATTGCTGCCCGTGGCGGGCGCCGGCCTGCTGCTGGCGGGGGCGCTGATGTTCGTGGCGCGGCCCCTCAGCGTCTTCACCAGCCTGCTCGGCTCCGGGTTCGCCGCCCGCGAAAAGGCTTTCCTTTCATGGGTGGGGCTGCGGGGAGCGGTGCCGATCATCCTGGCGACCTACCCGCTGCTGGCGCACTTGCCCCAGGCGAGCCTGATGTTCAACATCGTCTTCTTCATCGTGCTGGCATCCGTGCTCCTGCAGGGGACCACGGTGCCGGCCGCCGCCCGGCTCTTCAGGGTCGAAGCGCCAACCGTGCGCAGGGCTGTCTATCCCATCGAATTCTCTCCGGTTAGCGGCTTCAAGGGCGAGCTGAAGGAGCTGGCCGTGGGGCAAGGGTCGCCCTTTGCCGGGCGGGCCATTGTCGAGCTGGGTCTGCCGCCGGAGCTGCTGGTCGTCCTGATCGCCCGCGGCCAGGAGTTCGTCGTGCCCAACGGCGCCACCAACCTCCGCGAAGGGGACACCCTGATCGTGCTGGCCGACCGCGGGACTTTCGCCCAGGTCGAGGCGCGGGCCAGACCCGGACAGGAATGAATTCCCGGCCCGGTTCACCCTACATCCGCTCAACCGGGTAGCTTTGCGGACCTATTTGTGTTCTTCCCATTTGTGTCTGCCTTGTCGTGCCTGGCACGAAGACGTGAGCCGCACTCCCACGGGCCGGGCATTGCGGGAAAGTCATAGCGACGGGTATGATGCCGCCTGCCGGGCAAACAAAGCGCCTGCACACACCGCGGCCCACCGCACCCTTGGAGACACCATGACCCCAGCAAACGAGCTTCCATCCGGCGACGGGCGCATCTACCTCTGCGCCCCAGTCAACGCCCTTGTCGAGGGCATCTATGAGGAAAACGTCTCGTTTGCGGAAGTGAGACGCCATGGCGATTTCGGCCTCGGCACCTTCAACGATCTGGACGGGGAGATGGTCATGCTGGACGGCCGCGTCTACCAGATCGACTCCGACGGCCGCGTCACCACCATCGCCGATGACGCCCTGACGCCCTTCGCCTGCGTCACCTTCTACAAACCATCGCTGTTCGCCGAGAGCAGCCAGGCCCTCACGCACGAGGGCTTCCTCGACTGGCTGGTCAAGCTGCTGCCCTCTCCCAACCTCTTCTATGCCCTGCGCATTGAGGGCGCCTTCACGCACGTCAAGGCACGTTCCGTGCCGAAGCAGGTCTGCTACCGGCCCCTGGTCGACGTGGCCAGGGAGCAGCACGTCTTCAACTTCTTTGAGGTGGAGGGCACGCTGGCGGGCTTCTACACGCCCTCCTTCATGGCGTCGCTGAGCGTGCCCGGTCTCCACCTGCACTTCCTCTCCGACGACCACAGCGAAGGTGGGCACCTGCTCGAATGCCATCCTGCGAACGTCCGCGTCGGCATCCAGCCGCTCAGCACCGTCGAGCTCTCGCTACCTCTCACCCGCGAATACATGAGCTGGGACTTCCACCGCGACATCAACCAGGATCTGAACAAGGCAGAGAAATGACGCCGTAGTCACGACTTCAGTCGTTGTTCTGTCGCTCGTGCGACTGAAGTCGCCACTGCCGGGAATTCATTCTTGGTCGGGCTCAAGGGGAACAACGCCCCCCTTGAGAATCCCCCCGTTCCCGATCCCAACAGTCCAGAGATCGGCGTTCCAGAATCAGGGCGAGCGGGCGCAGCGGAAGCCGTTGAAATCAAACCGATCGCTGGGCCGGCGCCCGCCCCGGCTGGCGGAGCGAACCTGCACGTCAGTGGCGTTCCATGCGCCGCTCCGGACCACGCGCTGGGTGCCGGTGGCCGGCCCGGGAGGATTGCTGACCGGCGAGGTCCCGTAGTAGCTGTCGCTGAACCAGTCATGGACCCATTCCCAAACGTTGCCCGCCATGTCCAGGACCCCGTAGGGACTGGCCCCGGTTGGATAGCTGCCCACAGCACTTGTATCGCCGACGCAGTAGCTGCCCGCCCAGAGATTTGCCCTGGAGCAGTCCGGCTTCAAGTCTCCCCACGGATAGGCCCGGTTGTCCGCCTCCCCGCGCGCCGACTTCTCCCATTCGGCCTCTGTCGGCAAGCGCTTGCCCGCCCAACTGCAGTACGCATCCGCCTGGGTCCAATCGACATATATCACGGGATAGCCGGCGTATGTCGGGTTGCCGTAGTAGGAGGTGCGGGTTGAGGAACGAGTAGAGGATGGCGCCGTGCACTTCCCCGCCGCCACGCACTGGGCATAGCCCGCGTTCGTCACTTCAAGCCTGTCGACATAGTACGCGTCCAGGTAGACCGTGTGCAGCAGATCCTCCGCGTCACACGGATAGTTCCCGTTGTGCGCCGGGTCACAGCCCATCTGGAATGTCCCCGCCGGGACAAAGACCATGTCGTCAGGTTGAAACGGCGGAGTGCTGGTGGGGGTAGGCGTGAGGGTGCGTGTCGGAGTTGGCGTCCCGGTCGAGGTTGGAGTCGGTGTCAGGGTGCGCCTCGGTGTCGACGTGGGAGTCAATGTGAGGCTGGGTGTCGGTGTTGGCGTTGCTGCGGATGCTTTGCCAGAGCGGATCAACGGCAGGTAGACAGACGGATGGGCGTCGCTGCCCTGGGTTCCTGATCCGGGATGGAAGGGGACCTGCGCTCCCGCAAGACCGCCAAGGGGCACCACCAGAATGAACAGCATCGCAAGACCGGCCAACCACCCTACGGTCCCTTTCATTGCTTTGTCTCCCAAAGGATAACACGATGCGAAAAATCAGCGTCTTCGAAGGCCTGCCGCAGTAGAGGCCATTGTACGCAGGTACGTCAGACGTGGAAAACCCGGTGGATGAAGAAAAGCCTTTGGTCAGGCTCATACACCCCGCAGCCGGCGCCCTTGTCCCCGCACCTGCCTCCCTGCACCTCCTCGGCAGCCGGCGAGGCGTAGGATGCCGGCGTAACCGCTGGCAAGACCCTACCTGGGAGCGTTGGCGACCAGGTCGAGCAGCGCCCGGTAGGCGTCGGGCTGCACCGCAGTGTCCCCCACAAACGGCCGGTCGTTCACGATGATCAGGCAGAGCACGATGCCCAGGAAGGCGGCCGTAAGACCGATGAGGATGGCATGGAGCCTGGGGTCCTCGATCCAGAAGAAATAGCCGACCGAGATGCTCACGGCGGCGCCAAACCAGATCACGAACTACATGATGCCTGACAACCCGCCGCCCACGGCGTTCAGCCGCAGCCGGCGGTACTGGACAAGTTGGTTGAAGGCACGCAGGGCCTCGGCATGGAGGATCTTCTGGCCCTCGGTAGCCGGCTCAAAAGTCGTCAGAGTCGCCTGCAGATCGTCAAGGGCGCGCCTGTCTTCGTCGGTCCCGGCTTCCTGCTGGTAGCTGGGCCAGGCCTTCTCGACGATCGCTCTTGTGTAGTCCATAAGCTGCGTCTGCAGGGCGGCGCGCGCCGGCTCGGGATAGCCGCTGACGTCACGGTACAGAGCGGCGATCTGCGCCGCCTCCTGCGGTCCCAGGTCGGCGACGGTGGAGTAGCTGTTCCACACTCCCACGGCGATCAGGCCCACGGTGATGCCGTAGAAGACGCCGATGGCCTGCACCGTGCCGCTGACGGCATCGTTGACGCCGTCGTGATAATGGAGCCGAGGGACGACATTGCGCCGGGCGAGGAAAAGGTCCAGGAGCGATGCGCCGACCATTCCCGTCACCATGACGGACGCCAGCAGCCAGGAAGGGATGTGGTCGATCCAAAGCGGCATGGCGCAATGACAACCCCATTGGATGGCGCAGCCAAGCATCCAGACTCTGTGCAGCCCCGGATGCGGGCTACGGAAAAGTGCGTACAATGGACGAATATTCGGAGCCTCTCTCCAATTTCGGCGCGTCTCTGCGTCATCTGCGGCAGACACTTGCCAACACCCTTCTCGGCACGAGGACAGGACACAAACAGCCATGACCCACCCCCTGATCGACCAGCTACGATTCACCCGCAGCGAATGGCTGCGCGGGTTGCAGGGCGTGAGCGGCGAGGATGCCGGGCGCCATTTCGGTCCCATGAACTGCATCAGTTGGATCGTCGGCCACCTGGCCTGGCATGAGCAGCGCTACTGGCTGCAGCGCGCCCAGGGCATGCTCCCCTTCCCGGCGCTCAACGAGATGTTCGCCTACGGAGCGCCCATGAGCACCCCGGACCTGGACGACATGCTCGACAAATGGCGCACGGTCACGCGGGTGTCGGACCCCTTTCTTGACACGATCACGACCTCTGCCCTGCAGGCCGAGCTTCTCTACGACGGTCAACCCGTGGGCCAGAGTATGGGCTCAGCCCTGCGCCGCCTCACCTACCACTATTGGTTCCATACCGGTGAGATCCAGGCCATCCGCCAAATGCTCGGCCAGGCGAACCTGCCGGAATACGTAGGCGACATCGAGTTCGAAGCGCCTTACCGGGCAGAATAGCGCCGCCAGCGGCACAGAATTCGTCCCAGTGTGTCAGTCTAGCCGCGCCAGCAGGGCCTGCCGCACGATGTCGGGATTGGCCTTGCCCCGCGTCTCACGCATCACCTGGCCCATGAACCAGCCCAGGAGCTGCGTCTTGCCCTCACGGTAGCGGGCGACCTCCTCGGGAGCGCCGGCCAAAACGCGGTCGATGGCCTGGTTGAGCACATCGGCATCGCTCACCTGCGCCAGCCCCTCGCGCTCGACGATGGCGGCGGCGCTCTCGCCCGTGCGCAGCATCGTCTCGAGCACCCGTTTGCCGGTGTTGGGGTTGATCGTCCCGGCCGCCACCAGCTTGAGCAGGTCGGTGAAAGCCGCCGGCGTGATCGACGCCTCGGCCAGGGTCTTCTCGCCCAGGTTGAGCAGGCGGAAGAGCTCGCCCATGACCCAGTTGGCCACGATCTTCGGCTCGATGAGCCCGCCAACCGCCGCCACCACCTGCTCGTAGTAGTCGGCCACCTCACGCTCCGCCGTCAGCACATCGGCATCGTAGGCGCTGAGCCCGTAGTCGCTCTGGAAACGGGCGCGGCGCGCCAGGGGCAGCTCCGGCAGGCTGGCAGCCAATTCCGCCACCCAGGCCCGGTCGATGAACAGCGGCGGCAGGTCCGGTTCCGGGAAATAGCGGTAGTCGTGCGCCGACTCCTTGCTGCGTTGGACGTAGGTGCGGCCCTGCGCCTCCAGCCAGCCCAGCGTCACCTGCTCCACCTCGCCGCCCGCGTCCAGCACCTGGGCCTGGCGCTTGACCTCGTACTCCAGGGCGTTGCGGACGGCGCGAAAGCTGTTCAGGTTCTTGATCTCGACCTTGGTGCCGTACGCGGTCGCGCCCAGACGCCGCAGTGACACATTCGCCTCCATGCGCATGGCGCCCTTCTCCAGGTCGCCGCTGTTGACGCCGATCTGGACCAGGAGCTGCCGCAGGCGGGTCAGGTACTCGTTGACCTCGTCGACGGTGTGTAGATCCGGCTCGGTCACGATCTCAAGCAAGGGCACCCCGGCGCGGTTGAGGTCCACCAGGCTGGCGTCGCCGTCATGGACCAGCTTGCCCGTGTCCTCTTCGAGGTGGGCACGGGTGATGCGGATGTGACGGGAACCGGCAGGGGTGTCGATGTCGATCCAGCCGGCCAGGCAGAGCGGGAGCTCATACTGGCTGATCTGGTAGCCCTTGGGCAGGTCGGGGTAGCTGTAGTTCTTGCGTGCAAAGACAGCTTCCTCGGCGATCGTACAGTTCAGAGCCAGTCCGGCGCGGATGGTCTGGGCCACGGCCTCACGGTTGATCACCGGCAGCATGCCGGGCATCGCCAGGCATACGGGGCAGGTATGGCTGTTAGCCGCCGCATCCCACGAATCGGTGCTGCACCCGCAGAACATCTTGGAGCGGGTGCTGATCTGGGCATGGACTTCCATGCCGACGACAAGTTCGTAATCGGCAATCATGAGACCCTGCGCACAAACCGCCCCATCCGCTCGATCGCGATCTCGATCTTCTCAGTGGAGGTGGCGTAGCAGCATCGCACGTGACCTTCGCCACCGGCGCCAAAGGAGACGCCGGGGATGACCGCCACCGCCTCCTCCTCAAGCAGCCGCTCGCAGAACGTGGTGTCGTCCAGGCCGGTGCGCTCGATCGAGGGGAAGACATAGAAGGCGCCGCGCGGCTCAAACGTGGCCAGGCCGATGCTGTTCAGACCATCGACGATCAGACGCCGGCGGGCGGCGTAGCTCTGGCGCATCTGCTCCACTGCCGCCTCCGCCCTGGGATCCGTAAGGGCGGCAATGGCGGCAGCCTGCGCCGTCGTGGGCGCGGACATGATGGTGTACTGGTGCACCTTGCGCATGGCAGCCAGCAGATCGACCGGGGCGCAGACCCAGCCCAGACGCCAACCGGTCATGGCATGGGATTTGCTCAGACCGCCCAGGAGAATGGTGCGGTCCTTCATCCCCGGCAGGCTGCTGAAACAGGTGTGGCTGTAGCCGTAGGTCAGGCGCTCGTAGATCTCGTCGGAGATCACGAGGAGGTTGTGCTTCTCGGCCACATAGGCGATCTCCATCAGCTCGTGGCGGTCGAGGGCGGCGCCCGTGGGATTGCAGGGATAACCGATCAGCAGGGCCTTCGTCTGGGGGGTGACCGCCGCCTCGATCTCGGCCGCGGTCACGCGGAAATCGTCCCTGGCGCGCGTGGCGATCGGCACCTGCACGGCGCCGGTGAAGGCCACTTCCGCCGGGTAGGCGACGTAGCTGGGCTGCGGAACAATGACCTCATCGCCGGGATCCAGCGTCGCCACCGCCGACAGGTACAGGCCTTCGGACGAGCCCACCGTGATCAGGATCTCGGTCTCGGGGTCGTAGTGAACCTCGTAGCGCCGGTGCAGGTATTCGGCCAGAGCCACCCGCAGATCCCACATGCCCGAATTGGACGTGTACTGCGTCTGGCCGCGCCGCAGGCTGGCCACGCCCGCCTCCAGAATCACCTCAGGGGTGGTGAAGTCCGGCTCGCCGATGCTGAGCGAGATCACGTCCTCCATGCTGGCGGCAATGTCGAAGAACCGGCGCAATCCGGAGGGAGGGACGGCCGCCACCCGTTTGGAGATGCGCTCGCGGCTGGTGCCGTTGCCTTCGGTGACGAGCACCGCATCGGCGACGCTCTCCGGTTCGGTATGCTTCGAGTAGATAGCGATGGTCATGATGGCTCCTCAAACGTGCGGACGTCCCAGACCTCCGCGCGAAATTGATAACACAGCTCTTGCTGCTCGCCGGATTCGAGCTCGACCAGGAAGTGCAAGGCGTCAGGAGTGCGCCAGGAGCGCAGGACCTGGCCAACGGCGATGCGCTGGTCGCCGCGCCACACGGCGGTCCGGCGCTCGGGATAGCTGGCGCCGGCGTAGGCTTCGACGCGGGTCATGCCAGGGCTGGCTCCAGGGTGGGACGTTCCCGCCAACAGCCCGTGGCCTGTTCCAGGGCGTGGGCGATGCGCAGGATGGTGGCTTCGGCAAAGGGCTTGCCGATGACCTGCACGCCCACCGGCAGCCGCTTCCCGTCCACCAGTGCAAACCCCGCCGGGACCGATACGCATGGCACGCCAGCCAGGGAGGTGGGGATGGTGAGCACGTCGGTCAGATAGAGCTCAACCGGGTCGGTTGGCGCCTCACCGATGACAAAGGGCGGGATGGGGACGACCGGCGCCACCAGGGCATCATAGGCCGCAAAGGCGTGGTCGAAATCCTGGCGGATGAGGGTGCGAACCTTCTGGGCTTTGAGATAGTAGGCGTCGTAGTAGCCTGCCGAGAGCGCATAGGTGCCCAGCAGGATGCGGCGCTTGACCTCAGGACCGAAGCCCTGCCCCCGGGTCTGGCGGTAGTTCTCCCACATGCTGGCGGCGCCAGCGCTGTGCCCGAAGCGCACACCGTCATAGCGGGCCAGGTTGGCGCTGAGCTCGGCCCCTGCCACCAGGTAGTAGACCGGCATGCCGTGGCGGGTATTGGGCAGCGACATCTCCTCGACCTCCGCGCCCAGGGAGGCCAGACGCTCGACGGCCTGCAGCACGGCGGCCTTGATCGACGGGTGCATGCCCTCGACCAGGTACTCGCGGGGCAGGCCCAGCCGCATGCCTTTGACGCCCCCATCTAGTTCGGTCTGATAGTCGCCCACCGGCTCCGGCATGGTCGTGCTGTCGCGGGGGTCCTGGCCGGCGATAGCCGCCAGCAGGATGGCATTGTCGCGCGCGTCTTTGGTGATGGGCCCGATCTGGTCGAGCGACGAGGCAAAGGCCACCACCCCCCAACGCGACACCCGGCCGTAGCTGGGCCGCATGCCCACCGTGTTCGTCCAGGAGGCGGGCTGGCGCACGCTGCCCCCCGTGTCGGTGCCCAGGGCCGCCACGGCCAGGTCAGCAGCCACTGCCGCGGCCGAGCCGCCGCTGGAGCCCCCCGGCACACGGGCCAGATCATAGGGGTTGTGGGTGGTGAAATAGGCGGAGGTTTCAGTGCTCCAGCCCATGGCGAATTCGTCGGTGTTGGTTTTGCCCAGGAACACGGCGCCCAACTGCCGCAGCTTGCTCACGGCCGTGGCCTCGTAGGGCGGCATGAACCCCTTCAGAATGGCCGAGGCAGCCGTCGCAGGCATACCCCGCAGCGTGATCATATCCTTGATCGCCAGCGGCACACCCAACAGCGGCGTGTCCTCCCCTGCGGCCCGCCTGTGGTCGGCGGCCTCGGCCTGGGCCATTGCCAGATCGGGGGCCACGTGCAGATAGGCCCGCACGCGACCATCCAGGGCGTCAATGCGATCAAGATAAGCCCGCGTCAGCTCGACGGCCGAGACCTGGCGGCGGCGCAGCAGGTCCTGGGCCTCGTGGATGGTGAGGGCGCCAAGGGCGGCGCCGGACTGGCTCATTGGCTCCCGTCCAGGATGGCGTGGACGCGAAAGTAATCGCCCTGCCGCTCCGGCGCATTGGCCAGCACCTCTTCAAGAGGCAGGCTGGGCCGGACCTCATCGTCGCGCATGACGCTGCGCAGGGGCAGCACCGTGGCCGTGGGCGGCACGTGGGAAGTGTCCACCTCCTGCAAGGCGGCAGCGTAGTCGAGGACGGCCGAAAGCTGGGTGGCGAAAAGCGTAATCTCCTCTTCGCTGAGCTCCAGCTTGGCGAGTTCGGCGACGTGTTTGACTTCGGCAGCGCTCAGATGGGACATAAAGGCGTCAGTCCTGGGGAAAACCGGCACATCCGCCGATTATAGCACGACCGGGCCGTGAGGAAAGAGGTGGAATCGCACAGAAGGGCGATCACGACGTCGCGCTGGGCATGCAGACGTGACGCGCGGCCCGTGCCGTGGCATGATACGGCTGCGACTGGGACCGCCGAGCCCCTGCTCGGCGCCCCCCGCACAGCACCTCATTCCTACCAAGGTGAAATGGACATGAACCAAACATGGTGGAAGGAAAGCGTCGTCTACCAGATCTATCCCCGCAGCTTCAAGGACAGCAACGGCGACGGCATCGGCGACCTGCGCGGCATCATCCAGAAGCTTGACTATCTGCAGGCGCTGGGCATCGATGTCGTCTGGCTGTCCCCCGTCTACAAGTCACCGAACGACGACAACGGTTACGACATCAGCGACTACCGGGACATCATGGACGAGTTCGGCACGCTGGCGGACTGGGAAGAGCTGCTCGCCGGCATGCACCAGCGCGGCATCAGGCTGGTGATGGACCTGGTCGTCAACCACACGTCGGACGAACACCCCTGGTTCATCGAATCGCGCAAATCCAAAGACAACCCCTACCGGGACTACTACATCTGGCGGCCACCCCGGGACGGCCACGAGCCCAACAACTGGTTGTCCCACTTCAGCGGCTCTGCCTGGCAGTACGACGAAGCTACGGGCGAGTACTTTCTGCATCTCTTCTCCAAGAAGCAGGCCGACCTCAACTGGGAGAACCCCGGGGTACGCGCCGAGGTCTATGATCTGATGCGGTGGTGGCTGGACAAGGGCATCGACGGCTTCCGCATGGACGTGATCAACATGATCTCCAAGACGCCGGGCCTGCCGGACGCCCCGGTCATCAGCCCTGGTGACCGCTACCAGTACGGCGGCAAGTACTTCCTCAACGGACCGCGACAGCTAGAGTTCCTGCAGGAGATGAAGGTCAACGTGCTCTCGCACTACGACCTCCTCACCGTGGGCGAGACGCCAGGGGTGACGCCCCAGGACGCTATCGCCTACACCCACCCCGAGACCGGCGCCCTGAGCATGGTCTTCCAATTCGAGCACATGCACCTGGACGCCGACCGCGACGAGTCCTCGCGGCGGAGCATCAAGCGCTGGCGCCTGCACGACCTGAAGGCGGTGATGACGCGCTGGCAGAAGGAGCTGGAGAACCAGGGCTGGAACAGCATCTATCTGACCAACCACGACCAGCCGCGGGCGGTCTCCCGCTTCGGGAATGACGACGTCTACCGCGTCGAATCGGCCAAGCTGCTCGCCACCTTCACCCACCTGCTGCAGGGCACGCCCTACGTCTACCAGGGGGAAGAGATCGGCATGACCAACGTCGCCTTTCCTTCCATCGCCGACTACCAGGACATCGAGTCCGTCAACATCTACTGGGAGTTGGTGAGGGAGAAGGGCATGGACCCCGGCGCGGCGCTGGCGCTCGTCCACGCCAAAGGCCGGGACAACGCCCGCACGCCGATGCAGTGGGACGCCGGCAGCCAGGCGGGCTTCACGACCGGCGAACCCTGGATCAAGGTCAATCCCAACTATCCGGCCATCAACGTCGAGCAGGCGCTGGCGGACCCCAACTCGATCTTCCACTACTACCGGCGGCTGATCCAACTGCGCCGGCAACATTCGATCATGGTCTACGGCGTCTATGATCTGATCCTTCCTGACCATGACGAGATCTACGCTTTCACACGCACCCTGGAGGACGAGCGCCTGCTGGTCATTCTCAATTTCAGCAGCAACACGCCCGTCTTCAGCCTGCCCGCCGGCCTCGATTGTCCCGGCGCAGATCTGTTGATCGGCAATTATGAGACCGATCCCTCCGACGATCTCCACCAGCTTCGCCTGCGTCCCTGGGAAGCGCGGGTCTATCGCTGCAAAAGTTGAGTGACACCGAGGTGCGACGCACTTCGCGAGTGCGTCGCACCCTGAGCATGCGTCGCACATGGCGGCCGTGCTATACTCGGCAGCCATGTCCAAAGAGCACGCCCCCCTCACCGTCGGCCAACCGGCCCCGCACTTCCAGCTCAAGGCCGTCGAATCGCACCGGGTGGTCAGCACCGACCACCCCGCCGCCCGCGCCCTGGTGCTCACCTTCCACGATGAGACCGCCATGGGTGCCGTCCGCGAGCTGCAGGAAACGGTGCGCGACGCCTATCCTGCGGCGAGCGACGTGCTCATGGCCAGCGTCGTCGATCTGAGCCGCGTGCCCCGCATGCTGCGCCGGGTTGTGGAGCCGGTGCTCAAGCAGGCCTATGCTGAGGCTGCTCGCTTCGTCCCGGCTGAGATGGACCCGGCCGATTACATCATCATCCTGCCCGACTGGACGGGCGAAGTGGCGGCCCTCTTTGGCGCCCACCGCAGCGACAAGACGCCCCATCTGGTTGTGATCGACCGCGCCGGCCGGATGGTGGGTAGTTACGAGGGCAAAGCCCTGGCGCAGGCGGCTATGTCTCTGCTGACCGGCCTCACAGCTTGAGCAGACGGTCGAAGAAACCGTAGCCGCCGTAGGCGAACAGGATGGCGCGCAGGGTCTTGCCGACCCACGTTGCCGCCAGGAAGTAGAGGACGGGGATGCGCAGCACCCCGGCCGTCATCCCGGCGAGGTCAAAGAGGGGGTTGGGAATGAAGGCCAGCACGGCAAAAAGGGCCAGGCCATAGCGGCGCACCAAGTGGGCCAGCCATTCGTAGCGCGGGCTGTCCTCGACCATGATGCTGCCGCTCGCCCCGGCCAGGTAGCCGGTCAGTTCCCCCAACGCCTGCCCCGTCCCCGCCGCCAGCCCCACCAGAAGGGGATTCATGGCGGTCCCTGCCACGATCGGAATCAGCCATCCCGGCGCCGGGATGACGATCGTGGCGCTGCTAAGAACGCTGAGCGCAAAGACGCCCAGGTAGCCATAGTTGCCCAGGTGTTTGAGCCAGTCGCCGTTTAGCAGGAGCACCAGCGCCAACGCTGCGATGGCGATGGCGCCGGCCAGGCGCACGGCGAATTGGCGCCATCGCGGGTCACCCCGGCTCCAGAGGCGCGGTGGGGGCTCTGGAGCCGGGGCTGGGGTCGCTTCGGCCGGCGTCTCTACGCCGGGCAGGGACCCTTGCACTCGCCGTGGCCTCAGACCTCGGTGATCGTGATCGTGTCGATCATATCGCCCTGCTCGATGGACATCAGCACCTCTTCGCCGCTCTCCAGCTTGCCAAAGACGGTATGCTTGCCATCCAGCCATGGGGTGGCCAGGTGGGTGATGAAGAACTGGCTGCCGTTTGTGCCGGGGCCGGCATTGGCCATGCTGAGGACCCCGCGGCTGTCATGCCTGAGGCTGGGGTCGATCTCGTCACGGAAGGTGTAGCCGGGGCCGCCGCGCCCGGTGCCGGTGGGGTCGCCGCCCTGGATCATGAAGTCCTTGATCACGCGGTGGAAGATGACGCCGTCGTAGAACTTCTCGCGGGCGAGGAAAACGAAGTTATTGACGGTGACAGGCGTCTTGGCGGCGTGCAGGCGCAAGGTCATGTCGCCCTTGTTCGTCTTGATCGTCGCCGTGTAGGTCTTGGTGAGGTCGATTTGCAGCGCGGGAGCTTTAGTATAGCGGGCCATGGTGGGTTGAAGGTTGCAGATTAAAGGTTGAAGGTTGAAGTGAGTCGTCAGCAGTCGCCAGACATCAGTCACCAGTCGTCAGAAGGAATCCGTCTGACGACTGGCTACTGGCTACTGACTACTTTGCGATGATCTCGATGCTGGTGATCTTGGTGCCTGGGTCGGTGTCCTTCTCCGGGTCGCGCAGCTTGATCTGCTTGAGCACGTCCTCGCCGGCAGTGAGCTGGCCGAAGATGGTGTGCTGGTCGTCGAGCCAGGGTGTCGGAGCAAAGGTAATGAAGAATTGGCTGCCGTTGGTGTTGGGACCCCGGTTGGCCATACTCACCACACCCGCCTTGTCATGGCGCAGGGTGGGAACGAACTCATCCTCGAACGTGTAACCCGGCCCGCCGGCGCCGGTGCCGCTGGGATCACCGGCCTGCGCCATGAAGTCCTTGATCACGCGGTGGAAGGTCGTGTTGTCGTAGAAACCGCTTTCGGCCAACACCACGAAGTTGTTCACAGCGTTAGGTGCGTCCTTCTCCTTCAGGTCGATCGTAAGGTCGCCTACATCGGTGTGGATGACGGCGCTGTAGTCCTTGGTGGGATCGATCTGCATGGCGGGGGCGCTGTTGAAGTAGCCGTCACGCTTCGCCGGTTCGACATCCGCCAGCGGGCGTTTGCCCTGCGGCGGCAGCGTTGGGCTGAAGGGCGTCGGCGTCGGCGTCGGCGCCGGCAACTGTGACGTGTCGGTCGTCGAGATGTCGATGCGTTGGACCAGAGTGCCCTTGGAATCACCTTCGCCGGGATTGGCCGGGTCGCGAATCTCCAGCTTGTCCAGCACGTCGGCTCCCTTGACGATCCGCCCCAACGGCGAGAAGCGTTCCGCCAGCCAGGGGGCGGCGCTCAAGGTGAAGAAGAACTGGCCGGGATTGCTGTCGGGGGCCTGTTCGGGGCTGCCCAACCAGCCCTTGTCGTTGAAGACGCCCTTGGCCAGCTCGTCGGGGATGAAGTAGCCAGGGCTGCCGTTGCCGTTGTCGAGCGGGTCGCCGCCGATGGCGACCACCTTGTCGATCACCTGGTAGAAGTGGGTGCCGTCGTAGTAACCGGCACGAGCCAGGGCCACGAAGTTGTTGACGTTCTCGGGCGCCAGGTCAGAAGCCAGCTCCACGACGATGTCGCCGGCATCGGTATGGAATGTGGCCACGTAGATCTTGCCCTTCTCCAAGGCGTTTTCAGGAGCCTCGTTCCAGTAGTTGACCCGCTTTTCCGCGGGCATGGTTGCCATGAAGTGGTCGTCGGCCGACACGTCGGGGGCGAAAGGAGTGGGCGTGGTCGTGGGCGTCGGTAGTTTCGAGTTGCCAGCTTCCGAGATCTCGATGGTCCTGATCGCGTCGCCCATGAAGGTCGGATTCTGCTCGGGGTCGCGCCGGGTCAACTGGTCGAGCACGGCGTCGCCGTCGACCACCTGGCCGAAAATAGTGTAGTTGCCGTTCAGCCAGTCGGCAGGACCGAAGGTGATGAAGAACTGGCTGCCGTTGGTGTCGGGACCGCTGTTGGCCATCGCCAGGACACCACGCTTGTCGAAGCTCAACTCAGGATTGATTTCGTCGGCGAAGGTGTAACCGGGACCACCCGTGCCGGTCCCGGTGGGGTCGCCGCCCTGGGCCATGAAACCGTCCAGCACGCGGTGGAAGGTCGTGTTGTCGTAAAACCCTTCCTTGGCCAGGAAGACGAAGTTGTTGACGGCGTTAGGGGCCTTGTCCGCCATCAGTTGGACGGTGATGTCGCCCTTGTCGGTCTTGATCGTCGCCACGTAGATCTTCGCGGGATCGATGGTCATGGCAGGCGGCGCCGGCCACTGCTTGGCAGGGGCGCCGGGGGTGCCGAGGGCGTGGGCATTAGAGGCTTCCGGCGAGGCGGCAGGCGTACCGGCAGCCTCGGGGCTAGACGTCGTAGCGGCTGCCGGCGTCGCCTGGTTGGCGGGAGGCACAGCGCCGCCGCAGGCGGCCAACAGTACTACGATGAACAGCAACATCAGGGGGAGGTAGCGAATCGGTTTCAAGGCGAACACTCTCTGAGAACGGGGGTTGATTAGCGGGGGCCGGGTTTCTCGCGGACTTCAAGCGGCACCTGCTCCATGCGCCAGATGATCATAGCGCTGGCGAGCAAGGTGGCCGCGGCAACCACAAGAGCCTCGACGATGGATGCCTGGGTGACGAAGATGGCGAGCATGCCGTAGGCGCCGCCAAGGAGATAAATGATGAGAACGGCTTCGCGCCGGGTGAAATTCAGGTAGACAAGTCGATGCGAAAGATGGTCTTTGCCTGCGGTGGTAAAGGGATTGAAACCGCGCCGCAGTCGCGAAATAATGACGAGCGAAGTGTCGAGAACGGGTACACCCAGCACCAAGACGGGGATCATCCAGGTGACGGCAGGCACGTTACCCGGGAACCGCAGCTTGATGCCCACCGCCGCCAGGAGGAAGCCCAGGAACAGACTGCCGGTGTCGCCCATGAAGATGCTGGCCGGGTTGAAATTGTACGCCAGGAAGCCGATACAGGCGCCAAGCAGGGCGGCGGCGAGGATGCCGACAAGATACTGGTTCGACAAGGCAGCCAACAGAACGAAGAAGGCGCTGGCGACTGCAGCGACGCCTGCCGAGAGCCCATCCATGTTGTCCAGGAAGTTGACGGCATTGGTGATGAAGAGCACCCAGACGAAGGTGGCGATTATGTTGAGCGCCGGCACACCGAACGCCGTGATCTGCACCCCGGTCAGTATCAACACCACGACCGGAGCGGCCTGGCCCAGCAGCTTAAACCAGGCCGGCAGGGCGTGGCGGTCATCCCAGAACCCCAGGAAGGAGATGAGGGTGGCGCCGATGACGATGCCGGCCACCTGGCTGACATAGAAGCGCTGCCCGAACAGCAGGATCGCCAGGATGACGGCCACATAGATGGCGACGCCCCCCAAAAGGGGCGTGGGGTTCGCATGGAACTTGCGCCCGCTGGGCTGGTCCACCATGTTCGTGTGGAAGGCCAGGCGGCGCGCCAGCGGCGTGGCGCCGAGGGCAAGCGTGAGGGCTGCTCCAAAGATGAGCATCACTTGCTCGATCATCGCTCAACCACCACCGATTTTTTGCTCAAGCTGCTTGACAAGCGCATCGTACGTGGCGCGCTGGGCCGCAGGCGCGGCATCGCGAGCCCGCCGGGCGTAACTCAGGGCATCCTGCAGCAGTCCCTTCTTCTGGTAGAGGAGCGCCAGGTTCTGCAGGCTGCTGACGTCATTGGGGCTGACTGCCAGCAGTGCGAGATTAGCCGCAATGGCATCGTCCGTGCGACCCATCTGCGCCAACACATAGGCGCGGCCGCTCAGGGCGCGTACGTCCTTCGGGTTGAGCTTGATGGCCTGGTCGTAGTCGGCAGCAGCCGCTTGCCAGTCTTTGCCCTGCAGCGCCATCTGGGCGCGGCGCAGGTAGGTGTCGGCGTAAACGGGATCGATCTCCAACGAGCGGGCAAAACGCGCCAGCGCCTTGTCGTTTTCGCCAAGCTGGGCATACACCGTCCCCCACTCGTTCTGCAATTGAGCGTTGTTCGGGCTGAGCATGGTCGCCTGGGCATAGAAGTCGCTGGCCTTGCGCAGGGCGGCCTCGCGCTCGGTCTTGTCCTGCATCGAGCCGGCGATCGTGCCGTAGTAACGCGCCAGGTTGGCGCTGTGGTCGGTGTTGAGCGGGTTCAGGTTGCGGGCGTTCAACAGAACCTGCTCGGCCCGGTCCAGAAGTGAGCGCTGCTGCGTAGCATCACTGGCAAGCCGCGCTGCCTCCAACAATGAGCGGCCGCGGAAGAGCTGGTAGTAGTCTTCGTTCGGCACCATGGCGCTGATCTCGTCATAGAAGAGCTGCGACGTGGCGTACTCATTACGGCTGTCGGTCGTCATCGCCAGCTTGAAGTACATGTCAGCGCGAGCCAGGTTCAAGTTGATCGCATTGACGGCATAGAATCCCACCACCAGCAGCACCACCGCCGTGGCGCCCGCCAGCAGGGGCTGGTAGCTCCAGCGCTGGGCGCTTGCCGGCTTGAGCCAGTAGATGCTGGCCGCCAGGCCCACCACACCCAGGGCCAGCCACACATAGAACGCGGCCAGGTGCCCGACCACGTAGCCCGCCTTCACCTCCACTGGCCATTGCTCGGGGAAGGGCAGCAGCCTGTTTGCCTGGTAAAGGCCATAGATCAGCCAGATGCCAAGCGTGACCGCCAGGTAGGCGGCGGCGGCCTTGCCAACGGCGCCGCCCTTAGCCGCCGGAGACCACGCCTCGCCCAGGGCCAGGGTCAGGCCCACAAAAAGCGTGAAGAGCACAAGCCAGAGCGCGCCGGGTCCAGCCGCCAGGGCGCCATCGCGCAGGTGCGTAACCCACGAACGCCAGAAGACCGTCGTCAGCTCGGACAGGGAGGTCTGGTTCGACAGGAAATCCCAGTCCAGGATCAAGAGGATGATGCCCACCACCAGCGCATAAGGAACAAGCTCACGCCAAAGCGGCGCCTGCTCGGCGGCACGGCGGGCCGGCGCTGCGAGCGGCTTCACCGGCTGGCGGCGGTGCTTGCTGCCGGTCGCTCCAGCCGCCGGGGCCGGCAGGTGCGCCGGCGCTTCGCCAGTGGGCGCCACCGACACCTGGTCAATGCCCACGGCGACGAGAGCGGCGACAAGAACGAAGAAGTAGGTGCGTGTGGACGCGATCGAGATGCCGAGGTGGATCTCCACGAAGTGCGCCACCACGGTTGACAACAAGGCGATGATCAGAAGCTGGCGGCGATCCAGGCGTTCAATGCCGGCCGCCCCCCGAAAGGCAGCCACGGTCACATAAACCAACACGCCCAGGATGAAGCCGAGGGCCACACCCACGCCGGCAAAGTTCAGATGGCCGCTGACCGCAGGGATCACCACGCCCAACAGGCCGCCGGCAAACCCCAACAGGATGAACAGGTTGCGGTCGCGTTTGCCATTGATCAGACCAAGCCATTTCAGGGCGTAGTAGAAGATGCTGCTGAACAGGAGGATATAGGCCAGGAAGCCCAAAAAGCCCGTGGTGACCAGGCTGTCAAACGTCTCGTTGTGCGACCGGTCAGGCGACGCGTTGCGCGCCTCCAGGTCGGCCAGGGCCGGAACATAGAAGCGGTTGTACGCCACCCACATGGATTCCGGACCGTAGCCCACCACCTGCCGCACCGGGTTGAGGACATCAGCAGAACCGTCGGGCCAGGTCAAGGGTCCGTGCGGCTTCAGCATGGACACGACGCCCTCCCAGATCAGGGTGCGGACCTTGCCCGTGCCCTGATCGGTTTCGAGCATCTGTCCAAGCCGGCCCACATAGGGCAGCTCCTTGAAGGCGGCAAGCGGCGTGTTGGGCACGTTGAGCAGCACCAGCACCGCCGCACCCGCGACCGCCATGGACACGATGCCCAACCACAGCCAGCGCCATCCCCGCCGGGTGAGAAGCGGCACCAGGAAGAGCGCCAGGGCTGCGAGCACGGCCAACACCAGGATCAGGAGACCCAGGACGCCGGGAAGCGCCCGCACAGCGGCCAACCCCAGCCCGATCAGCGCCAGCACCCCGAAACCAATCCCCAGGCCCTTGCCGATCTCCACCAGGGTCAGGCGGCCCTGCTGCGAAGCGCGCTGGCGCAGGCTGGTCAGAGCCAGGAGCAGAAAGACATAGAGACCGGCCGCCAGGCCCAGCCAGGGACCGCGGCTCTGTGTGAAAATGATGGCGACGAGCTGGATGACCAGCACGAAGAGCAAGGTCCCCGATGTGAGCGCGTCGGTCGTGCTGCCATCCTTGTCGAGCAGCATGCGCTGCGTGGCATGGATCATGCGCTCGAGCGTCAGGGGCACGGCCAGGATCAGATAGGCGGCGACGAAGATGGCATTGCCCATGTTCGCGGCCACGCGCTCGGTCGTATCGCCGCCCCACGGCAGCGGGTCGAGCCGGTAGTGCTGTAGGATGCCGTAGAGAGCGATGGGAACGCTGACGAGGATGACCGTATACTGCAGCCGCTGCCACTGCCGGCGCGTCCGCAGCGTATCCAGCGCCACCAGGAAGAGCACCATGTAACTCAGCATGCTCAACGTCCCCTGCAGGCGCTGGTAGGAGCCCCACAGACTCTGCCGCGGGGCCACCGAAAGCACGGTGCTGAGCAAATAGGCGCCGGCCAAGGCGAGCACAGGCAGCACGAGCGGCCGTCGCCACAGGGGAAGCTCGCCCGCAGGCGCCGCCGGAGCGCCCTCTGCCGCGGCCCGGCCCAGGCGCAGCCCATCCACGCGCTTGACGATCCACACGATCAGGGCAAACCAGGCCAAAGAACGCACCAGGGCGATCTTGTCCGGCTCGAAGACACGCTGGGAATAGACGTTGAAATAGAGCGGTGCAGCGATCAGAGCGGTCAGCCAGATCGCCTCCAGCACCGCATCGCAGATCGATTGCAGGCGAGAAGGCATGGAACTCAAGTCAACAGGACGAATTGACGTTAGTGTTCGACAAGATAACCGAACGATCTTACCGCAGGCCTTGGCTGCGGGCAAAGTCAACCGCGGTTCAGGACCTCTTCATAGACGCCAAGCACCCGTTCCACCAGCAGGGGCAGGTCGAACTCCGCCCTGGCCCGCGCCTGTGCGGCAGCGCCCATCGCCCGGAGGCGCGCCGGATCCGCCAGCAGCAGGCGAATGGCCTGGGCCAGCGTCTCCGGATCACGCGGGGGCGCCACCAGGCCTGTCTCGCCGTGCTGGTTGATCCACGAGGTGCCAGTGCCCAGCTCGGTGGTCACCAGCGGCGCGCCGGCGGCCATGGCCTCGAGCAGCACGATGCCGTAGGCCTCGCTGCGGTGGCTGGAGGGCAGGACAAAGAGATCGGCGGCCTGGTAGTAGGCAGGCAGGTCGGCGTCGGCGATGTCGCCCAGGAAGTGCACCCGACCTTGCAGGCCCTCGCGCTCGACCTGGGCTCGCAGGTTGGCGGCCTCAGGCCCCGTGCCGCCGATCAGGAGCGTGGCCTCCACCTGGCGCATCGCCTCGACCAGGTAGGTCAGCCCTTTGTAGTAGCGCAGACGGCCGACGAACAGGAGCAGCGGACCCGGATACAGACGGCGCAGACGGGCGACTTCCTCCAGGCGCGGCCGCGCAAAGTGGGCGACGTCGATGCCGATAGGCACGACGGTGCAGCGGCCGGCCAGAGGCCGCAGGTAAGCGGAGCTCTGCACATAGGGCGGGCTGGAGGCGAGAATGCGGTCGGCCCGGCGCAGCACCACGCGCAGCAGCGGGTCGTACAGGCGCAGGATGCCCGCCTGCCGCACGACGTCGCTCTGGTAGGAAATCACAGTTCCCCGGCCCCGTCCGAGCAGCAGGTTGCTCACCTCGCCGACGGGATAGGGGAACTGCAGGTGGACGATATCGGGACGCTGGCGCCATGTCTGCCAGGGCAGCGCCACGCTGAGAGGCGTAGAGGCGACCGTGGCCAGGCGTCCCGCCCGGATGACGCGCACGCCCTCTTCTGTGGTCACGGTGGTGGCCAGTCCCGCCGGATTCGTGACCAGGACCGTCACGTCATGGCCGCGCTCCGCCTGGGCCCGCGCCAGCCAGTGCAGGTGGTTCTCGATGCCGCCGAGGATCGGGTAACAGTCCTTGTAGATGTGGAGGATGCGCATGGTCAGCTTGCGATGCGGTGGTAGGCCTGCAAGGTCAACTCAGCCGTGCGGCGCCAGGTAAAACGGGCCGCCTGCTCCTGTCCTCGCTTCGCCAGGCGCTGGCGCAGGGTCTCATCCGCGGCCACGCGGTGGATGGCATCCGCCATTGCCTGCACGTCCATCGGGTCGAACTTCTCGGCTGCCTGCCCCGCCACTTCAGGCAGGCTCGACGTGCGGCTGCACGCCACGGGCGCGCCGCAGGCCATGGCCTCGAGCACTGGCAGCCCGAAGCCCTCGTACAGGGACGGAAAGACAAAGGCCGTCGCCCCCGCATACAGGGCAGGCAAATCCTCGTTGGCCACGTTGGGCAGAAAGAGCACGAAAGCCTCCAGGCCCAGCTTGGCCACAAGCTGGCGAGCTTCCGGAAAGCGCGGGTCCCAGGCGCCGGCAATGACAAGCATCGGGCCCGCCCCGGCGCCCCTGGCCATCGCATAGGCGCTGATCAGCCGCTCCAGGTTCTTGTGGGGCTTGTTGCTGCCGAGATACAGCAGGTAGGAAGCGGGCAGGCCCAGTCTCCGCCGCAGGGCATCCACCATGGCGGCAGGTTGGGGACAGAACTGCGGATCCGGGGCCAGCGGCGTCACCGTGATGGCGCCGGCCTGAACGCCGTAGAGCTGCACAAAGTCAGCGGCGGCAGCCTGTGAGATCGCAGCAAAGCCGTTGGCGCTGCGCAGGGCCAGGCGCTGCACCACCTCGATGGAAAGGCGGGCGCGCAGCGAATAGTCGGTGGGAAAACGGCGCGGGATGACATCAAAGAGGGTCAGGAGGTTGGGGAGTCCCAGCCGGTAGGGTCGCACATTGTAGGGCAGGTGCACCACGTCAGGCCGCAGAGAGCGGATCAACTGCGGCAGTTCCGTCTGCTCGCGCCAATGGAAGGTCGGGATGCCGGTGGCGTGCAGTCGCACGTGTGGGTGTCGCGCCAGCGCCGCCAGGTCGTAGCGGGTGTTGGGCAGCGCCGGGTTCACCAGCAGGATGATCTCGCCCTCATGGACGCCGGCGAGGGCATTGACCAGGTTGAAAACGTAGCGTCCGATGCCGGGAAAGTGATCCTGGACGGTGCGGGCGTCAAGCACAAGCCGCATGGCGCTCAACCACTCCTCCGCACAGCGTCACGCAGCCGCGTGAGCAGCCCGTAGGCCGCCAGCCCGGCCGCCAGCCATGCCTGCGCGGGCCAGCCGTAGTGCTTGCGGTAGAAAGCGGCCAGGCTGTCCCGGTAAGCGCGCTGCGCCGCCGGGTTCTGCTTCAAGCTCTGCCCGCCCAGGTGGGTGATGCTGACCTGGGGGCAGTAGAACACCCTCCAGCCCGCCTCGCGCAGCCGCAGGCAGAGGTCGTTGTCCTCGAAGTACATGAAGAAGGCCTCGTCGAAGCCTCCAACCTGCGCCAGCGCCTCGCCCCGCACCAGGAGACAGGCCCCGGAAGCCCAGTCAACCACCTGGGTGTCGCCGGTTGCCCAATCGTGCAGCGCCTGGCCGTGCGCCAGGCGGCGCCAACCGCGGCGGAGCAGGTAGCCCGGTCGGGGATCTTGGCCAAAGGCGTAGGGTTGAACGCTGCCGTCCGCCTGGAGCAGCCGCGGACTGCAGGCGCCGGCTTCGGGATGACCGTCCATGAACGCCGCCAGGCCGGCCAGGGAGCCTGGGGGAGCGATGGTATCGCTGTTCAGGAAGAGGACATAGCGTCCCCGGGCCAGGGCGATGCCCTGGTTGTTAGCGCGTCCGAACCCCGCGTTGGCGGCGTTGCGCACAAGCTGCACGGCCGGAAAGCGCTCGGCCACCATGCTGGCGCTGCCATCCTGGGAGGCATTGTCGATGACGATGGCCTCCCAGCGAACAGGAGCGGCCGCAGGCAGGGCGAGCAGCGCCTGCGCCAACAGATCGCGCACGTTCCAGCTCACGATCAGGATGGAAAGGTCGTAGGGCGGCGCGTTCCGATCAGGCGATGACACGGTCGAAGACCTCGGCCAGATCTTGGGCGAGCGCCCGGCGCTCGTAGCGTTGTTGGGCGGCTGCAAAGCCGGGCCATGTCTTCCCTGCCTGCCACTGCCGGATCATCGTCTCCAGGGCAGCGGCGATGGACGCGGCATCATCCGGGGCGACGGTAAGGCCCAGGTCATCCTGCTGGACGATGGCGGCGGCGGCGTTGTCCTGGGCTAGGGCCAGGATCGGCCGGCCGGCGCCAATGTAGTCGAACAGTTTGGACGTGGCCACACTGCGCACTCCCGGCGCCGTGACCAGCAGCAGCGCGTCGGCGTCCACCTGCCGCTGGTAAGCCTCAGTCCGGGACACGGGAGGCACAAACTCGATCACCTGCTCAAGCCCCCGTTCGCGGACCGCCTTCTTTTCTACCTCCGAGATATTGCCCACGAGCTGCACGCGCAGAGGCGCCTCAGCCCAGCGCCGCACCAGCGCCGCCACACCGTCGAACAGGGCGTCGGCGGAACGGTCCTGGCTGCTGGCCGAAAAGGAACCGGTGTAGACAACGAGAAAATGGCCGTCCGCAGGGCGCTGCCGGGTCAGGGCGGCGAAATCCGCACGGTCGAAACCGTTGGTGATGACGCTGAACTTGGGGCCGGTTTCGGCATAGCGCGCGGCCAGGTCTTCGGCAATGGGGCCGGTGGCCGCCACCACTGCGGCGGCCTCGGTCATGGCCCGGCGTTCGAGCCTGCCCTCCCAGGCGCGGCGCCATGCCGCCCGGCGCAGGCCCGGGTTGGGAGGTTCGAAGAGCCAACCATCGCGCAGGTCCACTACCCAGGGCAGCCCGCTGGCGCGATGGAGGCGCTGACCGATCAGGTGGCTGGTCTCAGGCGGCGAGCTGGACAAGATCATGGCAGGCTGCTGGGCGGCAATGATCTCCCGGCCCAGGCGCACCGCAGGCAGCAGCCAGCCGAGCTTGGTGTCTGGCGCCATCAGATGATCGCGCAGGCGCCCGGGCAGGCTCTGGGTGGACAGCGTGGCGACCCGCACCTGGGCTTCAGCCGGTACGTCTTTGGCCTTGCGCCGACGCAGAGGACTGAAGAGAGAGTGAACCAGGTCCTGGGCGCGATACACGCCCGCAGCCGCGTCGGTCGGCAGGCCCCCGTAGCGGCCGGTGGTCAGCAGCAGGGGGCGGTAGCCAAAGTCCGGCAGATACTGCACGAACTTGCGGATCCGCTCGGTGCCGGCCGTTTCGACGGGCGGCCAATCGTGCGTGATAACCAGGACGGTTCTCACATCAGTTCGCTCGGACGCGACGGCTGACGAGCACGTAGAAGAAGACCGCGGTGACAAAGATGACCGAGTAGGCGATGGTCGAGGCAATGGCGGCGCCGGTGACGCCCAGGCGCGGGATCAGCGCCAGGTCCAGGATCACGGTCAGCACCAGGGCCATGCCGGAATTGATGGAGTTGTAGTGGGCATAGCCCCGGCCCGCCAGCTCGTTGGTCAGCACCTTGCCGCCGCCCAGGAGGACGACCCCCGGCAGCAGCGCCAGCAGAGGCGCATACGAAGCCTTGAACGCCGGACCGTAGACAAGGGCGATCAGGTAGGGACCAAGCAGCGCCAAGACCACAGCGCCTGCCGCCGTCAGCGCTAGGGTGAGACCGAACACCCGCGGCGTGAAGCGGTTCATCTCCTCGGGCCGCGTGGCCGAGGCCTTGGGAAAGATGACAAACCCGACCGAGTTGGGCAGGTACCAGAGCAGCTCAGCCAGGCCCACCGCCGAACCGTAGATGCCCACTGCCGCCGGGCCGAGGAAACCGTTGACCAGGAAGGTGTCCAGGCGGTAGTTGAAGTACTGGAGGACGTTGCCGACATAGCCCTTCAGGCCGTAGCCGTAGGTGCGGCGCAGCACGGTGCGATCCAGGCGCGGCCGGAAATGCGCGCCATGCCGGCGCAGCAGCCAGGTGAGGGCCGCAAGCCCCCCCAGCCCCGACCCGAAGACCGCCAGCACGGCGCCGGTGATGCCCCATCCCAGCCCGACCACCAGCAGCAGCGTCAGCGCCAGGGTGAGAACGCCCTGGGCGACGTTGACGGCGTTCAGGGTGGGGATGTGCTGCATGCCCTGCAGCAGGGCGCTGAAGTACGCGTTCAGCAACAAAACCGGCAAGCTGATCATGGCCAGCATGATCAAGGCCGACGGCACCGACGGCACCAGTGTGCTCAGCCAACCGGTTCGGGCCAGCAATCCCACCACCGCCACCCCCAGCACGGTGCCGACCAAGCCCAGCGCCGTGGAGCTAGACGCCAGTTGGTCAAGCGAGAGCCGCCGCGAGCCGACGAAATAGACGTTGGCGATGGCAATGCCGCCGCTTAGAAAGAGGGCGGCGATGTTGGGGACCAGCAGCGCCAGCGAGAGCGTGCCCTTGCCCGCCGGTCCCAGCCACCGGGCGATGATGGCGGCATTGGTCAGGGTGGTGAGCAGCACCAGCACCTGGGCCATGAAAGTGGTGGAGACATTGCGCGCGAAGGAACCATGAACTCCGAACCTGGACAGATGGGAACCCGTGCTGGCAAGGCGGCGACGGATGCCTGACGCGCGATCTGGCGATGAGGATGCTCCCATCTAGGCCAATACTTCCTCATAGACGTCGTGCAGGGTCCGGCCGACCGTCGCCAGGCTGAAGCGCTGCGCCCTGGACGCAATCAGTGGGCGATCAACCTGGGCGTTGGCCGCCAGGCTTGCCAGCAGGGCCTCCGCCAGTGCCGCAACATCGCCCGGGGGCGACAGGACGCCAAGCTCGGGAGAATCGACCATCTCCGGGATGCCGCCCACGTTGCTGGCCACGATAGGCAAGCCGCTGGCCATCGCCTCTACGATCACACAGGGCATGTTGTCCCACAGGCTCGGCAGCACGAACAGGTCTGCCCGGCGCATGAACTCCGCCACCTCCGTCTTGGTCTTCAGACCGTGGAACGTCACCTGCGGCGCCAACCCCAGGTCAGCCGCCTGCCGGACAAAGGCTTCACGGTCGGCACCGTCGCCCACCAGGTCCAGCCGCCAGTCCTGGCGCTGCTGCTGCACCCGCGCCAGCGCCTCCAGCAAGACGCCCACACCCTTCAACGGGATCAACGAGCCCACAAATAGGATTTGCGTTGGAACATTGGAACGTTGGAACGTTCCAACGTTTGAACGCTCAAAGGGTGGAGCGAAGAGAGCGGTGTCGACGACGTTCGGGACGCGCTGGAAGCGCGCATGGATGCCGTACTGCTCGATGGCGTTCTGCAGGGAGGCGCTGACGGGCAGCACCCGGTCGGCCTGGCCGAAGGCCCATCGGGCCTTGAGCACCTTCTGGCGAGACAACAGGCGTCGCGGAAAGGCCGAGTACTGCTCGGTGATCACCACCGGCAGCCGGTGGCGCTTGCCGAGCAGCACCGCCGGCACGCCTGCCTCATAGATATGGGCGTGCAGCACATCTGGCCGGAATCCTCCCGCCACGATCTCCTGGTAGGCGCGGTTGACGCTCTGCAGGAAGCGGAAGTAGGCGGTCCTGGACACGGGCGCCGCCCGGTACCACACACGATAGGTGGGAATCCCCTCGGTCAGGGCGGGGTCGCTCACCTGCTCGGTCTGGTACGGCTGCGGCAGCGCCGGCTCTGGCAGGAGACAGTGCAGGACCGCCACGTCGTCATAGAGCCGCACCGCCTTGGCATGCTCGCGCACAAACACACCCCAGACCGGTTGGCTCGGGGTGGGGTACCAGGCGGTGATGAACAGGATCTTGCGGCGGGACATTGATGAGACGCCAGTCGTCAGTAGTCAGTCGTCAGACGGAAGAAGGAGAACGGAGAACAGAGGACGGCCAGCCAGCCGGGCACTGACGACCTGCCACTTGCTACCTGCTACCTGCCACCTGCTGCTTCTTCCATCAGTTTCACGATGCGCGTGCTGGCGCCGGGCTGGCCGAACACCTGCGGCGGAGGCTCCGTAGGCCAGGGCTTGCGCACGGCCGCCAGGATCGCGGCTTCGTCGGTCCAGGCCAGGCGGTTCCAGCCGGCCGCCACCGTTTCGACCCACTCGGTTTCAGGCCGCAAGGTCACACAGGGCACACCCAGCCAGAAGGCTTCCTTCTGCATACCGCCCGAATCCGTCAGAAGAATGGCAGCATCCTGCAGCAGCGCCAGGGTGTCCAGGTACCCAAGCGGCTCGAGCAGACGAACGTTTGAACGTTCCAACGTTCCAACGTTCCAACGCTCCAACGCCCCGCGCGTGCGCGGATGGACGGGAAAGACGACGGGCAGGTCCAGCGCCGACAGAGCCTTCAGCAGGCGCTGCAGTTGGACCGGGTCGTCGGTGTTGTAGGGGCGGTGAATGGTGGCAAAGGCGTAGCCGCCGGAAGTTAGCTGCAGCTCCCCGGCCAGGGTCGAGCGCTGCCGGGCAAGGGCGGCGAACTGCAGGACGGCGTCGTACATGGGGTCCCCCACCAGGTGGACGCCCTGGACCACGCCCTCATGCTCGAGATTCGCCACCGCAGTCGGCGTTGGGCACAGCAGCAGGTCGGCGCAGTGGTCGGCCAACACGCGGTTGTGTTCTTCCGGCATCGCCCGGTTGAAGGACCGCAAGCCGGCCTCGACATGGGCCAGGGGCAGGCGCAGCTTGCACGCCGCCAGACTGCCCGCCAGGGTCGAGTTCGTATCGCCGTAGACCAGCACCCAGTCGGGCTGCTCGGCCTGGAAGACCTCTTCCAGCCGCATCAACATCAAACCGGTCTGCCAGCCCTGCGGCCCCGAGCCGACTTCCAGGTTCACCGCCGGCTCAGGCAGCCCCAGCTCGCTGAAGAACACCTGCGACATGTTGGCGTCGTAGTGTTGGCCGGTGTGGATCAGGATCTCCCGGTGTCCGGCCGCGGCAAACGCCTGGCTCACGGGACCGGCCTTGACGAACTGCGGCCGCGCGCCGACGATGGCAGCCACTTTCATGGCGAAACCTGGCGAACGTTCTCCCCTTGCCTGGTGTAGGACCGGCCGCAGGCGCTGCAGGTCGCCTGCGCAGGGTCCTGGCCGGTGAAGTCCAGCTTGACGCCGCACTGGCACACCCAGCCGCGCAAACGGGCAGGGTTGCCGTGCACCAGGGCGTGGGGCGGCACGTCGCGGGTCACCACGGCTCCGGCCCCGACAAAGGCGTAGTCGCCCAGCGTAACGCCGCAGACGATGGTGGCATTGGCGCCGATGGTCGCCCCGCGGCCAACGTGTGTGGCTTTGTACTCATCCTTGCGCGAAACGTGGCTGCGGGGATTGACGACGTTGGTGAACACCATCGAAGGCCCCAGGAAGGCGTCGTCTTCCACCACCACGCCCGTGTAAAGCGAGACGTTGTTCTGCACCTTGACGTTGTCGCCCAGGGTGACGCCGGAAGCGACGAACACGTTCTGGCCCAGGTTGCACCCGCGCCCAAGACGGACGCCCGCCATCACATGGCTGAAGTGCCAGATCTTGCTGCCCTCGCCAATCTCGGCGCCGGCATCAATCACGGCCGTCGGATGGACGAAATACGTTCCAGCGTTGGAACGTTCCAACGTTCCAACGTTCCAACGTTCTAACGTTCCAACACTGACGGGAGCGCCGCGTTGTTCCAGGGAGCGCTGGCAGGCGTCGAGAACGCGCAGGACGCGCAGGCCGCTGGCGCCGTCGGTCAGGGGCTGGCGGCCCTCGCGGATGCAGGCGAGGAAGTGCTCGCACTCCAGCCGCATGGGCTCACTGTCGGGCAGATAGAGGGTGGTTTCAGCGGTCTGGCGCGGCACGGGAAGCCCTGCCTGCCACTCAATGCCCTTGTCGTAGAGCTTGAGCTTGCCTTCGCGCACCGTGTCGTCGAAGACGGCCATCTTGCGGTCGCCCACGACGACCAGCTTCTGCTCCTTGGAAGGATGCAGCCAGCTCACGAAGATGTGGGCGCGCACGTCGCCGGGGAAGACCAGGTTTGTCACCGTCACATCGGCGATGTCGCGCTGCAGGTAGGCGCCGCCGGAGGCGCTTACCGAGAGGGGCGCCGAACCCACCAGCCGGGTGATGACGGCGATATCATGCGGGGCGAAGCTCCAGAGGATGTTCTCTTCGGTCCGCACCTTGCCCAGGTTCAAACGGTTCGAATAGAGATAGCGCACCTGCCCCAATTCCCCGGCCTGCACCAGCTTGTGCAGCAGGGTGACGGCAGGGTGATACTCCAGGATATGGCCGACCATGAGCACGAGGCCGTGCTCGTGCGCCAGCGCCACCAGCTCTTCGCCCTGTTCGGGACTGAGGGCCAACGGCTTCTCCACGAACACGTGCTTGCCTGCCAGCAGAGCGGCGCGGGCCTGCTCATGGTGGCGGACGGCCGGGGTGGCCAGCACCACGCCCTGGATGGCCTCATCGGCTAGCACTGCATCATAGCTGGTAGTGGTGTGCACGCCGGGGTAGAGCACCGCCTGCGCCTTGAGCGTCGCCTCGCTGCTGTCGCAGATCGTGTGCAGCACGCGCAGTTGGGCGAAGTTGCGCACCAGGTTCTTGCCCCAATAGCCGGCGCCGGCGACGGCGATGCGGAGTGGATCAGGAGAGGGGGTGACGTCCATGAGGGGGCATTATAGGTCCTGCGGCGGCAGTTTGACCAAGTGAAGGACTTCTGAGGGCGCGCGCCACGTTCGTGCGTTGTCCGTCGCAGCAGTGCAAATTTGAGGTTACACGTTCGGGATGAAGCGGCAAGCGTAGAAGCGAGTTGAGTCGTTCGGCTCCCAAAAGGCGACTAAAGTCGCAACTATGGGGTGTGCACCCGCCTACGCGACCACCGGCAGGTAAGTCTTGTCCCAGGCCCCCGTATAGCGCACAACCTGGCCGCCAAAGCCGCGCTTGAAACGCCAGACGCCCCACAGCCCCACCGAGGGGTCGGGGATAGGCGCCTCCTCGTCCAGCCCCACCTCGTTGGGTACACCCCAGAGGTCATAGGCCGTGCAGCCGCGGGCTTTCGCCCAACGCATCGTCTCCCACTGCAGGAGATGGTTGGGCATCAGGTTGCGGTCATCGTTGCCGGAGGCGCCAAACAGGTAGTAGGCCTTGCCCGCCAGGTGCGCCACCATCAGCCCGGACAGGACCTGGCCCTCATACTCCGCTATCAGGAGGGCCGCTCTGCCGGCCGGAGCGAAGAGATCCCAGAAGCGGTGGTAGTAGGCAGGCTCGTGCACGCCAAACTCGTTGCGCGCACCGGTGACCTGCATCAACCGGCAAAACGTTTCCACGTCTGCGGCCCCGCCCTCACGCACCGACACCCCTTTGCGCGCCGCCAGCCGCACGTTGTAGCGCCATTTCTGCTTCATCCCCGCCAGGATGTCATCCTCGGGGGGCCGCAGGTCGATCCAGACGGTGGTCTGCGGCTGCACCGTGCGTTGGCTGGGACGCAGCCCCAGGGCCCTGAGCCTTCTCGCCAGGTCGGAATCGTCCAGCGCCTCGGGCTCGATCTTGAGCAGCAAGGCGCCCCGCCGCAGGCAGAACCGCCACAGTTCCTCCAGAAGGCGCCGCGCCTGCGCCTCCTCATTCCAGGCGACCAGAGGCCCCTTCGGCACATAGGCCACACGTAGGGGCAGGAAGCCTGCCCGCGGCAGCCGCCGGAAGAGAACCTGGGCGCCGGCCACCAGCCGGTCGCCATCCCAAAGCCCCAGGCGCGCGTCCTCCCATCCGTGCGCGGCTTTCAGTTGACCCCAGGCCCGCAGTTGCAGCGGGTGCGCAGCCGCATGCCCGGCGACAAAGGCATCCCAGGCGGCCTCGTCCCAGCCCGTCTCGCGGCTGTTAGCAGCGCGCAGCGTCAACGCGGACAGGCCCTACCGGCCCTCGTGCATCCCATCATCGGCCAGACGCTTCGTCAGACCGCGCAGCTCCGCCGGGTCCTCGCCGCAGGTAGCCAGAAACGCCACGACCTCCGGCGGCGTATGGTCGGCAACGCCGGCCGTGACCCCGCCGGGGCAGTTGAAATGGACCAGTGAGTCCCCGCGCTCGTGCGACGCCGCCCACCTGTAGACGATGTCGACGACGATGGGCAGCGCCCCCATGCCACAAGTCACCTCGGTACCCAGGGCGCCCTCTTCTGTGAAGAAGGCGTCCGTCTCGGGCGCCTCCATCAGCAGCGCTTCCAGCTCGTAGTGCTGGTCGGGCGTCAGGTGAGGAGCAGTGACGGCGAAGATGGGCACAGCCGTTCCCTAGAAACTGCCAAACCCGATCTGCGGGCCGCGCTCGAAGGTCTGGCCAAAGGCGTACAGCAGGGGCTGGAATTTCTGCAGGTCCACGCTGGCGCGGCCATCGGACCACGCCGGCGCCACTTCCATCGCCAGGATGCGGCTGATCCAGAGGTCGACGTCGTCGAGGGATTGGTTGGCTTCCACCTGGCACTCGAAGTTGAGCGGGCACTCGGCTACCAACGGGGTTTTGACAAAACGCGCTGGCAGCGTTGTCAGACCGCACAAAGCCAGCTTGTCCACATCGCTGCCCGATCGAGTCCCGCACTGGCGAGCCACCGCCCGCATGTCCTGCGTCAAAACGTTGACGACGAACTCACGCTGTTGGGCGATCAGGGTGTTCGTCAAGTTATCCTTCAGCACCGCGATGACCAGCCGTGGCGTCTCTCCCGGCAAAGGCGTGATCGAGGCGTTGGTGGCGACATTCACGCGTCCGTCAGGTCCTAGCACTGTCACCAGGTTCAGTGGCATGCCATAATGTAAGTATTCGCCGAAGCTACCAAGATCTACAAGAGTGCGCATGCTGGTCTCCCGCATGAAAAAAAGACCGGTGCAACCCAAACAGGTTGCGAAGATGACAGTACAGTGAAGCGTAGCACAAATGGCCCTAGAAGCGCCATGATCGAGATCATTAATCTTTGGTAAGTCTGGTTCCCTTCCCGGGCAGGATGAAGCAGCCGGGCACAAGGCGCGCACCTTTTGCGCAGAACCGGTGTATTATTCGCGTGCACCTGAGCCTGGCGAAGCCAGCGCCTCGCCTTCGGCGGCGGACGCTGAAAGTGCGAAGTGGATGTTCAGGGCGTCAGGTGTATCATCATCCAGGAGGATAACACATTGATGAACAAGACCCGTGTTGTGGTGACGGGCATCGGCGGCGTCACCTCAGTCGGCAACGATATCGGACAGATTTGGGCCAATGTCGTTGCCGGCAGACCCCACGTCACCCCGATCACCCGTTTCGACGTCTCGGAGCGGCGCACGCAGTTCGCCGCCCAGATCGAGAACCTCGATGCCAGCGCCTACGTCGATGAGCGCACACAGCGCCGCCTTGGCGCCTACGTCACCTACGCCATGGTCGGAGCGGTCCAGGCATGGAAGGATGCCGGGCTCGATGCTTCCCAGATTGATCCGCAGCGAGCCGGCGTCATCATCGGCTCGGCCATCGGCGGCGTCAACGCCATGCTCGAACAATACGACGTCATGCGGAACGAGGGCGGCCGTCGCGTCAGCCCCTTTGCCATCCCCTCGATCCTGATCGACACCGCCCCCGGTCAGATCGCCATCGAGTACGGGCTCAGGGGTCCCAACCTGGGCATCGTCGGCGCCTGCGCCTCAGGCAACTACGGCATTGGCGAAGCCTTCCACGCCATCCTGCGCGACGATGCCGACCTGGTCATCACCGGCGGCGTCGAAGACGCCCTCCATCCTTTTACACTGGCGGGCTTCGAGCGGGCGCGGGCCATGTCTGGGCACAACAGCGATCCCAACGGCGCCTCCCGTCCCTTCGATGTCGAACGTGATGGCTTCGTGATGGGTGAAGGCGCGGCCATGCTGGTCCTGGAGCGCCTCGAACACGCCCAGGCTCGCGGCGCTCACATCTACGGCGAGATCCTGGGCTACAGCGCCACCGCCGACGCCTACCATCTGACCGCGCCACACGAACAGGGGCTCGGCGCCATCGAGGCCATGCGCAACGCCCTGCAGCGCGCTGGCTTGACGCCGGATGACATCGACTACATCAATGCCCACGGCACCAGCACCCAACTGAACGACGCCGCCGAAACGCGCGCCATCAAGCAGGTCTTCGGCGAACGGGCCTATGGCATTCCGGTCAGCTCTACGAAGTCGGTAACGGGCCATCTCCTGGGCGCAGCGGGCGCCATGGAAACGATCTTCTGTTTGCTGGCGATGCGCGACGGCGTCGTTCCGCCCACGATCAACTACCACCATCCTGATCCGGTCTGCGACCTGGATTTCGTCCCCAACCAGGCCCGGCCGCACAAGGTGCAGTTCGCTGTGAACAATTCGTTCGGTTTCGGCGGTCATAACAGCAGCATCGTGCTGGGAGCGATGAGCAATGGCAGGTAGCAATGGGCTTCATACGTTGGGCCGGCGCTATGCCCACATCACCGGCTGGGGCAAGGCGCTGCCCGACCGGATCGTCACCAACCAGGAATTGGAGCAGATCGTCGACACCAGCGACGAGTGGATCCGCACACGCTCCGGCATCCACCAACGCTATATCGCCGTCGATCCCCGTGAAAACGCGGTCACCCTGGGCACGCGGGCGGCGATGGCGGCGTTGGACGTCGCCGACTTCCCGGTCAGCAAGCTGGACCTCCTCATCTGCTCGACTTCGTCGCCGGCGCACTTGTTCCCTTCCACGGGCTCCCTCATCCAGGATGCGTTGGGGGCGACGCGAGCCGGAGCGTTCGACCTCAGCGCCGCCTGCTCCGGCTTCGTCTACGCCATCAGTCTGGCCAACGCCATGATCGTGTCCGGCCAGGTCGAAAGCGTCCTGGTTATCGGCACCGAGGTGCTGTCGCGGCTGATCGACTGGTCCGACCGCAACACCTGCGTCCTCTTTGGCGATGGCGCCGGCGCCGTGCTGCTGCAGGCGAGCCCGGTGCCGGGCGGTGTGTTGTCGACGGTGCTCGGCAGCGATGGCTCGGGCGGCGACCTGCTCTCGGTGCCGGCAGGGGGCACCTCGATGCCCACCACCCTGGAAACCGTGGCGGCAGGCCAGCATTTCATCAAGATGGATGGCAAAGCTGTGTTCCGCTTTGCCACCCGCATCATGGTTGAGGCCACGCGTGAGGCCCTGGACAAGGCCAGCATGAGCATCGCCGATGTCAACCTCGTGATCCCGCACCAGGCCAATGAGCGCATCATCCGCTCGTCGATGAAGCAGCTTGACCTGCCCGACGACAAGGTCTTCATCAACCTGTACAACTACGGCAACACCTCGACAGCCTCGATCCCCATCGCCCTGTGCGAGGCGATCGAGCAGGGCAGGCTCCACTCCAACGACAACCTCATCATGGTCGGTTTCGGCGCCGGCCTCACCTGGGCGGCGACGGCCATTAAGTGGGCTGTGCCCGGCGCCCGCGAGGTGCCGCGCTGGCGCGTCAGCCAGCGGCAGGCCTCCTACAGCCTGGCCCGCGTGCGCTCCCGCCTCCTTCGCTACAGCCGTCAGGTAGAGAACAGCCTGACCTCTGAGGAAGGCGACGTCCTCGGCGAAGTCCTGGCGCAGCGTATCGAAGGCTGGCGCAAGACCCGCGACGAATAGTGCACGGTTGCACAATCCAGCCAGGCGTCTGCGCCCGGTTTTGGTGATTCGAACCCAGTGGAGTACGATGGAATGGTCGTGAGCACCGTTCTGCTGTCCCAACTCCCTGGCGCACAAGAGAAGCAGGCCTACGAACGACCATCGCTGACGGTGGACCTTGTCCTGTTCACCTTCACCGAAGGCGAACTGCGGGTGCTGCTGATCAAGCGCAGGAACTGGCCCTACGCCGACTGCTGGGCTCTGCCGGGCGGCTTTGTGGGCATCGCCGAGCGCATCGAGGATGCCGCAGCACGCGAGCTGAGCGAGGAGACCGGCGTCGAGGGCGTCTACCTGGAGCAGCTCTACACCTTTGGGGAGCCCAAACGCGACCCCCGCGGGCGCGTTATCACAGTAGCCTATTTTGCCATTGTCGGCGCCGATGTCAGGCAGCAGGCGCGCGCCGGAGAGGAAACGACGGATGCCAATTGGTTTGACGTCTATGCCCTGCCCCGGCTGGCATTCGATCATGACCGCATCATCCACTATGCCTTGCAGCGCCTGCGCTACAAGCTGGAATACACAGCCCTGGGGTTTCTCCTGCTGCCCGATGAATTCACCTTGAGCGAGCTGCAGCAGGTGTACGAGGTCGTGCTGCAGGAGCACCTGGACAAGCGCAACTTCCGGCGCAAGATCCTTGCCCAGGGGATTGTGGAATACGCCGGGAAGCTACGCTACGGCGATCATCGTCCAGCCAGGCTCTACCGCTTCGCTGCGGCTGCCATCGAGCTCGAGAGCGTCCGCCGGCGCTTTCCCTGAGCCGCCGGTTGCACGCGGCGGAAGTGGCGGCGGGTTCGATCGGTCAGGGCCGCCAAACCTGACTTTGCTCATAGACAACGGCGGTGAGAAGTGCGATCATGGTGGTAGTTGCGTGTCCACCGTGACGACGCCCTCAAAGCCTTCACGGATTCCTTTCTTGTCTCCACGGAGGAGCGACATGTACAAGCACATTCTGGTGCCGCTGGATGGCTCCGAGCTAGCCGAACGGGCGCTGGTTGAGGCCAAGGGGCTGGCGCAGGAGGGCTGCCAGATCACGCTTTTCCAGGTGGTCCGGCTGCCGATGCCGGTGGTGTCGCCGGACGTCGGCATGAACATGCCGGTCGTCGACATCGAGGATATGTTCAGCGAAGCGAAGACGTACCTGGAAGGGTTGGCGGCGGCATTGGTCAAGGAGGGCTTCAACGCCGACGCCGATGTCGTTGATGCCGATCACGTCGCCGAGGCCATCGTCAACTATGCGACGAAGCACCAGGTTGACCTCATCATCAAGACCACCCACGGTCGCGGTGGACTCAGCCGGCTCGTGTTTGGCAGTGTGGCCGAAGGCGTGCTGCGCCACGCCCGCTGTCCCATTCTCCTCATCCGCACCGCGGCAGCGCCAGCCTGATCCTCAAGGGAGAGAACGCCATGTACAAGAACATACTCGTGCCGCTTGATGGTTCACCTCTGGCCGAGCAGGCGCTGCGACAGATCGAACATCTGAGCGCCCCCGAGGCCGTCGTCAACCTGATCCAGGTCGTGCGCTTGCCCATGCCCGTCGTCGCACCCGAGATGTCGGTGCCCATCTCGACCGGCAATCTCGAAGAGGTGGCCCGGGAGGCAAACGCCTACCTGAGCACCAAGGCGACCGGCCTGGCACAGCTCGCCGCCAGCGTCAAGACCGACGTCGTCGAGGGCGATGACATCGCCCTGACCATCACCAACTACGCCGCCAAACACCACTGCGACGTGATCGTCATGTGTACGCACGGCCGCGGCGGGCTGAGCAGGCTGGTCTTCGGCAGCGTCGCCGAGGACGTGGTGCGGCACGCCCCCTGCCCGGTGATGATCATGCGGCCTTCGTAGGCCGCGGCGCTGCGGTCAACCCGCTGGCCAGCGGTCAAGGGCCGGCCAGTGCAGCCGCGAGAAGGCGTGGTAGAGGCGGTCGCGCACGTCGGGCCGCAGACGCTGCGAGTACAGGCCGAGCAGGGGCGCCCACTGGATCAGCCAGCGCCAGAGCAGGGCGGCGTCGAGCTGGCGGTGGAAGGCCGCTTCGTCGAGGGGCCGGCCGCGCCGCGCCAACGCCTGCAAGTAGATGGCCGCCATCTCCTCCGGCGACAGCGGCGCCCCGGATTCGGGGTATGCCCACGGATGCAGGAACGTGACCAGGTCAAGGGCGGGCGGGCCGGCCGCCACAAGCTGCCAGTCATACCAGAGCCGCTGCCGCCCATCCTGGCTGACGGCGATGTTCTGAAAACCGGCGTCGCCGTGAAGCAGGGTGTGGGGAGACTCCTGCAGAGTCGCCAGGAGCAGCCCCGGGTCTGAGGCCAGGGCATGCAGCCGGGCGAGCCGCGCCGCCGGCAGGTGCGCATCCTCCACCCCGGCGGCGATGAGCGTTTCGATCCCCTGCCTCCCCTCCCGGAGGAGCGAGCCGGCGTCCCTCCCCACCGGCTGGGCAAGCCAGGTCCAGGCGTCCATCTCCGGCCGGACATCCCAAAAGGCGAGGTGCAGTCGCGCCAGGTCGGTCAGGGCGTTGGCGACGTCCTCGGCGTCCCAATTCGCCTGCCAGTGGGAGCTGCTCTTGCCCGGCGGCAAGGGCAGAAACCACAGGTCGCCCGCCGCCACGTCGAAGGCGATGGCCGTGGGCAGGTCAATGGGAACCCGTCCCGGCAGGTTGGCGTAGGCAAGGGCCTCGCGCTGCGGCGCCCCCCGCAGGAAAGCGCCCGTCACCACGGCGCCCCGCTTGTAGACCAGGGTCAGCGCCGCCTGGACGCCGGCGCGGCGGAGACTGAGGCGCCAGTATTCCAGGGTGCTGCCCGACAAACCGCCCGGAAAGGGCTGGCGCTGGACGGAAATGATGGCGGCGTTCGGCGCCGCCAGGTAACGCCGGACCCCCCAGAGGAGGGCGGGCGGGACCTCAGCCATCGTGCTCGCTGGCGCCGCCCAACTGCTCGTAGAGATCGAGCTGGTCGTTCAGCGGCACCAGGTTCACGTAGATGACCCGCGCGCCGTCCACGAGACCGTTGGCGTCCAGGGGGTGGTAGCCGATGATCAGGGCGCGCATGCGGCGGCCGCCGATCTCGAGGTGTTCGATCTGCCGGAGCTCGAAGCGGTGCGTCCGGCGCAGCGGCACACGATAGACGAACGTGGTACCGTCGAACTCAGCCTCGGCAAAAGCGCCCAGGATCATGAAGACGGTGACGATGGCCAGGCCGACGACAAAGATAGAGAGCAGGTTGTCGGGCCGCAGCACCGCCTCGCGGGCGAGCAGCGTGGTGATGACGATGAAGGCGACGGCGCCAAGACGGAAGAGCGCCGTAGGCGTGTAGCGCTTACCTGGCATAGCTGTAACCGCTGAGGGCAAGCTCGTCAAAGCCCATGCGCAGCATCAGGCTCTGGGCGGCCTCATCCTGGTGGTTAATGGCCACCGCCAGGCGCCGGAAACCGCGGGTGGACAGCTCATTCAAACAGCGCAGCAGCAGCCAGGATCCCACGCCCATGCGGCGGTACTCGCTGATCACGGTCAGCCGGCGCAGCGAGGCGGTGGGCACCCCGGTTCCCGCCGACACTGCGCCCAGAAAACGGCATTCCAGGCTCGCGACCGGATCGGCGCGGTTGGTGACCTCCAGTGTGAACCCGTCTGGATCTGGCTCCTCCAGCTTGAGCAGCAGCCGCGGCACCTTGGGGTGTCGCTCAGGTTGGTGGCCCGAGAAGACGCACTCATAGAGCTGCCAACGCTCGCTGATCCTGTACCCGGCAGCCCCGAGCGCCACCATCACGTCCATGTGCCTGCTGTCCAGCACGCCGCGTCCGGCCAGGTAACACGGATAGCCGGTGCCGATGTCAAAGGCCGCGACCTTCGCCAGCCCCTGCGCGGCGAAGTAGGCGTCAGCAGCGGCAAGCAGCGCTGCCGTCGTTCCCGCTGGCGCCTTGGGGTGCACGAAGAGGGAGCGCAGGAAGCCCCTCCGCTGTTCGGCAGGCTCGGTGGTCAGCCGCCCGAAGGTGCAGTGGGCGAAGCCGCTGGTATGCTCGCCGTGGCGCGCCACCAGCCAGCCCTCCGGCGACACCGCCAGGATGGCCTCGGGACCGCCGTCGTTGAGCAGCACCAGGTCGCGGAAACTCTGCGGGTCCAGCGTCCAGGCATAGGGCAGGGCGGCATGGGCCTGGTTGAACAGCTCGGCGACGGCCGCCAGGTCGCGATGGCGCAGGGGTGTGACCTCGATCATGCGGGACTCCGGAAGGCCAGGTAGGCGGCGTAGAGCATCAGGACGCCGATGATGACGAGCAGGAGGGAGGCAAAGCGGAGCACGCGACTGTGCCAGTGCGGCGGCAGCCCTTGCGCCCGGCTGAACAGATACGCCATCACCACCTTGCTGCCAATCAGCAAGGTGTAGAAGCCGACGATGAAGGCCACGGCATCGATCGGACTCGAATTCCAGGCCCGAACGAACATGGGCGCTCCCACCGTGGCCCAAAATAGATAGGGATGCGGGCTCAGGAAATTGACGAGAGCGCCGTGCGCCAGGTCCTGGCGGGCCGAGGCGGCATCAGCAGCGTCAAGGCCGGCGCCCCCGCGGCGAAAGCCGTCGATGCCGAGCCAGATGACAAACAGGCCGCCTACGACCAACAGCCCGTTCAATGCCCACTCGGGGAGCCGGCCGACCAGCAGGATGGACAAAACGACGATCGGCAGATCGCTCACGAGGGGGGCGAAGGCGACGCGGGCGCCGCTGGCAAAGCCCCCCTTGAGGCTGCGCTGCATGACGAGGGCCAGCAGCGGCCCTGGCGAGACGCCGGCGCTCAGGCCCAACGAGAATCCGATCAGCAGATAGGTCATGCCGTTCCCGGACGGGCAGCCGCCCGCTGGCGCATGACATGAAAGAGCAGGATCGAGCCTGCCACAGCCGCATTGAGGGAATCCACCTGCCCCACCATCGGCAGCTCCAGCAGCCAGTCGCAGGTCTCCGCCACCAGCCGCCCCAGCCCAAACCCCTCCGAGCCCACGACAATGCCCAGGGGACCGGTCAGGTCGACGGCGTCGTAGGGCTGGGCGTCGGGGTGCGCCTCCAGACCGGCGATCCACAGGCCCTGGTCCTTGAGCAGCTTGAGGGTCGCCACCAGGTTGGTCTCCTCGCACACCAGCAGGTGCTCGACCGCCCCCGCCGAGGCGCTCACCACAGCCGGGGTGACGCCGGCCGAACGGTGGCGCGGGATCACGACGCCGTGTACGCCGCAGGCGTCCGCCGAGCGCAGCAGGGTCCCCAGGTTCTGAGGGTCCTGCACGCGGTCGAGGAGGAGCAAGAGAGGGTCCTCCTGCCGCTGGCGGGCTTTTTCCAAGGCAGCCTCGACGCTGGCGTACGGGTAGGGCCCCACGGCCAGGGCCATGCCCTGGTGGTTGGCGCCGGCCAGCCAGCCGTCCAGGCGCTCACGCCCCACCTGCTCAATCGCGGCGCCGGCGTCCCCGGCCAGCCGCTCGCTCTCCTCCACGACGCCGGCGGCGTGCATGCCTTGCGCCAGGTACAGGGTGTGGACCCGGCGGCGCCGGGCCCGCAATACCTCGCGCACCGGCTGCCGGCCATAGATCAGCTCGTGTGCAGGCTTTCCCGCCTCGGCCGGACCGCGCCGGGGGGCGCCGGCGGCGCTGGCGCGACTGCGTGGTGCGTGGGAACCGCCCATCAGCCGCTAGCCAGACCCCCGGCTCATTTCTCCCACCGCCAGGTCGTGCCCTCGCGCGCGTCTTCGACCAGTACACCCTGCCCCGCCAGTCGGTCGCGCACGACGTCGGCCAACGCCCATTGTTTGGCCTTGCGCAGCTCCGACCGCAGTTCGACCAGGAGGTCGATGAAGGGAGCGGCGTCCGAAGCGGCCCGCGCCGGCTCCGTCAGGGTCATGCCCAAGACACCGGCCAGCTCTGCCAACACGGCCTGGGCCTGCTGGAAGGGCTCACCGCCCACCCCGGCATCGCGGGCCGTGTTGATGGCCTTGACCAGGTCGTAGAGGTGGCCGAGGGCGCCGGCCGTATTGAAGTCATCGTCCATCGCCTCGACAAATCGCTCACGAGCGTTGGCGGCCGCTTCGCTCACGACCCCTGCCTCGGGTCCGTCCAACGAGGCGCCGGTGGGCGGCCGCAGGGCGCTGCGCAGCCGCTCCAGGCCGCGCTCGGCCTGTTCGACCACCTCGGCGTCAAAGACGATGGGCTTACGGTAATGGGCGCCCAACACCAGCAGGCGAAAAGCCTCGGCGCTGTGCTCGGCCAGGAACTCGTCGATGCTGATGATGTTGCCCAGCGACTTCGACATCTTCTCGCCGCGGAGCTGCAGCATACCGTTGTGCATCCAGTAGGTAGCCAGGGGAGCGCTGTTGCAGCATTCGCTCTGGGCAATCTCGTTTTCGTGGTGCGGGAAGATCAGGTCGTTGCCGCCGCCGTGGATGTCGATGGTAGGCCCCAGGTGGCGGCGCGCCATCGCCGAGCACTCGATGTGCCAGCCTGGGCGGCCCATGCCCCAGGGGCTCAGCCAGGCCGGTTCGTCGGGCGCCTTTTGCCCCTTCCACAGGGCGAAATCGGCGGCGTCTTCCTTCAGCTCATCGCCAAAGCGCTGCCGGGTGCTGCTGACGGCATGCTCGATCTTGCGGCGGCTGAGCTTGCCGTAGTCGTCATCACTGCCCACACGGAAGTAGACGTCGCCCTCCGATTCGTAGGCATGACCCTGGTCGATGAGGGCCTGCACCATGTCAACGATCTCGCCGATGGTGCCGGAGACGCGCGGGGTCACGGTGGGGGGCTTGACGCCCACCTGCTCCATCTGGCCGCGAAAGCGGTCGATGTAGTGCTGGGCCAGGTCCAGGGGGTCCTGGCCGCTCGCCCGCGCCCTGTTGATGATCTTGTCGTCGACGTCCGTGTAGTTCATCACGTGGCGCACCTCGTAGCCCCGGTATTCCAGGTAGCGCCGGATGATGTCAAAAACCAGGGCCGACATGGCATGGCCGATGTGGGCCTCCGCATAGACGGTGGGGCCGCAGACGTACATCTTGACGACGCCCGGCTCCAGGGTCTGGAAGGATTCGATCTTGCGGGTCAGCGTGTTGTAGACGCGTAAGGCCATGATGTGATCTCGCGGTGGGGTGTGGGTCAGGCGACAGGGACGGCGAAGATCATCCGCCCGGCGCTGGTCTGCAGCACCTTGGTGACGGTCAGGTCAACGTCCCGGCCGACAAGGCGGCCGCCGTTTTCCACCACCACCATGGTGCCGTCGTCAAGAAAGCCAACGCCCTGGTCGATCTCTTTACCTTCCTGGATGATGCGGAGGCGCATGCGCTCGCCGGGCAGGTAGATAGCCTTCATGGCGTTGGCGAGGTCGTTCAGGTTCAACACCCGCAGCCCCTGCAACGCCGCCACACGGTTGAGGTTGAAGTCGTTGGTGACCAGGCCGTAGCCATACTGCCGCGCCAGGCTGACAAGCTTCTCGTCCACCTCGCGCACGCCCGCCACGTCCAGGTTGGCGATCTCCATCTTGGGCGATGACAGGCTTTGCAGCTCGTCCAGCACTTCCAGGCCCCGGCGGCCGCGGGCACGGCGCAGCGGATCGGCGGAATCCGCAATGTACTGCAGCTCGGCCAGCACAAAGCGGGGCACGATCAGCGGTCCCGAGAGAAAGCCTGTCTTGGCCACATCGGCGATGCGGCCGTCGATGATCACGCTGGTGTCCAGCAGCAGCGCCTGCGGACCGACCGCGGCAATGGCCGGCTCAGAGTTCACGGGCTCCACCTGGCGGGACGCCGCCCGGCGCGAGCGTGTGAACAGGTGCACCAGGTCGGGGCCTCGCAGCACCGCGATCATGGCGCCCAGATAGCCGAAGATGATGCTGGCGACGACGGGCAAGATCGCGCCGAAGGGATAGGGGAGCTGGGCCAGCGTCGGCCCCAACAGGGCCGCCACGGCCAAGCCCAGCGCCAGGCCGATGGCGCCCGCTACCACCTGCTCAATGGGGATCTGGCGGACGACCCGTATGGCAAACACCGCCGGTCGCGTCGTCAGATAGGGCGCAACCACCCAACCAATGATGGCCCCCACCAGGGTCAGCGGCGCAATCCAACGGAAGGCGCTGAGGTCGGTAAGTGGATTGGGGGTTTGAGTGATGATGACGCCGATTTCCCATCCGATAATGGCAAAAACGATAAGTCCAAGGACACGGAAAACGCGTTCGAGGTTCACGGGGTTTGAAACCTCCTGAGTGGTTCTATGCGGTTGTACCCGCCTCCGCCGGCCTGCTCGCCGTGGAAGGGCGGTACAGCGAATAAACAGATGAAAAGAGGAAATAAGTCCTTGCCGCGCCGCGGCTTGCTCATGCTAGCACACATAGGACGTTCTGACAATTGTTTTTCGTTCCCAGAGCGTCTCCCATGATGCGCACCTGCAGAGGTCCCTTGGCTTCGCGCACCTGGTAAAATGGATAGTATCCCTGTGTTGAAAAGTCAGTCGAAGCCATCGACCAGCAAATGACTGCCCATATCACGATCCGCGGCGCCCGGCTGCACAACCTGAAGAACGTCAGTCTCACCATCCCCAAGAACCAGCTCGTGGTCCTGACCGGCGTCTCGGGCTCGGGCAAATCCACGCTTGGGTTCGACATCCTGCTCAAGGAAGGCCAACGCCAGTACCTGGAATCGCTTGGCCTGGTCACCTTCGGGCTGGCGAAACCGCCGGTCGACGTCCTCGCGGGGCTGTCGCCCACCGTCAGCGTGGATCAGCGCCTCGCCAACAACAGCCCGCGCTCGACGGTTGGCACCTCCACCGAGGTTTACACCTACCTGCGCGTGCTGTTTGCCCGCCTGGGACACCGCCCCTGCCCCACCTGCGGACGGGACGTGGCACCCTGGGCCAATGCCACCACTGCCAACTGGGAGGGAGAGGCCGGCGCTGACGACGAGGCCCTGGCGCCAGAAAGCACCTTTCCCTGCCCGCACTGTGGGGCGCCGGTCCCGGAGATCGGCATGGCCCACTTTTCCTTCAACAAGCCGGAAGGGGCCTGCCCCACCTGCACCGGGTTGGGCAGCATCCACCAGGCTAACCTTGCGCTGCTGGTAGAGGAAAAGAAAAGCATCGCCGAGGGCGCCGTCGCCGGCTGGGGCCGCATTCACATCGAGTATCACAGCACCATTCTCAAGGCGGCCGCCGCCCACTACGGGTTTGCGCTTGACCTTTCATTGCCGGTCCAGGCCTACACCCAGGTGCAGCGGGACCTGCTGTTCTACGGCGTGGCCAGCCCACTCTTCCGCCGCCACTTCCCGGGAGTTGAGCCGCCCGCCACCGTACGCCAGGGGCGCTTTGAAGGCGTCGCCACCAATCTCCTGCGCCGCTACGCCGACCGCATCCAGGACGCCGCCTACCGCGACAAGATCGACGAGTTCCTGGTCAGCGGCACCTGCCCCGACTGCGGCGGCACACGGCTGCGGCCCGAGAGCCGGGCCGTCACCGTCCGCGGGCAGACCCTTATCGACCTCTCAAGGCTGCCGCTGGACGAGCTGGGCGCCTGGCTGGAGGCGCTGCCCTCGGCGCTCAGCCCGGACGAAAGGCTTATCGCCCAGCCCATCCTGGCGGACCTGGAGGCGCGCATCGCCCGGCTGGTCGAAGCCGGCGCCGGCTACCTCTCCCTGGAGCGCGCCTCGCCCTCCCTCTCGGCCGGCGAGGCGCGGCGCCTTCGCCTGGCCTCCCTGCTCGGCTCGGCCCTGAGCGGCGTGCTGTATGTTTTCGATGAGCCGACCATCGGGCTGCACCAGCGCGACACCCACCGCCTGATCGCCCTCCTGCGCCGCCTGCGCGACCTGGGCAATACCGTGCTGGTCATCGAGCATGACCTGGAAACGATCGCTGCCGCCGACTACCTGGTCGATTTCGGTCCGGGCGCCGGCAAGCACGGCGGCCAGGTGGTGGCGACCGGATCGCCGGCGCACGTGGCCGCCCAGCCTGGGTCACTCACCGGCGCCTACCTGGCGGGACGGGCCGCCATTCCCGTGCCCGCAGCCCGCCGGACGCCCGGCGCCAGGGTCCTCATCGTCCGCGGCGCTCGCCACCACAACCTGCAGGACCTCACGGCGCGAATCCCCTTGGGTCTGCTCGTCGCCGTAACGGGCGTTTCCGGATCGGGCAAATCCTCCCTGGTGTTCGACATCGTCGATCGTGCCCTCCGCCAGCGCCTGTACCGTGCCGGCGACCCGCCCGGGGAGCACGACGCCATCGAAGGCTGGGAGCACCTGGACAGGGTGATCACCATCGACCAGGAGCCCATCGGACGCGTCCCGCGTTCAAACGCCGCCACCTACTCGGACACCTTCACGCCCATCCGCGAGGCCTTTGCCGCCACACCCGACGCCCGACGCCTGGGTCTGTCGGCCCGGCACTTCTCGTTCAACGTGCACGGCGGCCGCTGCGAGCGCTGCGAGGGCGCGGGCGTGCTCACCGTTTCGATGCACTTCCTGCCGGGCGTGGAGGTGCGCTGCCCGGCCTGTCGCGGGCGCCGCTTCACCGGCGAGACGCTGGCCGTGCGCTACCGGGATCACGACATCGCCCAAGTGCTCGACCTGACCGTCGAAGAGGCCCTGGCGCTGTTCCGGGACGTTCCCGCCGCCCGCTCCCGCCTGCAAATGCTGTCCGACGTCGGCCTGGGCTATCTCCAGCTTGGGCAGCCCGCCACCACCCTCTCTGGGGGCGAGGCCCAGCGCGTCAAGCTGGCCAAGGAGTTGGGCCGCCGCAGCGCCGGCCGCACCCTCTATCTGCTCGACGAGCCGACCACCGGCCTGCACCCCGCCGATGTCGCCCGTCTGCTGGAAGTCCTGCAGCGGCTCGTCGCCGCCGGCAACAGCGTGATCGTCGTCGAGCACAACCTGGAACTGATCAAGACGGCCGACTGGGTTATCGACCTGGGGCCGGAGGGCGGCGCCGCCGGCGGCAGGCTGATCGCCGAGGGTACCCCGGAACAGATCGCCCTGGTTCCCGGCTCCTTCACGGGCCAGAGCCTGAAAGACCTGGTGCGCCCTTAGGAACCGCGGCGCCGCTTTGGCGCCACGCTGCGCAAACCCGCAGCAAGCCGGGTTCGCCAGCATTCGGGAACACCTCCGCGCTGGCCCGTGTCCAACCCGAGAAGGGCTGCCGGAAAGGCAGGCCTACCAGTGCAGCAAAGGCGCAAGCACCAGATCACGAGTACCGAGAGCGATCCACAGGATGCCGATCAGATAGCAGACGATGAGCGTCATTCTCTTCGTGAAGGGCCCGTACAGGCGCGGATAGCCTCGAGCGTTGTGCTCAACCATCCTGCGGCCGAAAACGAGGAAGACGAGTCCAGGCACCAGGAAAAAGCCGATGTAGCGCAAGATATCGTGAACCACGGGCTGTGTGTTCGTCTGTGTTTCTCCACCTCATGGCATGCCATTGGCTTGCCGAACAAGCAGCATTGTCATACGGAACGAGTCTGAGACCCAACTCCCGCGTGGAAATGAGTGCGACGCACGTGCGACGTGCGTCGCACGTCATGGACGAGTAATTGCAGGGAATACACCTTGTCAAAGAATATGATTATCATGTTTCACAGAGAATAGGACCATGCCCACTAACACGCTTACTGTCACAGAACTGATGCGAGGATTCTCGGACTATGTCAAGCGAGTCATCTATCGCCGGGAGCGCTTCACTCTGCTGAAGGGCGGGAGGCCCGTGGCCGAGCTGCGGCCGCTGCCCGCAGGCAGGCTGCTAGGCGAGCTGGAAGATCTGCTGCGCTCCCTGCCCGCCCTGAGCGCCGCCGAGGCGGCTGATCTGGCGGCGGATGTCGAGGCAGCGCGCGCTGAGCTGGCGCCGGCAGGGCCAGGCGATCCATGGCAGTCCTGATCGACACGAGCATCCTGATCGCCTATGGAGGATTGGACCGACTGACGCGCTGCCAGGTGCGGCGCACCTCCGGGGTGCGCCGCACCTGAGCTTCCTTGACATCCCCCCCAGCCGCGGGCACAATGCAGCCGGGTCTGCCAGCGCTCACCACTGGCGTCCCCGGAGCCTCATGCCCCTTCCCCGACCCGACCTCACCGGCCTTCCCGCCGATGTCATCGCCTACATCACCTCGCTGGAAGAGGAGCTGCGCGACCTGCAGCGCCTCCATATCGGCGCCCGCGAAGGCGCCGTCCGCCGCGCCCCGCGGGAGGCGGAGGAGCCTTCCTTCCCGGCCGAGCCGCCCACCACGATCAACGTGGTCACGCTCAGCGCCCTCGGCCTGGCCAAGCGCACGCCGCGCCACCTCTACCAGCGGCAGCGCCGCGGAGGCATGGGCGTCTTCGACCTGGACGCCCCGGACAACGATCCCCCGGCCCTCCTGGTGGCGGCCGACGAGCAGGAAAGCCTGCTGCTGATCACCAGCAAGAGCCGGGCCTTCCGCCTGCCCCTTGCCAACCTGGCGGAAGCGCCCGTGCGCAGTCGCGGCCAGGCCATCACGGCCGCCGGGCCCCTACTGGCGGATGAGCGCTTCGTCTGTGCGCTGCCCACCGACCGCAGCGGCTACGTGATCGTCGTCTCCGAGCGGGGGCAGGTCCGGCGCTTCGGCAGCCACCTGTTCGGCGAAAGCATGCGTCCCGGCACCGTGCTCTACGACATCGCCTACGGCGGCCCCCCGGCGGCGGCCTGCTGGACCGCGGGAGACGAGGACCTGCTCATCGCCACCCGCGCCGGCAATGCCATCCGCTTCGCCGAGCGCCAGGTCCCCGTGCGTGGCTGCCTGGGCATCCGTCTCGAGCGCGACGACGTGGTCACCGTCGCCGCTAACGTGACCGACGACGCCCAGGTCTTTCTGCTCAGCAGCGACGGTAAGGGCGCCCTCCGGCAGATGTCGGGCTTCCGCGCCAACAAGGAACCCGGCGCCGGGGGCAAGCAGGTCATGAAGACCGACGACCTCGTGGCTGCGGTCACGGTGGAGGAGGATGAGGACCTGTTCATCATCTCCCAGCTCGGCAAGATCATCCGTTTCCAGACCGTCGAAGTCCCGCTCAAAGAGGGTGTGGTCCAGGGCGTCAACTGCATGGACCTGCGCAACGACCGCACCGTCGCCCTGACCGCCGGCCGCTGAGGCAGCCATTCCCATGGACCAACCCAAGAGCCCGTCCCCAAACCAGATCCAGATCGAAGTGCCCGGCGACCTGCGGTCCAGCTATGCCAACTTCGCCATCATCAATCACAGCTACGGCGAGATCGTCATCGACCTGGCGCACGTCATTCCCAACGTGCCACAGACGCGCGTCCATACCCGGCTGGTGCTGTCCCCCTACCATGCCAAACAGCTTCTGCACGCCCTGGGCGTGAACCTGGCAAACTACGAGAAGCGCTTCGGCGTCGTGGACATGGAGACCGGCGGCGCCGACGGCATGCCCTTGGGCTATCCGCCTTCGCAGGTGCAGTGAACGCCGCCCCGGCGGCCACCGACGATGACGCAGTCTGCCGACAACTTCGGCTTCAGCGAGGCCGGCCCGACTGACGCCGGCCGCAACCTCACGTACATCGCGGCCATCAGCGAGGCGCTGGCCGAAGAGATGCGCCGCGACCCCAACGTGCTGGTGCTGGGCGAGGACATCGGCGGCGAGTTCGGAGGCGCCTTCAAGGTCACCAAGGGCTTCGAGGCGGAATTCGGCCCCAAACGGGTGATGAACACCCCGCTGGCCGAGCTGGGCTTTACGGGCATGGCCACGGGCATGGCGTTGATGGGACTGCGACCGGTCATCGAGATGCAGTTCGCCGACTTCATCACCACGGCGTTTGACAGCATCGTGCAGTTCGCCGCCACCACCCACTACCGTTGGGGCGGGGCCGTGCCCTGGGTGATCCGGGCGCCCAGCGACGGCGGCATCCGTTCCGGTCCCTTCCACAGCCAGAACCCGGAGGCGTGGTTCGTGCACACGCCCGGCCTCAAAGTGGTGGCGCCCGCCACGCCGGCGGATGCCAAGGGGTTGCTGATCGCCGCCATCCGCGACGACAACCCCGTCATCTACTTTGAGAGCAAGCCCCTGTACCGGTCCCTGAAGGGCTACGTCCCGGCCGGCGAGTACGTGGTGCCGATCGGCAAGGCCCACCTGGCCCGCAGCGGCGGCGACCTCTCCCTGATCACCTACGGCAGCCAGGTCCACGAGGCCCTGGCCGCGGCCGAGCGCCTGGCCAGCGAGGGCATCGAGGCCGACGTGCTCGACCTGCGCAGCCTGAAGCCGCTCGACACGGAGGCCATCCTGGCCAGCGCCCGCAAGACCGGCAAGGTCCTGGTGGTTCACGCCGCCAACCGCCTGGCCGGGGTCGGGGCCGAGATCGCGGCCCTGATTGCCGACGAGGCGTTCGCGTGGCTCGATGGCCCCGTCCGCCGCCTGGGGGGGCTGGATACGCCCGTTCCCTTCAGCCCCCCGCTGGAAGACGCCTACCGGCCCAATGCCACCACTGTCTATGAGGCAGCCAGGGAGCTGGCGGCGTTTTGAGAACGAGACGTCCAGGAATGAATTCCCGGCTTGATGCCCAAAACCTGCTGAAGCAGGTTCAACCATGTACCCAACCCGCTTCAGCGGGTTTCCCCTATCAGACGCCGAATTCATTCGGCGGCGTGCGGGACGACCAGGCGCCGTGATATGAAGCGTCCCATTCTTGTCATCCTGGTGGTGCAGTTCCTGCTGGGAGTAGTGTACGCGGCGTCCACGCCTCCCTTTGAGGCGTCGGACGAGGTCTGGCATTTCCCAGTGGTGCGCGAGCTGGCGACGACGGGGCGCCTCCCCGTGCAGATTCCAGGGGTCAAGACCCCTTGGGCGCAGGAGGGCAGCCAGCCGCCGCTTTACTACGCCGTGGGCGCGGCGCTGACGGGCTGGATCAATACATCAGATTTCGACCGCCAGGCTGAGCCCAACCCGTTCGCCAAGCTCGGAGTCCCCGGCACGGCCGACAACATCAACCTGGTCCGCCACCATCCCGACCAACGCCCCTGGCAGGGCGGCGCCCTGAGCGCGGTCTACCTGATCCGGCTGCTCTCCATCCTCATGGCCACCGGCACCGTTTACGCCACCTACCGGCTGGCAGGGACGGCCTTCCCCCGGCGGCCGCGGCTGGCCCTGCTGGCAGCGGCGCTGGCGGCCTTCAACCCCATGTACCTGTTCATCAGCGCCTCGGTCAACAATGACAACCTGGCGATCCTGATGACATCCGTGGCGCTCTGGCTGCTGATCGCAGACCTGATGTCGGCGACGCCGAGCCCACGCTGGCGGTCCACCATCCTGTTAGGGATCGTGATGAGCATGGCGGCGCTGAGCAAGCTGTCCGGCGCCGTCCTCCTGCCGGTCAGCGCCCTGGTGGTCACGATCTCGGCCTGGCGGCAGCGCTCCTGGCGGGCGTGGCTGCTGCGGGGCGCCACCCTGGTGGCCATCGTCTTAACCCTCACCGGCTGGTGGTTTGCGCGTAACCTGAATCTGTACGGCGAGCTGTTCGGCATCAACCGCATGTCGATCATCGCCGGTCCCCGCCCGGCGGGCTTCCACCTGGCCAACCTGTGGAGCGAACGGCTCGGCTTCTGGTATTCCTATTGGGGGGTGTTCGGCGGCTTCAACATCCTGGCGCCGCACTGGTACCTGGTGCTGGTGTCGGTCCTGGCGGGGCTGGCGGTGGTGGGGCTGGCGCTGCTCCTGGGCCGCGGCCTGACGGGGCGGCGGCGCCTGGACTGGAGCGTGCACGCCACCCTGCTGCTCTTCCTGGTGCTGAGCCTGGCGGGCGTCGTCAACTGGACACTCAAGACCATGGCCTCGCAGGGACGGCTCATGTTCGGCGGCATCGCGCCCATCTCGCTCTACCTGGCCCTGGGGCTGCTGGCCTGGGTGCCGGTGCGGTGGCGGCGGGCGGCTGTGGCCGCGACCGCCGTCTTCCTGGCTGCCGCCGCCGCCTTCATCGCCTTCACCGCCATCACCCCCTCCTATCGGCCGCCGCGGCCCATCGCCGCTCTGCCCGCGGGCGTCAGACCCCTTGACATCTGGTTTGGCGATAGCATTCACCTGGTGGGTTACTCCGCCGGCAATGCCGCCGTGACTGCCGGGCAGCCCATCGACGTCACCCTCTACTGGACATCGCCCCAGCCCCCGGCGGAGGACGCCAACCTGGCTCTCAACGGCTACGGCTACCAGGGCGAGAACGTGGCCAAGATCGACACCTGGCCCGGCGGGGGGCTGCTGCCCACCTCACAGTGGGCGGCCGGCGCACTCTATCCCGACAGCTACCGCCTTGTCACCCTGCCCAACGCCAATGCGCCCACCACGGTCGGCCTCAACGTGGGCTTCTGGCAGGGCTCGCTCGACCATTGGCTGCCCATCCGGCAGGACGGCAAGGACACTACCTTCGTCATCCTGCCCGTGAGCGACCTGGTGGCGCCCGCGGGCGCGGCCAAATCCCCGGAAACGGCGCCGCTGGCGACCTTCGATAAGGGCATTCGCCTGCGCTCGTACGAGGCCCGGCAGGAGGGCGGCACCCTGCACCTGCGGCTCAACTGGGACACGACGGCGCCGGTGGGGACCGACTACACCGTGTTCGTCCACCTGGACGACAGCGGCGGCAACGTGGTCGCCCAGGCCGACAGCCCCCCGCGCGGCGGCTCCTGGCCCACCTCCCGCTGGCGGCAGGGCGAAGCGGTGCCCTCTGACACGGACATTGCCCTGCCGGCCGGGCTGCCGGCCGGCGAGTACAAGCTGCGGGTGGGCCTGTACACACCCGCCGACGGCGCCCGGCTGCCTGCCAACGACCCCAACGGCCAGCCCTGGCAGGACTATGCCGTGGTGCTGGGGCCGCTCACGCTGGCCGCGCCGTAGGGCCGGGGCTGCGCGGGCCGGCAAGGACACCTTGGGCATGACCGCCACCCTGTTGGTCAACGGCTGGTTCTGGGGCGAAGCGCACACGGGCTCCGGCCAATACCTCCACGGGCTGCTCGGCCACCTGGCCGCCGCCCTGCCGGGGTGGCAGGTGACGGTGCTGGTTCAGCAGGCAGCAGATAGTAGGCAGCAAGTAGCCGGAAGCGCAGGCGCAGTGGCCGAGCCGCTACCTGCCACCTGCCACCTGCCACCTACTACCTTTCAACCTGCAACCACGCCATCATGGGCGCGGGGGTCGCGGCTGATCAAGCTGGCCTGGGAACAGGTGACGTTCCCAGCCTGGTGTAGGCGGCTGGGGGCGGACGCGGCCTTTGTGCCGTACTGGGGTTCGCCCATCTGGCCCCCCTGCCCGACGCTGGTCACCATCCACGATCTCATCCCGCTGCTGCTGGCCGGCTATGCCACCAAGCCCACGGCCCGCGCCTACACCCGGCTGGTGGCGGCCAGCGCCCGCCGGGCCGCGGCGGTGCTAACCGTCAGCCAGGCGGCGCGCGCCGATATCCTGGCGCACCTGGGCCTGCCGCCGGAGCGCGTGGTGGTGACCTATGAGGGCCTGGGCGCGCCGCACGCGCCCGTTACCGACCCGCAGGAACGGGAGCGGGTGCGCCGCGCCTACGACCTGCCGCCCGCCTACCTGTTCTATCTCGGCGGCTTCGACCCGCGCAAGAACGTGCCCCTGCTCCTGGCCGCCTACGGGCGCGCCCTGTCGCAGCGCCCCGACCTGCCGCCGCTCCTGATTGCGGGCAGGCTGCCCGAGCCGGGGGCCGCCTGGTTCACGGACCCGCAGCCGCACATCGCCCGCCTGGGGCTGGACGGCACCGTGCGCCTGCTCGGCTTTGTGCCCGACGCCGACAAGCCCGCGCTCTACACCGGCGCGAGCCTCTTTGTCTTCCCCTCGGCCTATGAGGGCTTTGGCCTGCCGCCCCTGGAGGCGATGGCCTGCGGGACACCGGCCCTGGTCAGCGCCAGAAGCTCGCTGCCGGAAGTGGTGGGCGATACGCTGGCGCCGGTGGCCGCCAACGACGAAGCGGCGCTGGCGGCGGGCATGCTGGCGGCGCTGGACCACCCCCCAGCCCGCGAGCGCCTGCTGGCGCAGGCCGCCCGTTTCCGCTGGGAGGACACGGCGGCGCTGACTGCCCAGGCCGTCTTGGCGGCCAGACGCAGCTAAGGTCCGGCACCACGGCAGGGTGAAGGCGGGTTGGGGGCCAGCAATTCGCTATGCCGCTGCGAACGAAGTGAAGCAGTCTCCAACGTGCCGGTTGGGGATTGCTTCGGCCCTGCCGGTCCTCGCAATGACATAGGAGGACATGTCACTGCGAACGAAGTAAAGCTGTCTCCTACTTGCCCGTTGGGGATTGCCTCGGCCCTGCCGGGCCTCGCAATGACATAGGAGAACATGTCACTGCGAACGAAGTGAAGCAGTCTCCAACGTGCCAGTTGGGGCTTGCTTCAGGGCTATCGCCCTTCGCAATGACATAGGGAGGGGGCGGGGAGAGCGGGGCGACGACTCAGCTCAGGATTCCAAAGCCTGGGCGAAATCGGCCAGGATGTCCTCGGCGTCCTCGATGCCCACGGAGACGCGGATCAGGCCGTCGCCCACACCGATGGCAGCGCGTTGGGCAGGTGTGAGGCCGCGGTGGGAGGCGCGGGCGGGATGGGCGGCCAGCGTGGCCACGTCGCCCAGGGTGGGCGCCCGCAGGACCAGCTTCAGGCGGTCCATGACCTGCCAGGTGCGCGGCTGCGTCGCCTCGGCCAGGTCAAAGGCCAGCATGCCGCCGAAGCCGCGGCCGCCGAAGAGCCGGGCGGCCAGGTCATGGCCAGGGTCGGCGGGCAGGCCGGGATAGTAGACCCGCGCCACGGCCGGGTGCGCGTCCAGGAACGCCGCCAGGTCCTGAGCGTTGGCGCTGTGTTGGCGCATCCGCAGCCCCAACGTCCGCAGCCCCCGCAGCGCCAGCCAGGCCGCCTGCGGGTCAAGCGTGGCGCCGAAGGCGGCCCGGTGCCTGGCCAGGCGCAGCCGTTCCTCCGGGTCGCGCACCGTGATCGAGCCGCCGAGCACGTCGCCGTGACCGTTGATGTACTTGGTCAGGGATTCCACCGTGTAGTCGGCGCCCAACTCGGCGGGCCGGCAAAGGTAGGGCGAGGCGAAGGTGTTGTCCACCAGCACCATGCAGCCCACCTGCTGCGCCTGGGCGATCAGCCAACCCAGGTCACTCACCTTGACCAGGGGGTTGGAGAGGGTCTCCACGACCAGGAGCTGGGGCCGCCATGACTGCAGGGCGCCAGCCACCGTCTCATGGTCCTGGCTGGAGACGAAGCGCACCTCAGCGCCCGAATCCGGCAGCCAGGTCTGGAGCAGCGCATAGGTGCGGCCGTAGAGGTCGGGCGCCGCCAGCACCCGCTTGCCGCTGCCGGCGACGGCCAGCACGCTGGCCAGCGCCGCCATGCCGGTGGCATAGACGAGGGAGTGGCTGCCGCCCTCCAGGGCGGTCAGCGCCTCCTCCAGCAGGACGGCGTTGGGCATGCCGTCACGGCCGTAGAAGTAGCCGGGCGCGGCGCCGTCGAAGACGGCGTCCAGCTCGGCCATGCTGTCGAAGGCCCAGGAGGTGGAGCGATCGACCAGGGGGGTGGCGGTGACGCCGGCGCCCTGGCGGGTCTGGCCGGTGTGGGTGGCAAGGGTTTGGAAGTGCATGGGTGGGCGATAGCGGGATTGAAGGAAGGGGCATGAAAAAGCCCCTCAGGGTGGCGAGCTGCCGTGGCCTGAGGGGCGCAGACAATGAGCCGAGCAGGGATCGAACCTGCGACCCAGGGATTAAAAGTCCCTTGCTCTGCCAACTGAGCTATCGGCCCAACGGCATGGATTATAGCCGCCGGGCGTGAGGCGTGTCAATGCGCGGCAGAATGCGAGGGGCGGTTGGGGGAGCGACCAAAGTCCCTGCTACGGGTTACAGGCCTGCGATCGGCGGGAGATCGGACAGGGCGTCCAGCAGGTATTCGGTGCGCATGAAGCGGCGCGTGCCGGTGGCGCCGCGCAGCACCAGCGAATGCGCCTCGGCCAGGTTGCCGTGGTACTCGACGCCGTCCAGCAAAGGCCCGCCGGTGACGCCGGTGGCGGCGAAGTAGACATCCTCGCTCTGCACCAGCTCCCGGCAGCTCAGGATGCGCCGGGTGTCGAGACCCGCCGCCAGCACGGCCGCCTGTTCCTCCGGGCTCTGCGGCGCCAGCCGGGCCAGCATGGCCCCGCGCAGGGCGCGCACGGCGCAGGCCGCCGTCACCCCTTCCGACACGCCGCCCACCCCCATCAGTACGTCGATGTTGCTGCCCGGCAGCGCCGCCTGGATGGCGCCGGCGATGTCGCCGTCGGCGCGCAGCGCCACCCGCGCCCCTGCCATACGGATCTCCTCGATCAGGTCGGCGTGCCGGGGCCGGTCCAGGACGAAGACCACCAGGTCACGGATCTGTTTCTTCTTCAGGCGGGCGATCAGGGCCAGCGTCCAGGCGGCGGGCGCCTCCAGGCACTCTGGCACCAGGGCGTCGGCGACGTCGCGATCGACCACCAGCTTCTCCATATAGGCCGCCGGCGCCACCGACCACATCGACCCGCGCGGCGCCACCCCCACCACCGACAGCGCCCCCGACCGCCCCTGCACCAGGAGGTTCGTCCCGTCAATCGGGTCCACGACCACGTCCATGGCGGGTCCGCTGCCGTTGCCCACGTGCTGCCCGCTGTCCAGCGGCGAGTGCACGCCGCTCTTGGACTCTTCACCGATCACGATCGTGCCGTCCAGATCCAGGGTGTTCAGGGCCGTCACCATCATCTCCGTGGCGGCGGCGTCCGCCTCAAGGCGGCTGCCGCGCCCCATCCACCGCCCCACGGCGAGCGCCACCATCTCGGTTACGCGCACCAGGTCCAGGCCCAGGTTGCGCGTCAGGCCCTTGGGATCGCTCATCACAGCCTCCTCGTTCGTGTCATCACGCTAGCTGAACTCCTCGACCGCCTCCAGCAGCGCCGCCGACTCCCAGGCCAGCATCCCGCCCTCGAGCACGCGCACGCCGCCATACCCCGCCTGCTGCAGGGCGTAGGCGGCGCGGCGGCTCCGGCGCCCGCTCCGGCAGACGGTGACAAGGTCGCGGTCGCGGGGCAGATCCGGCGTCTCTTCCAGCAGGCGGCGCAGGGTGAAATTCTGCGCCTGCGGGATATGCCCGCGGCGGAACTCGCGCGGCTCGCGCACGTCGATGACCAGGGGCGGCGAGGCGCCGCGCAGCTCGGCATAGAGGTTCCTGGGGCTGACGCCCGCAAAGCCCTCCAGGACCTGGGCCGGCACCTGGGGCACGTCGTGGACGTGCGCCGGTTTCGGCAGGTTCTGGCATTCCTTGAAAACCCGCACCGGGCACTCATAGATGCACACGGCCGGGTCAAGAGCGTGGTAGAAGGCGTGGGGAATCGCCTCGCCCTCCCGCAGGAAATGGTCCTGCCCCAGAACGCCCTCGAAGCCGCTGGACTGCATCACCTCATGGACAAGGGGACGCAGCTTGACCAGGAAGACATCGCCGCCGCGCTCACGATACTTCTTCAGCACCGACTCGATCATATAGATGCCCGTGATGTCGATTTGCTGCACGGAATGCATGCGCAAGAGCAAAAAACGCTGATCAGGGTGCTGAGCCATGATGCGCAGAATCGCTTCCTCGACATGCTGGGCGGCGCCAAAGTAGAGATCGCCCAGGATCTCGATCACCGCCAGTTGCGGACAGACCGGCCTCTTGCCGGCGGGCACAAAGTGCTCGAAGTTCTCGTCGGGGAGCACGTTCACCACCCGCGGCGTGCTCGTCTGCAGCAAATAGAAGGCGACAGAAACGACCATGCCGGCGAGCACGGCAAACTGGAGCGGCAGCAGAAGAGTGCTGACCAGGGTCAGCGTCATGATGCCCGCCTCGACGCGATTGGAGTGCCAGATGCGTGCGATCCGCCGCGGGTTGATCATGCCCAAGGCCGACACCATGATCAGGCCCGCCAGGCTTGCCCGCGGCACGTAGGCAATCGCCGGGGCCAGGAAGGTGGAGAAGACCAGGACGAGCAGGGCGCCGCCGGCGCTGGCCAGCGGCGTGCGGGCGCCGGATTGGCGGTTGGCCATCGAGCGGTTGATGGAGCCCGACGGCACAAAGCCGGAGAAGAGGCCGGAGAAGAGCGCCGCCAGGCCCTGGCCGACAAACTCCTGGTTGCTGTCCAGTCGTTGGCCGGTTTGGGTGGCAATGGCGCGGCTGACCGAAGTCACCTCCACCAGCCCGATGATGGAGACCACCAGGGCCCCGATGGAAAGATCGCCGATCAGGCGCAGATTGAGCAGCGGAAGGTGCGCCAGCGGCGGCAGCCCACCCTGCACCTGCCCGATCACCTTGATGCCGTAGGCGGTCAGGTTGAAGACGTAGACCACGGCGCCGCTCAGGAGGATGGCGATCAAGGCTCCCGGCCAGCGCGGCCGGAATCTCTGTATCAGCAAAGTCACGGCAATTGTCGCCAGGCCGAGCGCCAGGCTGGGCAGATGCGCCTGGGGCAACTGCTGGCCAATCCCCAGGGCGATCTCAAGCAGATGGGCCGACTCGCTGACCTCCACCCGCAGCAGGCCCCGCATTTGGGCGGCGATGATGAGAACGCCGCCGCCCGCCGCAAAACCGACGATGACCGACTCCGAGACGAAGTTGACCAGAATGCCCAGCTTCAGCAGCCCCATGCCCAGGCGCAGCACGCCCACCAGGACTGCCAGGACGCCGGCCGCCGCCAGGTACCCCGGAGAGCCCGCTGCCGCCAGGGGCAAAACGGTCGAAAGCACCAGCAGAGCCGACGTGTTGGTCGGGCCTGTCTGCAGTTGGTTCGAGCAGCCCCACAAAGCGCCAAAAAGCCCCGCCATGATGGCCGTGTAGAGACCCATCTGCGGTGGCAGGCCCGCCATGGCCGCAAACACCAGCGACTGCGGCAGCAGCATCACCGACACGCTCACCGCCGCCACCAGGTCGTAGCGCAGGTCCTCGCGGCGGTACTCCCGCAGCAGCCGGACAGGGCGGGTCAGGTATCCGGCTCGCCCGGCCAGATTGGCAACAAAGGGAGGGGCAGCGACCGCCTGTTGGCTCATCGACTACGCGAAAGACCGCTACCTGGTCGTCTCAAGCGGGTGGGCGCAGGATCGCCCGGGCATCGACAATGGTGACACCGTTCCCGGCCGGATGGACCAGGACCGGGTTGCACTCCAATTCGGCCAGCTCGGGCAGCTCCACGGCCAGGATCGACAGCCGGCTCACCAGGGCCGCCAGCGCCGCCAGGTCGGCGGGAGGGCGGCCGCGCGCGCCGCGGAGGAGCCGCCCGATCCGCGTCTCCTCCACCAGCGCCTGCGCCCACTCAGGCGTGAGGGGCGCCAACGCCAGGGCCACGTCGGCGATCAGCTCGACATAGACGCCGCCGCTGCCTACCGCCACGGTCGGGCCAAAAGTCGGGTCCTGGCGCATCCCCACCAGCACCTCGATGCCGGGGGACGCCATGCGCTGCACGAGCACGCCGTCCACGGGCAGTCCGCCTCGCCCGGCCTGCACCCTGGCGACGAGTCTCGTATAGCCATCCACGACTTCAGCTTCCGACTGCAAGCCCAACAACACACCGCCTGCGTCCGACTTGTGCACCAGCTCCGGCGCCATCGCCTTCAGCGCCACGGGAAAACCCAGCTTCCCGGCCTGGGCCACCGCTTCCGCGGCGCTGGCTGCCGGCAGCGCCGGCGCTACCGGCAAGCCCCAGGCGCCGAGAAGCGGATACAGGTCGGCCTCTCCCAGGGCCCTGCGGCCAGCGGCGGCCAGACGGCGCAGCTCCGCACGCAAAGGTGTGGGCTCGCCCGCCGGCAGCGCCGGGCCGGGCGGCTCCATCTGCCGGCAGCACTGCCACCTCCAGGCCTTGGCCATGCTGGCGGCAGCGCCCTCCGGAAACGGGTAGGGCGGCAGGCGATGGTGGTGCAGGCGTTGGCGACCGGCGGCGATGCTGATCTCGCCCATCAGACAGGTGTAGACGGGCTTGGGCTGATCAGCGGCGGCGCGGGCCAGCCCGTCGGCCACCCCCACCAGGTCGATGGCCGTGTTGGGCACCAGGATGACCAGCACGGCGTCATAGCAGGGGCTGGCAAGGAGGAGGCGCGCGGCGGCTTCGTACTCGGCGGTGGAAGCGGCGCCCAACAGATCGAATGGGTTGGTAAGCTGCGGCGCCGGTCCCAGGGCCGCCCTCAGCGCTTGCAGGAGGGACTCCTCGGGCTGCGCCACGATCATGCCGTGGCGCGCCAGGGCATCGGCGGCGACGACCGCGGGGCCGCCGGCATTGGAGAGCACGGCGACACGCGGCCCGCCAGGCGGCGGCTGGTAGGCAAGGCCCATGGCGATGTCGAACAGGTCTTCGATCGTCTCGGCCACCAGGACGCCGCTCTCCCGGAAGGCGGCGTTGTAGACCGCCTCCGACCCGGCCAGGTTGGCCGTGTGCGACGACACCGCCCTGACGCCTGCCTCGGTGTCACCCGCCTTGAGGGCCACGATCGGCTTGCGCCGTCCCACCTCGGCGGCCACGCGCAGGAACTCCCGGCCCTCGGGTACGCCCTCGATATACAGGGCAATGACGCTCGTGCGGGCATCGTCAGCCAGCCAGGCCATGATCTCCGACTCGGTCACATCAACGGTGTTGCCGAGGCTGGCAAAGTAGGAAAGTCCCAGACCTTGGCCCTTGGCCCAATCGGCAATGGCGCCGCCCATGCCGCCCGACTGCGACAGGAAGGCGATGTAGCCGGGATCCGGCATCTGTTCGAGGAAGGTGACGTCAAGACCGCTGTGGGGATTCATGACGCCCACGCAGTTCGGACCGATCAGCCGGATGCCGTATTCCCTCGCCGCCGCCAGGAGTTCATCCTGCCGCTGGCGCCCTTCGGGGCCGGTCTCGGCGAAGCCGCCGGAGAGAACGACCACACTGCGAATGCCCCGGCGGCCACAGGCTGCCACCGCTGCCGGCACACCTGCCGCGGCGATGATGATGACGGCCAGATCGACCGGGTCGGGAACGGCGGCGATGTCAGGGAAACAGGGCAGGTTCAGGATCGTGGCGATGTGGGGATTGACGGGGTAGATGCTCCCGCGATAGCCGTGATGGACCAGGTTGTGCAGCACCCCATACCCCAGCTTGCCCGGCGTGGCGGAGGCTCCGACCACCGCCACCCCTCGGGGCGCAAAGAATGGCAGGAGCTCTGGCTGGGTCGGCGATGACTGCAGCATAGGGCCGTGCCTTGCTCAGACGAGCGTGAAGCTGGCGCCGGGAGGAAGCACGTGCACCTCCGTCTCAGGCGCGACGCGGGCGGCCAGACGCTGGAACTCCGGGCCTGGTTCGTGAAGGTAAGCCATCCTCTCCCACACGCGGCCCACCGGCCGGAAGGCCGCCCAGTGGATGGGAATCGCCACCCGCGGCCGCAGCATCTCCAGGGCCTGAGCCGCGCGCATGGGGTTGAGATGGCCGGGACCGAGCGTGGGTCCCCACCCCCAAACGGGCATGAGGGCGACATCCAGGCCCACATCGCCGATGTCACGCATCTGCGGAAAGATGTCGGTGTCGCCGGGGAAGTAGATGGTGGTGCTCCCCTGGATGATGTAGCCCTGCACCAGGTTGAGAAGGGCGGGCGCCAGGTTGGAGAGGTGGGCGGCCAGCGTCGCCACGATCGTCAGACCGGAGAAGACCGATTGCTCACCCGGCGACAGCTCCCACAGCGGCTGGTGGATCACGCGACGCAGCCAGGGCGCCGTCCCGCGCGGGACGATGATCGGGATATTCCTGGGCAGCCGTCGCAAAGTGGGAATGTGCAGGTGGTCGGTGTGCAGATGCGAAAGCAGGATGAGATCGGGCTGCGGAAGCCCACTCATCCAGGCCTGACCGGAGATGTGCCGGCGCCGCAAGTGCAGGACCCGATCCCCCAACACCGGATCGGTCAGGATGTTGACGCCGTCGACCTGGAGCATCAAGGTCGCATGGCCAAGATAGTGGACGGTAGTTGGCATAGGCACGGGGGGCAGACGGGCGCCCAGCGAACACGCCCTTCCTGCGACATCCCTATTGTAGACGAAAAACGGGACCAGCGGATACATCGGCGCAGCCGCCAAAGAGGACGCCACGTCGTCACGACTTCAGTCGTTGTAGGAGCAAGAGAACGACTAAAGTCGTCGCTACGGTCTCCCCGCCACTTGAGCAAGCGGCGTGCCTCTGCTAAGCTTGGGGGGCGCATAGACGCAGGAGGTCAGGAACGATGGCAAGCGTGGCAATGTTTGAGGGCTTGGTCTTCGGCGAGGCAGGACAGGAGGCCGGCATCGGCTGGGTGGGCGGCGATGCCTGCTACCTGCTCGATGACGGAGGTTTTCAGCTCCACATCGATGCCACCGGGGTCGACAGGCAGGTGCTGCAGCTCATCAAGGAACAGGTGCAGGCCAACCGTGACATAGCCGTGCGCGGCATCCTGGAGATGATGGGCAAGGACGACGTCTTCAGCAAGACGGCCGTGGAGTACTCCATCAACCGCATGGAGGAGGCTACCGGCCAGCGGCTGCCACCCGAAGCGCGCGACCTGCTGCGCTCCCTCGGTTTCCGCATCATCATCGACATCCACGGCGATGTCGTCCAGCTCGACATGCCTGTCGAAGAAGCCGGCGACGAGTAGGGATCCTGGCCGGGCCGGCGCCACGCTCCGAACCACCTCATGTACGCCCTTCGCACGCTTGGAAACCAACGGCAGCGCACGGCAGCCTTCTGGCTGCTGGTGGTCTTGACCCTGATGGTGATGGGCGTGCTGCAGATTGTAGGCCAGCCGCTCCAGACGTCGGCGGCGCCCCAGGGCATCGTGTCGTTCGAGCTGGCCGGCAGCCCGGCGACAGCCCAGGCGATCCTGGATAGCTGGGACGGCAATGCCCGCATCCATGCCGGGTTCAGCCTCGGCTTCGACTTCCTGTTCATGCCGCTGTACGCCGCTTCGATTGCCGCCGCCTGCCTGTGGGGAGCGGGGACGCTGCGCCGGCGTCGTTGGCCGCTGGCGGGGTTTGGGCCGTGGCTGGCGTGGGGGCTGTGGCTGGCCGTGCTGTGCGATATCATCGAGAACATCTCGCTTTGGCGCCTGCTGGTGGGAACAGTGGCGGCGCCGTGGCCCGAACTGGCCCGCCTGTGTGCGCTGGTCAAGTTCGGCCTCGTCGGGCTCGGGCTGTTGTATGGGCTGGTGGCGCTCGCGGCCTGGGCCATCGGCCAGCGCCGCCCAGTCACCCCCATATCGGTCTAAGTAGGTTGCAGAAACTAATCGGCACTTTCGCCAACGAGTAGCGCGATAATCGAAGGCGGAGGTGCGCCATGATCTACGTAAGACAACCCACCGACGAAGAACATCATGAGCTCAAACGGATGACACGGCAGGAGATCGGGCGTGTGGCCCAACGGGCGCAGATGATACTGCTGTCGGCGCAAGGACGGAGTGTGCCT
>JAKOVD010000070.1 GCA_029782215.1 Chloroflexota bacterium
CTCGGCCCGCGCCGGCACCAGGATGTCGCGCTTGCCGTCGGCCGTCATGGCGCTCACCAGGCCGGCCTTTTCCATGTCCTCGACCAGGCGCGCGGCGCGGTTGTAGCCGATCTTGAGATGGCGCTGCACCAGCGAGATGCTGGCCTTGCGGTTTTTCAGCACCACCTCGACGGCCTGGTCGTACATCGGGTCTTTCTCGCCACCGCTGTCCTCGCCGCCGCCCAGGCCGCCCTCGTCGCCATCGACGGTGCCGCCCTCCAGCACGCCCTCGATGTAATTGGGCTCGCCCTGGCTCTTGAGGTAGTCGACCACGCGGTGCACCTCGTCGTCGCTGACGAAGGCGCCGTGCACGCGAATGGGCAGACCGGTGCCGCTGGGCAGGTACAGCATGTCGCCCATGCCCAGCAGGGCCTCGGCGCCCATCTGGTCGAGGATGGTGCGGCTGTCGATCTTGCTGCTGACCTGAAACGAGATGCGCGTGGGAATGTTGGCCTTGATCAGCCCGGTGATCACGTCCACGCTCGGGCGCTGGGTGGCCAGGATCAGGTGGATGCCGGCGGCGCGCGCCTTTTGCGCCAGGCGGGCGATGAGCTCCTCGATCTTCTTGCCCACCACCATCATCAGGTCGGCCAGCTCGTCGATGACGACCACGATGTGCGGCAGGCGCTCCAGCGGCTCGGGGTCTTCGGGCGTCAGGCTGAAGGGGTTGTGGATGAATTCGCCGCGCGCCTTGGCCTCGTCGATCTTCTGGTTGAAGCCGGCCACGTTGCGCACGCCGGTCTTGCTCATGATCTTGTAGCGGCGCTCCATCTCGGCCACGCACCAGTTCAGGCCGTTGGCGGCCTGCTTCATGTCGGTGACCACGGGGCACAGCAGATGCGGAATGCCTTCGTAGATCGACATCTCCAGCATCTTGGGGTCGATCATCAGCAGGCGCACGTCCTTGGGCTCGGCCTTGTACAGCAGGCTCAGGATCATGGCGTTGATGCCCACCGACTTGCCGGAGCCGGTGGTGCCGGCCACCAGCACGTGCGGCATCTTG
>JAKOVD010000084.1 GCA_029782215.1 Chloroflexota bacterium
CAGCCATGCAGCCTCTCCGTCAGCATCGCCCGCGTCCCGCACAACACACGCTGCTCCGTGCCTACCAGCCTTCGCCACACCCGAATCTTCTTCAACTGCGCATACACCAGTTGCGGCGATACCACCCAGCGCACCTTGCCTTCCTCGTTTTCCTGCCATTCCCCAAAGTGCGCCGTCAGACTGTAAAAGTAGTGATTCAGCCCGTCGCTTGTGAACGCCGGAACACATTCGGGTGCTAGCATCCCTGCCAGCGAGTGGACCACCCCGTGTGCAACCTCTTGTGTCCGCGGCCCCAGCTGCAGCACCGGCATCAGCTTGGTTTCCGCTTCCAGTGCCACCCACAGCCACAGGTCCCGACCTTTGTCCCGTATCTGCACCACTAACTCGTCCAGTTGGACATGCTCAAGCCATAGATTCCGGAAGTGCCGCTCATACAACCGCTCCCCGTGGGCGCCGGCTCGCGCCAGCCAGCATCGCATCGTTCCCTCGCCGTGCTCGAACACCCGCACCGCTGCTGATAGGCTTGCACTGAGCGCAGCGAATGTGTCCATTCCCTCCGCCAGGCCCGTCAACGCCTGCGCTACATGCTTGCTCGCCGTCCTCAACTGGTACAAGGCGAAACGAAGTTTCGCACTGTCTCCCAGCGTGACGTCGCCTTCTTCCCGCACGCCTGGCAGTAGAAATCCTGTATCCGCTCGCACTTGCCGTGGCTCCCGTACCCAATCAGCGCATGCAGATTCTGGTTCCGTATCCCATGGTAGGCGCACTCCCGATTCCCGCACGCATGCCCCTCCGTTACAACCTGTTTCTTCCGCCCCCGCTGACTCTTCACCTCTGACCATGGCCGTGGCAACTCCCGCTCCCGCACCACCTGTTCACACCGGCTAGCGTGCCGCTGCCGGCAGTAAGGGCAGTCTTCCGGCGTTCGCGCTCGCAACTGCCGCAGCTTCTTGGCCGGCTCGATCTTCCATCTCTTGGTCTGCCAGAACTTCCGGAACTGCCACAACCAAACCAGCATCAACAAGCTCGTCACGAATATCACACAGTCGTTGCGATCCATGGGGGAATCTCCTGCTCACCAGCGCAACTCAAGCCGATCCGGCAAGCATATCCCCCCACCCGAGTGCTCGTCCATCTTGCGCCCTTGCCCGACCCCGCAACCCGGCACCCACTGGAATTTCCAACTGCGGATAGTGCCAGTACCCCCCCCAAACCACCCGTGGCGCCGCATGCCCATCGGTCGTGCCCGCCGACGCAGGCAAGCTGCCCTGCCAGACGCGAAAACTTGAACCACACCCCACGAGGCTTTGTGGCCTCGCCTGGAGGTCGGTCCAATTGCCAACCGTCAGTATTGGAGGACTCTACCTTCAGTCGGAAGCGAGTTCACGCAATGACCGCACGGGCGCACGGTAGCCATGAGCGATCATCTCTGCCAATAATTGATCTGCCAGCGGCAGCGACAGCGCTCCAACGGCAATGCTTTTCAACAACACGCCAATGGTTCCCGACACCGTGAGCCCTTTGGCTTCCGCAAACCGGCGGGCAGCGAAGTCATCAGAGAGGAACCGATAGCCGCGGTGGAGCGCCACGGCCAGACACTCTGCCTCACCGGGGTCAAGCTGCCGCTGCAGAGCTCTTGCCATTGTCAGCTCGCCCTCCTCCGGGATGAGCACTGTCAACCAGGCCCAATCGCAGGTTGGCACCAAGCCTGCCTGCTCACCGACACGAAGTTCCGCAATGATGCCAGGCGTGACAGCAAGGTTCGGTCCCAGAACCATGGGGAGTAGATCGGGGCGACCAGCGTGGGCAAAATTGCTCAACACTGTCGTATCCATCAGGTAGCTGGGATGGCTGTGAGTCATGCGCCCAATCTTGCCAGTTCCTGCTTGGCCTCTGCAACGGTGACACTGCCCACGAGCAGGGGTATACCCAGACGACCAAGGCGCTCAGTCAGTTCGAAGCGCTCAACACCGAGCAGCTGAGCCGCACGTCCCAGACTGATATCGCCATCGAGATAGGCACTGATAACACGATTCCATGCAGCCTGAATGTCACCTTCCGCGCCGGCGACAGCGGCCTCTACCTCAGGCTGATCTAAACCGCGCGGCGACAGGCTGGGATCGTTGACGGGCGCTGGATGCGGGGGCAGAGCATGGTAAGCGGCAATGGCGCGCAGGCAGCGATAGTCGGCCGCGTCGAGCACGGCAACCTGCTCCTCACCGTAGCTCTCGATGATCACCGGTCGACCACGTCGTGCCTGATCCACTACCTGGCGGGTCCGGCGCGCCAGATCGGTCTTGCTGATAGTAGTTGACACGGTCATAACGCCTCCAATGCATCTCTGTGTAGTTTGCGTATTCTACGTAAACCACACAGAGATGTCAAGCGCGGTTTTGCCCTCTCCGACCCAGAACCGAACGGATGAGCGAAATAGCCAGGACGAGCCAACACGAGGCGCGCTAAGGGGCCCGCTGCTGGCGGCGAACGACAACAGTCGAGCCTTGCCGGTCAGAAGGGAGGCGCATGCGGCGCAGGCGCCTCCCTAGGGCGCGCCGGGTAGCCAACCGGAAGCGGTGTCGAAATTGACCTCGTTGTCCGTCAACAGAACCAGCCCGCTGCCGTCGTTCACCATGCGGAAGACCTCGCTGTACCCTGAGCCGGACCGGAACCCGGTGAAGATGATCCAACTACCGGCGGCGCCCGGACCCCACTTCGGGCTCCCCGGCCGGACATAACCCGAAACCAGGGGCACAATGCCATCGCCATCGCTCTCAGTCCGGTAGATCGTCTGCTCGCTGCGGGTGCCCCAGAAGGCAAGCTGCGTGCCTGTAGGGCTCCAGCTCGGCGCAGCGTCGCCGTTGATATTGGTGGTGATGCGGCGGACGTCGCTGCCATCCGCAGCCATGCTGAAAAGCTCAGGATTGCTACCGATCTCGCGGTTCGACTGAAAGGCGATGCGATCACTGGCCCACGACCAGTCAGGGTTGAGGTCCTCGGCGGCCTCTGTGGTCAGTTGGGTCATGAACCCAGTGGCCAATTCGAGCTTGTAGATGTCCCAATTGCCATCCCGGTAAGAGTTGAAGGCCAGGAATCTGCCGTCGGGTGACCACGCCGGCCTGGAGTCCTGTGAACCGCCGGAAGGCAGGCTGTGGGCGTTGCGGCCGTTGCGGCTCATCTGCCAGAGTTGCACGCTGCCGTCCGCCATGCTGCGGCTGTAGGCGATCCAACGGCCGTCTGCTGAGCCGGTCGCGTCGGTTTCGCCGCTGCCGGTGGTGAAGGTCAGGCGCACCTGTTCGCGGCCGTCAGGCAGCATGCGATAGACCTCGCTGTTGCCGTCGCGATCACTGGTGAAGAGGGCCAGCGGTGCAGCCGCATCCTGAATGACGGTCAAAGCGTCGCCTTCGCTGCTGGTCACGTAGACGAGATCGCGACCACTGTCAACGGTGATGCCTTCCTCGGCGCCTGGCGGCACAGGGATCGAGACCACCGGCGACCAGTCCAGGGTGTTGTACACCTTCACTTCGTCGCCGCAGGCCACGAAAAGATGTCCGGTGTCGGGATTCACCGCCGCCACGTAGGGCTCACGACCGATGTCGATGGCACCGGCGATGGTTGCAGTGTCGACGTCCAGCACCGTGATTTTGTGATGCGGGCCGCGGTTGGCGACGTACAGGCGCCGGTCGGTCGGGTCGAAGGCCAGGCCATACGGCTCAGGCACATCGTCGTACTCCCCGGCGACGTAGTTGGTCTTGATCCGGGCGATCTTGTTGGCGGCGTGGAGCGAGAGGAAGACGTCGCCGCCGCTGAGGTCAGATGTGAAGAGGGCAGGCTCGTGGCCGACCCCGATCGTCCCGGCACCTTCCAGGGTGGTCCAGTTGACGAGGTTGACCTGGTCGCTGCCAAAGCTCGCCGCATAGACAAGGTCGCCCTGGCTGATCACGCCGTCCGGCATGTCGCCGACCGTGTAGCGCCGGTGGATCGCCCAAGAGCTAGGGTCTACCAGGAGCAGCTCGTCGGTTTCACGATTGGTCACGCCGACCAAATAGCCCCAGGGCATGCCGCTCAGCGCCACGATCGCCACACCGTTGGGCCCGGCGGGCTGCGTATCGAGCTGCACCGTGCCCAGGAGCGTCCAGGGGATGGTATCCACGACGGCCAGCTCGCGGCCGCCGTGTTCAACGCCGTGCAAAGCGACGTAGGCGCGGTCACCTGCCGGACTGATCGCCACGCCGTGCGGCCGACTCCCAGCGCCCAAATCCAGGGTCAGCAGCTTGTAGGGCACCGGCCAGGCCTGCGGGAAGGCTGTGGGGTAGCTGCTGGGTGTAGGCAGCGGGGTGGGACTGCCCGGCGGCGTCGGCGAGGGCGTGGGTGTGGTCGTAGGCGTGGCCGTCGGGGTGAGTGATGGTGTAGTCGTCGGCGTGACCGTAGCGCCGGGCAGGCAGAGGACCAGAGATGCATCATCGACAAAGGTGCTGGAAACACCGCCGGTCCCATTATTGTAAGTTCCGAACTGGAAGCGAATGGACTTGCCGGCATAGCGACCGGCGTCGAGGGTAAGTGACTTAGAGCGCCAGGTTTGTGCGTTGGCCGTCTCGCTGAAGAGGTAGTCGATGGCGCCGCCGGGCAGGATGGCGACGACGTAGAAGTAGTCGGCAGCCTGGACATCGTGCGGGCGTTCGGCCTCAGTCTCTGGCAACCTGGCGTGGCCGGGCTGCCAGCCAGCCGCGGCCGCGGCGCCAATGTCGCCGTTGGCAGTGTAACGCCAGAAGCTGACGGTGGCCGAGGTAAGGCCGGCTGGGAAGATCACGGCCTGCTCGATTGGGGAGTAGCTGAGGACATTGGCCCCGCCAGCAGCAATGCCGGTGCGCATGCTGCGGCTGCCGCTGTGGACGGGAGTTGCGTCATAGGCAGCCAGCACCGGGTTCGATTTAATCAGCCAGCCGTCCTCTGTCTCGAATCCACCGTTGATCAGCCTTTCGGAACATCCGGGTGTGCTAGTCGTTGGCGTCGCCGCGACGGTAGGCGTCAGAGTCGGGGTTGGCGTCACGGTCGGAGTGGCGACCGCGGCCTCCCTTAGCACCAGGGGCAAATAGGAGGGCGACTGCGTGAGATTGACGACAGGGGTGGGCGCGGCGGCAGAATCAGCCTGGACCTGCGCCAAGCTGGGGAAAGGTGCTGCCGCCATCCGGCCCAACAGATGGCCGCTCAAGGCCGGCGCCAGGGCCAACACCGTGAGGATCAAAGCCCATCTCGATGCACGTGAAAACATCGCGACCTCCTCCGGTGCGGACATACCGGCGGCTTCGTAGGCGCCGAGGCGATGACTTCCGCACCATGCGATAGTGTACCACTCTTCGTCGAAGACGCGCCTGTTCTCTGCTAGGTCCGGCGCGCGCACCGTGTAAATACCTCATCTGAAGCCAATTGAGCCTGCAAACGTGACGCCCTGGCCTCGTCGCGGCTAGAATCGTGCCCACTTTGTCGGCACACATGCCCCCTGGTCACGAGAGTCACTCCATGATCTGGTCTATCCTGGCTCAGCTCTTCTCTGCCCTCATCAACCTGCTCCGCATCAGCCGCCTGTCCGCCGCTGAGAAAGACATCGAGATCCTCATCCTCCGCCAGCAACTCGATATCCTCGCCCGCAGACAAGTCCACGTCGTCAGGCCCAGCCGGCAGGAGAAATGGACGCCGGCCGTCTTGGTTGCGACACTCAAGAAGCGGGGCCGCCTCACCACCGATCAACTCAGTGACATCATCCGCATCTTCAAGCCAGAGACCGTCATCGGCTGGCACCGAACCCTCGTCCGCCGCAATTGGCCGCAAGAGTCCGACAGTCAGGGCAGCAGGCCGCCCATCGACTCCGAGGTGAGCGAGCTGATCGTGCTTCTGGCCAGGGACAACTCACGCTGGGGCTACGGCAAGATCGCCGGTGAACTGCAGAAGCTGGGACACGAGGTCTCTGTCAGCACGGTGCGCAATGTCCTCAAAGCTCATGACATTCTCCCTGCCCCGGTGCGCTTCGGCTCCATCGGCTGGCGGACCCTGATGCAGCACTACAAACACCAGCTCCTGGCCTGCGACTTCTTCACCGTCGAAACCATCCGCCTGCAAACCCTCTACGTCTTCTTCTTCATCGAACTGGGTACCCGCCGCGTCTATCTCGCTGGCGTCACCGCTAACCCCGATGGCGCCTGGGTGGCCCAGCAGGCGCGCAACTTCGTCTGGCTGTGGGAAGAGACACAAACCGAACTACGCTGCCTCATCCGTGATCATGACAAGAAGTACACGCCTTCCTTTGATGCGGTCTTCCAGTCCGAAGGCATGGGGATTATCGCCACACCCTACCAGGCGCCAAATGCCAATGCCTTTGCGGAAAGGTGGGTCCGCACCGCCCGGGAAGAGTGCCTGGATCACATCCTGATTCTCAGCGATGCCCATCTGCGGCGCGTTCTGACCCAATTCGTCGCCTACTACCACACCCGCCGCCCACACCAGAGCCTGGATCAGCAGTCTCCGGTCACGCGCACGCCGCCGCTGTGCGCCGGTCCCGTCGCCTACCGGCCGGTGTTGGGGGGTATCATCAAGGACTACCTCACAACGCCAGCATTGTTGGGGGCGTAGCCGGCCAATAGGGGAACTCGGACAACTGCATGGCGGGAAAAGGAGACCGAACGGATCACTCGGTCTATCGCACGCTGCAGAGGGGCCGAAAGGCCGTCTCACCTGATGTCATCGGCGACCACTGATCCTGTCACCAGCGATTACTGAACACATCCGTCCGCACGCAGATCGGCAAACGTGACCCGCCAGCGTGTGTCTCGCGGTCAGTTCTACTGCCCAGGCGAGGTTTTTACACGGTACGGTCTTGAACCTGCGGAAGGCGCCACGCCCGATAATAGCCTTCTGCAGCCGTTCCCGCAGAACGACGTCCCCCACGGTGGCGATGAAGTCCTCCATGTCACCGTAGGCGACACGGCTATCCACTCCGGGGATCGCCAGATAGCGTTCGCCGTAGCCCATTTCGACCTCGTAGGTCTCCAGCACTGCATCTTGCTCCCATTCGGGCATGTTGGTTCCTACCAGAGCAGCCGCCAGAGTCTCCTGCGAAGACACCGCCGCGCCCAGGTCTGCCAT
>JAKOVD010000211.1 GCA_029782215.1 Chloroflexota bacterium
GCAGGCCCAGGCGGCTGGCGATCGGCGCATAGATGTCGAGCGTCTCGCGGGCGATGCGCCGCTGCTTGTCGACCGGCACCGCGTCGAGCGTCTGCATGTTGTGCAGCCGGTCGGCGAGCTTGATCAGGATGACGCGCACGTCGCGCGCCATCGCCAGCAGCATCTTGCGGAAGCTCTCGGCCTGTTGCTGCTCCTTGGAGGCGAACTCGACGCGCTCGAGCTTGGACAGGCCGTCGACCAGTTCGGCCACGTGGGGACCGAAACGCTCGATGAGGATCTGCTTGGCGACGGTCGTGTCCTCGATCACGTCGTGCAGCAGTGCGGCCATCAGGGAATCGGCGTCGAGCTTCCAGCCGCAGAGGATCTCGGCGACCGCGATCGGATGCGAGATGTAGGGCTCGCCGCTGGAACGGAACTGGCCCAGGTGCGCCTCGTCGCTGAAGCGATAGGCCTCGCGGATGCGCTTGAGGTCGTCCTCGGACAGGTAGGCGCCGGCCTTGCGGGTCAGGCCGGCGAGCGACACCACCTGCCGTTCGTCGGCCACCGTGACGAAACCGCCGTCGGCCAGCGCGGTGGGGGGCGCCTCGGGCGGCGCAGGCTGTCGGCGCCCGCGCCGGGCGGGCGGTGTGACGGGGGGCGTGTGATGGGTGGCCATGTCCGCGACGACCGAGGCGGGACCGGCCGTTACCTCATCAGATCGGGACGCGCCGCAACATTTCCACTCCGACCTTGCCGGCGGCGATTTCGCGCAGTGCGGTCACGGTGGGCTTGTCTTTCGACTCGACCTTGGGCGCGTGGCCCTGCGCGAGCATGCGCGCGCGGTAGGTGGCCGCGAGCGTCAGCTCGAACCGGTTGGGGATCTGCTTCAGGCAATCTTCGACGGTGATGCGGGCCATGTCACACCTGTTTTCGCTTGGTGATGCCCAGCGCGGCGAACGTCGCCGGGTGCCGGGCTTGCTGTTTCGTGAACCTCAGGCGCGCCGCGTCGACGATCGTGCGCAGATCGGCGAGGGCGCTCGCAAAGTCTTGATTAATAATAACATATTGAAAGCGGTGCGCCTGCTTCAGCTCGGCCTCGGCTGCGACGACCCGCCGCTCGATCACTTCGGCGGTGTCCTGCCCGCGCTGCGTCAGCCGCTCGCGCAGCACGCCGATCGAAGGCGGCACGATGAAGACGCCGATCGCGTCGGGAAAGAGCCGCTGCACCTGCACGGCGCCCTGCCAGTCGATTTCCAGCACGATGTCGACGCCGGCCGCGATCCGGTCGTCGATCCAGGCCCGCGACGTGGCATACAGGTTGCCGTGCACCTCGGCCCATTCGAGGAACTCGCCGGCCTCGCGGCGGCGCTCGAAGCCGGCGGCGTCGACGAAGAAGTAGTCGCGCCCGTCGACTTCGCCGGGGCGCGGCGTACGCGTGGTGAACGACACCGACAGCTGCATCAGCGGCGCGTCGGCGAGCAACGCGCGCACCAGCGACGTCTTGCCGGCGCCCGAGGGCGCCGCGACGACGAACAGGCTGCCGGGCCGCGGGACGGAGTCGGTCATGGCGCGGGTCCGGTCTTCATTCGATGTTCTGCACCTGCTCAGGGAGATCGGCCGGGAAGCCGCATGGATGCTGGGTTTCCGGACTCGAGGTCGCTGGCGGGTACACGTGTGGGTACACAGGAATTGGGGGCTGGAGCCGGTGTCGGCTCCGCACAACAGACTGTGCCATGACATCTGCCCCGGCGGCTGGTTGATTGGAACCGTGCATCAGGTTTCGGGCCTGGCCGCAGGCACGATCAGCGGTGGCAGGCAGTCGGCAAAGCGCGGCTGAATCTTGCTCATGCGCTTGGCCAGGGCCTCGTCACCCGAGAGGATGGCCAGCAGCATACCGGCCATGGTGTACAGCCCATTGGAGCTGCGCACCACGTTGGCGAGCAGTTCGACCGGATAGCCCGTCAGGCCGCGCTGGATGGCATGGATGCCACCGTGCACGAAAGAGTGCAGGGCCGGCGCATTCACGTCCTTGAAGTGCGTGAGCATTTCGACCGCGCCGTGGGGCGCTTTGCCGACGATCTCGTCGAGCATCGCCTTGGCCATTGGCAGCTTGGCTGCGGCCTTCTCGGAGGCGGCATCGAGTGTGGCGACCAGGCGGTCGATCTGGTCGTCAGACGCGGCGTACAACAGCCATACCGCCCGCGTCAGGGCCTCATGCTGAAGCCGCATCATGCTGATGCCGGCGGTGGGGAGTGGCTGCGCGAGCAATACCCGAAGAGCGGTGCCATGCTCCAGCGAGGTTTGCGCGGCCGAAAGAGCCACAAGCGTTCGAGGGCTGTCGTCGAACAGTTGCAGTGTGTCCCCACCCAGCATGCGGTTCACCTCGGATTCCAGGTCCCGCGAGCGGTCCAGCAGACGCCCCAGTTCGCCAAAGCCTGTGTCCCTCACTGAGCGCTCCTCCAGCCTACTCATGTCGATCGTCGGCGTGTCGATCAGCGAAGTCCCTACAGTCCCAGGGAAGTGATGGTCTCCTCGACGTTGGCCGCCTGACCGCTTCGCCTTGCCCGGGCAATGACGATCGATCGATTGCCCGCCAGGCCCTCCTGGACGAGCTGGGCCACTCGCGCCGATGACACCGATCGGGTACCTATCCAACCGTCCCGCACGAGGTCTGCGAAAAGCGTGTTGCTGAGATGCCGGCCACAGTTCTCGAAGGTGATCTGACGGCCTCCTCGCGGGCCCAATGAGGCTGGATCTGCCAGGACGGACTCGATGTGCTCTCGCGACAGGTACATACCGGGCAGGAGGGCCTCGGAGAGCACTTCTAACTGGATTCGGGAACAGAACTTGAAGAAGAACCCATCGCCGTGCAGGCGGTATGCCGACACCCCATCGGTTGGGGTCCACCGATCGGCAATTGCTTGGCGAAAACCGACCATCCGAGCCAGTTCCGCGTCGAATCGCGCATCCGGCCTGTACACGGCCGTTCTCTCGGGATCGTCGTCCTCGCGCTCCATGGACTTGTACTGGACCATGGTCCACGCATCGAACTCCTCGTGGTAGTACAGCAGGTCAACGCCCAGCGCATGCTCAACCGATGAGCGGTTGACGTTGAAGACTTCCAGCTTTCGCCCGCCCGTCGAGAAGACCGCACCCAGCAGCGTCGTGCGTCGTCCCTCCGCCTGCGGGAAGGACGCGGCATCGCGGGCGATCAATTGGTCTTCGATCGTCCGGACGCCTGCCAGGCCGTCCAAGAAGGAAGTCAAGTTGTCCCCAGTCGGCGCGGTCCACCCCTGCAAGGTCGCTTTGCGCAGCCGCCCCGTCTGATCGAAAACGTCGAGCGCGACGCCCGTAGCATCGCGCTCCTGCGCCACGACCTCAGTGCCCGGCCGCGTGATGCGCTCACGGCTTTGCTCTCGCAGGCGCTCCAGCCGTTCGACGGCTTCCAGGGAGACCGGATCGATTTCCCGCAGCGCGCGCTTGAGGCTCTGCCAGGTCGCGCCAGGCACCGGGCCGCCCGATCCCGAGCGGCTGCTGATGATGTTGCGCTGCACACCTTCTCCGATGCGCTGCACGACGTCGGCGATCTTGATGTCAGTCGGAGTGACCTCGGTGAAGTCCACTTTCACCTTGCCGGTCGCAACACGATGCCCCTTGCGCGCCAATGCCCAGTGGGTGATGGCATCGGGCTCGAACATCAAGCCGCAAACCTCCCACTGCCGAACGGACCAGTCGGCACTGCTGAGTGCGTCGGAGAATCCATCGGCCGGGTCGCGGATGCCGTTCAACAGGTAGTTGCGCCGATCCTCGTCGAAGTGGATCAGGTAGCCGGCGACACGGTCAGGCATCTTGTGCTCCTTCAGCGTGACGGTGTCTGATGCATGAGCGCAGTGCGGGCGGTTGGATCAAGTGGCCAACTCGGTTGACAACCGGTTCCACTGAATCTGCCGATTGCGCCAGTGATCGGTGATCCCCTGCGTGAAGTCGCCGCGAACCAGCTTTGCTCTTCGTTCGCACCACCCGTCCGACTCACGCCGAACGACGATGCCCTCAAGCGGGCCGTCGCGAAAGCGGCTGGGCCAAAGTTGCACCTTCGCCGACAAGTCAGAGAGGGTGAAGCGTCCTTGTGCGAGGCAGGGCGTTGTTGCCAGGCCCAGCTCGGCGGCCAGGTCGTCGCGGCGGCTGCTGCTCCAAAAATGGCCCGAGCTTCCTTCGAACACGTCAAAGAGCAGAAACCAGTCGGGCAGCCGTGTGTAGTCCAGCGAGTGGCGAGCGGCGCACCACTCGCCGAACAGCATCAGTCCGTTGTCTGCGTGCTCCAGTAGCGCGTCACCAATCCCGCTGCTGTGTATCGCCAGCCACTGCGGCAGCCGTGCGAACTGCCCGCTGTGCGGCTCGGCCAAATACTGCCCGCGGTTCTGCACACGAAGCTCACCGTCGGCGCTGAGCGAGAAGCCGAGGTTGGCGCCGTCCACCTTCTCTTCGAGCACGACCTCGGCAGACAGCAACTCCGCTGCCTCGGCCTCCGACAGCACCTTGTCGTCACGCGGCTCACCGCGCCCCAGCCAAGCCAGGTGAGGCGTGTGCGGAAAGCGGAAGAACGCGCTCATGGTGGTGGCAACGAAGGCGCCGGCTTGTTCGGAAACTTCTTCGCGTAGAAGCGGCAGGCGTCGTCCGGGCACAGAAAATCCACCCGCACGCCTTGGACCGCAAGTGCCGGCCACCAGTCCAGCCACTTGCTGTCGGCCGCCTGCCAGACCGGAGGTTTTCCGGGGTGCGCGTGCGCCACCGCCGCGAACTTTCGGTCAGGTGCGTCGAACTGCGGCTCCAGCGCCGGGTCGGGAAACTCGGCAAAGCGGTCCGGCGCCAGTTCGGTAAGTGGCACGGTCTCGACCCGTTTGGCGTTGGCGGTGTTCTGCAGCAGCCATTTCAGGAAGACATTGCCTGCGCCCTTCTGGACGTTCGGGCGGTTCTTGTGCAGGTACTCGCCGACGATGCGGAAGCCGTCGTCAATCACCGCAGTGCCTCCAGCCTGCATCGCCTGCAAGCGGCGCACGCATTCGTTCACGCAGTCTTCTGAAACGTCAGCATGGTCGCCATTGGCCACCAGCAGCACGTTGGTGTCGACGACAGCCTTCATTCGGCCGGCTGCCCTGCTGCTTGCGCCTTCTTGCGGTTCATCGCGGCCAGGGTGCGCGCGGCAATGTCGGCCATCTCGTCGCCAAAGAAGTTCGGAGGCCAGTTCTCGATGTCGCCGAAGAGGTTGAGCTTCAGCGGCTCCAGGTCGGTCCCTGCGGCCGAGCGGCGGCAGAAGTACACCGCCACGTCGTCGGGCGTCAGCACACCCTCTGCCACCCGGCGCTGCAGTCGGTTGAGGAAGTGCTCGGAGTGGCTCTCCACGATCAGCTGTACTTGACGCTCCACCCCGTCCTGACGGGACTGGATCGCCGAGATGAACACATCGGCCAGCTCGGCCTGAACCTGCGGGTGCAGGTGGATCTCGGGTTGCTCCATCCAAACGGTGGAGTGCGGCGGGCAGTAGAAGGCCTGTACCAGTGCCGGGAGCACTTGCGAGACACCAAAGCCGACGTCGGTGATCTTGACCTCCGGAGACTTCGGCCCCGTCTTGACGAGAACCTCGTATTCCTTGCGGCCCACCGCGACTGGTCGCACCGAGAAGTCGGTGATCACGCCCAGGTCCTTGAGCCAGCCGGCGATGAACTCGGCGAACGCCTGCTTGGACCTTCGCGGGCCGCGGTTGAGTTGCCGCGCGTCGCCTTGCGCCGCAAGGATGGCTGCGATGGTTTGTTCGCCCATCGGCCCCACGCTGGCTGGCGTGTCGCCCGACCACTGGTAGATGCGCTGCGGGTGGCTGCGCAGCGGGCCCAGGTACGACAGGTTGTCGAGCATGGCCTCAGTGGCGAGCGCGAAGTCGGCCATGAAGCCGGCGTTCTTGAAACGAGCTGCGGTCACGTCCGACAGGCGGTAGAACTTCTCGGGCTCTTCCAGCGGCCACTGCCGGCCGTCAGCCTTTCTGAACTCATAGTGCTTCGACTGCAGGTGCAGCTTGCGCTGGGCGTCGCGATGAAAGTCGACGTCCAGCACCGTGACACCGCTGCTCTGCAGGGCGTAGCGCATGGTCTGCACTTCAGGCTGCGCACTCTTGCCGGCAGCCATTTCCACCTCCAGCTTCATGTCCTGGCCGGCGTAGCGCCGCGTCAGTTGCAGCGGGTCTTTCACCTCCAGCGCCTTGGGCAGGCGCCAGCCCAGCTCGAAGCCCAACGTCTGCTGCAGGTCGTGGCCATGCAGGCAGTCCTCGAAGGTGCCCAGGTCGATCAGCGAGGCCGAGTCGCCCAGGTGCAGCGCGCGCTTGCGGTCGGTGGAGCGCGCGGTCTGCTGCAGCGCCAGCAGCAGGTGACCCAGGCTGCTCTTGCCCGCGCTGTTGGCCCCGAAGATCACGGTCAACGGTGCGAGGCGGATCGGCCCTGTGTCCTTCCAGGCCTTGAAGTTCTTGATGCGCAGGTGGGTCAACATGGGGTCAGTCCTTTGGCGATGCTTCTGCGCCCGCAGTCAATATCAGCTCTCGATCGGCATTGTCGATGGGGCCGTTGTGTCGGCTCAGAATGTCTTGAATCTCTGCTGGCTTGAACGCCACGTCCCAGCACCAGCGGCCGAAGCCGCCCTTGGCGTTCACGGCCTTCACCCAGAGGGCCAAGGCATCGCGCTTGGCGCTGTTCATTGGCGAGTCCTCGCCCTTGATCTCCAGCACCAGGTTGCGCCCGTTGGCCAAGCGCACGATGAAGTCGGGGATGAAGCGCTTTCGGGAACCACCCCAGAGGTAGTAGATCTGGAAGCCGAGATGGTCATTCTTGGCGTAGGCGTTCACCTTGTCGCTGGCGTCGAACAAGGTGGCGGCGTAGATCTCCCACGAACTGTCACCGACCACGTGGCTGATCTGCGACTTGCGCGTCGGCTGGTTGCCTTTCGTCGTGTACCAGGTGCGCATCGCGCGGGTGGTGCCGATCGGCTGCTCGGGGTCGAACACCGGTTCGATGCTGGCCACGTTCTGCTGCTCCACGTGCTTCACCACATGCTGCACGATGAGGTCCATGTTCAGCGCCACCAAGATGCGCCGCCGCACGCCCTCGGCGTGGAACAGGCTCGGGATCACGAGCTTCTTCGACCCCAGAAATTGCTCCACCAACCGGATGAGCTGGAACACCAGGTACTCCCGATTCCCCGTGAACTTGCCGGCAAGCTGGTCGAACGCCTTGCGGGCTGCCTGGAACACGATGCGCTGCTCGCGGAACTCTTCGGGCAGCTTGCTGAGATCGATGTTCGTCGTCTTGCTCAGGTCGGTGGCGCCGCCCACCGCCGGCGCCAGTTCGGCGGTGATCACGGTCTGGGCCGGGTCGAGTTGCAGGTCAGGCACCTTCGACCACTGCACCGACAGCGCCGGCTTCACGATCGTGTCCACCCGCAGCAGGTTGGGCCAGCGCACTTCGAATTCGTTGCGCGCAGGCAATGACTCGATCTGGGTACTCGGCTTCGGCGGTGGTGGTGTCTCTCCTCCTTCTCCCGCATCCACGAACACCGACAAGGGCACGCCGAACACGTTGACGTACTCAGGCACGAACAGCCCGTTTTCGTCCTTGTCGTAGCCCACGCGGCGCAAGCCGCGGCCGATCACCTGCTCGCACAGCAACTGGCTCGTAAAGGCACGCAGCCCCATGATGTGGGTGACGTTTTTCGCGTCCCAGCCCTCGGACAGCATGGCCACCGAGATCACGCTCTGCAGCCGCTGACCGGCCTGCCCATGCTTGCCCACGTTGTCCACGATGGCGCGCAACAGGTCCTCCTTGTCCAGCGCGAGCAGCCGTTCCTCGCGGTCTTTGGGGAGGTGGGCCGCCTTGACGATGTCGCGCAGGCGGTTGGCGTACTCGGTGGTGCCCAGCAGGTAGTCGCGCACCGCAGGGGGCAACGGCGCCTTGCAGATCAACAGTTCAAGCTGTGCGTCCACCGGCGCCTTGGCGTGCTCGGCCCAGTCGTCGTCGGTCAGGCCCAAGTGCCGGGCCAGCACCTGCAGGCGGTCGGCGTCCTTCTTGACCTCGTCGAGTTGCTTCGCCACGCCCGCCGGCACCGCCAATGCCTTCAGCAGCGAGCCCAGCCGTGCCTTGAACACGCTCTCGGAGCCGGCCTTCTCGCCGATCTCGGCCTTTTCCAGCACCTTGGAGTCCACGCGCAGGGTCTGCTCCGGTGACTTCAGCTCGGGCCAGTGCGCATCACCATGGTTCAGGTAGTGCTCGATGCGCGCAGCGGTCTCCACGCGGTTGCACACCGTCAGCATCACGGGCGGGGAGTGGTGCCCTGCCTTCTGCCATTCGTGCAACGCCACGCGCCAGTCGGCACCCAGCAGCGTGTAGGCGTCCTGCACCAGCTTGGGCAGCGCCTCGTGGGGCTCGGCGCCGCGGCGGTTCAGGTCCTGCTGGACATCGGGGTCGCGGTACAGGTGGTAGAGCTTGGAGCGGTAGCTCTTGGCATCCGGCAGCGCATCGTCACGGATCACCACGCGCGGCGTTTTCACCAGCCCGGCTTCGATGGCGTCGGTCAGGCCGAAGTCGCTGACGATCCAGCTGAAGAGGCCTTCCTCGCTGTTGGTCTTGCCGGTGGGCGCGAACGGCGTGGCCGAGAGGTCGAAGCAGCGGCCGATGCGCCGCGTGTGGTGGATGCGGTCCAGGCCTTCAATCCAGCGCGTCGCCTCGTCCAGATCCAGGCCCAGGCGTTCCGCGTCCGCCTTGCTGATCTTCACATCCGCCGGTTTGCGGTAGGCGTGGTGCGCCTCGTCGTTGATCACCACGATGTCGCGGTGCTGCGCCAGGCGGCCCAGCACGCGGCGCGTGTAGACCTCCTCGGTCTCGCGCCCCTTCTTCACCACCGATCGATCCGGCTCCTTGGCCGGCATCAGGGTGTGCCAATTCTCCACCAGCACCTCGGCCTGGTTCAGCTTCTGGCGCAGCGATTCGGACGGACAGGTCGAGAACTCGTCGTACGCATTGGCGGGGTTGCCCGGCAGCAGCACCTGCAGGCGCTCCTTCACGGTCAGGCCCGGCGCCACGATGAAGATGGCGCGTGAGAAGTCTCGTGGCCGCTTCGGGTAGGTGACCGCGTTCAGCACCTGCCAGGTGATGATCATGGCCATCACCGTGGTCTTGCCCGAACCGGTCGCCATCTTGCTGCACACCCGCTCCCAAGGCCCGCCATCGCCTTGCAGGAACACCCCCTGGCGGTAGGCATCGGCTGCCTCCACCCACCAGATCAGCGTCTCGATGGCCTCCAGCTGGCAGAAGTAGAACGGGTGCTGGCGCGCGCCCTGGTCTTGCCAGTGGGCCAGCAGCTGGCGGGTGACCGCGGTGATGCCCGGGTAGTCGTCGGCGCGCCAGCGCTCGATGCGCTGGCGGATCTCGTTCACCTGGTCCAGCGTCTCCACACGGCGCGTGTTGTTGCGCACGTCGTAGATCTCGTAGCTGGCCGGCCGGCGTTCTTCCACCAGCGTCAGCGTGCCGTCGCGCTGCGGCTGCCAGTGCCGGCGCGGTGCCTCGAAGGGTGAGTTGATGATGACGTTGCCGGGCGTCTTCATGCCGACACCTCGGGCGGGGTGGCCGGCGCCGGCGGGCAGACCCGGCGCAACTCGGCGAAGTCACCGTTGGCCCGCCCCGCGATCTCGTTCCAGGCACGGGCGAAGGCCGGGCGCTTCAGGTTCGTGCGGATGCCCTGTTCCCAGAACGACCAGGTTTCGTCGCTGATCCGTCCCTGGTCATGCAGGAAGACCTGGCTGTTGCACAAGTCGAAGTAGCGATAGAACTCGTCGAGCTTCTCGCGGTGCAGCTCGTCGCTGATGGGTTCGCCCAGCAGCGCGGGCAGCGGCAGCGTCGAGGCCAGCTCTCGATACTCACGCACCAGGGCATCTTCGAAGCTGGTCATGCCCTGCTTGTGCATGTGCCACAGCTGCCAGGCGGCCACGATGGCCGCCATGGCCGTGAATACGCCGCCGACGCCGCCCCCCAATGTGGCCCAGTCCTGCCACGTCATGCCCCGGCTCCCGAAGGCGATGCCGTCAGCGGCAGGATCTTCAACGACTCGATGCCCCTGTCATCGACGATCTTCACCGCCGCCTTGCCGTTCTTGCCGGCCTCGAAGGGCAGCGACACCGTGCCGTGGAACTGCTCCAGCAGCGACTCGTCGAGTTCGGCCCGGATGCTCTTCTTCAGCTTGCGCCAGCCCTCGTCCTTGCCCGCCATGGGGAAGAACACCTGGTGCGGGAACAGGCTGCGGCCGTCGTAGTCGGTGTCCAGGCTCCACATCGCGATCTTGGCCTTGCCTCCCGAGATGAGCTCACCCTTCACGGTGTCGAAGTAGTCGAAGCCCATCACCTCCACCTGCCAGCGGCCGTCGGGCCGCTGCGTGGCGTGCACCTCGGGCTGGCCCATCAGCCAGAAGCTCTGGTTGCTGGAGCGGGCCTTCTTCAGGTCTTCGGTCAACAGGTCGGTGTTCATCTGCGCCTTCAGCGCTGTGATGCCCTTGAAGGCGTCGATGTCCTTCGCCGCCTCGGGGTCGAAGGTGAAGGCGCAGAACACGATCATCTTGGGCCGAGGGAACAGCTCGCCCGCTTCGCCGATGGCGTGCTCCACCTGCCGCTGTTCCAGCGCGCCGTGCTCGGGGCCGAAGCTCACCACCACGCGCTCGCCGCTTTCCGCCAGCGTGCCGGTGGCGTGCAGGCAGGTGGTGCCCGCCATCACCTCCAGCTCGGCGAACTTCAGCATCTGCCCGCCCTTGCCGCGGATGCCGGTCTTCAGCAGCTCGTCGCGCCACTGCTGCTGGCGGCTGGTTTCGCCGCTGCGCGCGATGCTGGTCTGGTAGGCCTGGTCTTCGGTGGGCGTGGCAGCGGCGCCGCCTTCGGCCGCCTCCAGGCTCAGCACGGTGGGGAAGGGCACCGCCTCCACCGTGAACGGGCCGGTGATGCGCAGCTTGGTCTTGCTGGGCTCGGGCTTGTCGTACAGCGTTTCGCTCTCGGCATTGGCGGCGATGGAGCGGTCCATTTCGGCCTGCATGCGCTGGCGAGCGGCGTGGAAGGCGTCGAAGGGCTCGCGCAGTGCGTCAGGCCAGCCGGTGGGCGGTGAGCCGTCGTCACTGGGGAACGGCACTTCCCATTCGTGCAGCGCCACGCCCTTCTTGCCCAACGCCAGCTTCTGGCCCTTTCGCACGCCCTCGGTGACGGCCCAGGGCTCGGTGGGTGGGTGCTGGGCCAGCGCGGCGTTCAGCGCGCCGAGCGCAGCGTCGACGGCCGGGTGCAGCCTCTCGTAGATCGCGTCGATGTCGGCGTTGTTGGCGATGGACTTCAGCGTGACGTGCGGCACCGTCTTGTAGATGAAGCCGCCCTTCAGGCCTTCGTGCGGGTAGGCGAGTTGGTAGTAGTCGTAGCTGGCCGTCATCAGGCGCTGCTTGGCCAGCGTGACGGCCACGCGCGAGGTGTCGCAGGTGATCCAGCGGCGGCCCCACTTTTCGGCGACGAAGGCGATGGTGCCGGAGCCGCAGGTGGGGTCCAACACGAGATCGCCAGGGTCAGACGTCATTAGGACGCAGCGCTCGATTACACGGTCTGAGGTTTGGACCACATAGGTGCGGTCTAGCGCCCCTCGAACATCAAACCAGATGTTGTTGAGATGCGTGACAGCAAAGTCGTCGAAGTACCTCTTGTAGATGCGACGGCCCGACCGACGAATCAGTCGATTTGCCTTTGCCAGTCGATACATGCCAGGGAAGGTCGCCTTCCAGTTTCTTGTTGGCGTTGAGTCGTACTCAATACTCTGCCATTCGAACTTGCCCGTGGTGTTTTCGCGGAACCCATCGGATACGGCGGTATCCGTGGTGAGTATCCTGGCGCCATCTGGCAACGGCACCTTCTCCAGTGCCTCCTCCTCGGTGATGCGTCGGATCCGCCCACTGGCTTCTTCGACGCGGTTGTACTCAGTCGCGCCATCCGAGCCAGCGCTCTTAGTCAGATACAGCGCGTTGTACTTGACCTGCTTCTTGTCTCGGCAGTACCAGACCAAATAGTCGGTAACCATCGACAGCGTTTCGCTCGTCGCGCCTCCTGTCTTCTTAATGGCGACGATGGACAGGAAGTTGTCGACACCGAGGAGCTCATCGCAAAGCTCTCGTACGTGGTGCAAGTTCTCGTCAGAGATTTGCACGAAGACACTACCAGTTGGGGCAAGTAGATCGCGCGCCAGTAGCAGTCGGTCTCGCAGATAGGCTAGATATGAGTGAATCCCGAGCTGCCACGTGTCTCGGAACGCCTTGATCATCTCGGGCTCTTGGGTCAAGTCGGCGTCGCTACCGTCCTTGACTTCGCGACTTCCGATGAAGGGTTGGAAGTTGCTTCCATACCGAACACCGTAGGGCGGGTCGATGTAGATCGTCTGCACCTGCCCGGCCATGCCCTCCTTGACCAGCAGGCTGTTCATCACCAGCAGGCTGTCGCCGGCGATCAGCCGGTTGGCCCAGCCCTTGTCGTGGCGGTAGAAGTCCACCGCGGCGCGCAGCGGCAGGCTCTCGAAGGGCGCCTCGAACAGGCTGGCCTGGCGGCCCATCGGTGAGGGCTCTTCGGCCTTGAGCTTGGCCGCTGTCTTGCCCGTGGCCTCTTCCAACCGCTTGCGCACAGCCGAGAGGATGCTCATCGGGTCGATGCGCTCGTGCACGTGCAGGCTGACCGTGTCGACCTCGAAGCTGGTGCGCTCGGCCTTGCCGGCCCACTGCAGGTAGGGTGCACCGCGGCGCTTGATCTCTTCCAGTGCGGCGCGGGCGGCATCGGCGTCGCCGCTGGCCAGCGCGTCGTCGATCAGCGTCTCCAGCTCAGCCCGCGCGCTGTCGAAGTTCAGCACCGGGTCCAGGTGCGGGTTGTAGGCCCAAGTCTGCTTGGGTTGCTGCGGGTCGCTGGCCTCGCTGACCAGGCCCACCTCCGGGTTGTTCTTGCGCCGGTCGTTGTGGCGGTAGCTCAGCACCTGGGCCGGTTCGTTGGCATCGGGGGCGCGCAGCTTCTGGGTCTTGGGCGCTGTGGAGGTGTTGGCCTTGGGTTGGGCAGCGGCATCGGCTGCTCCCACAACCGCTGGCGCTTCGCCCTGCAGGGCGAAGCTGTCACTGCCCGCCGCAGCGGCGGCGGCACGGCCGGTCGAGCCGCCGCGGCCCTTGCCCTTGACCACCAGCCCGCGTGCGACCAGGTCTTCGCGCAGGCCGGAGAAGTCTTCAGCCGTCACGGTGAGGCCCGCTGCCATGGCGGCCTGGGTCCACTGCGCGAGCAAGCTGCCGTTGCCCACCATGCTGCCGTTGGCGGGCAGCAGGTCCAGCAGGCATTGCTGCAGTCGTTTTCGTGCTTCTTGTTCTTTCACTTGATCTCCCTGTCGTTCTTGGTGCCTGCTCTGATCTTCTTCTGCGGCGGCGTGGCGCTGGCCGGTTCGCTGGGCCAGTCCTCGACGGTCAGGCCCGGTACCCGCTGGAACTCGCGCAGCTTGCGCGTTAGCAGCGTCATGCCGCGCGAGCGCGCATGGGCCGCGATGAACAGGTCGTGGCTGCCAATCCCGCCGCGGTCGGCGGTGCCGCTGCGCTCCAGCGTGGCGCGGATGTCGGCGTAGTGCTCGTCGGCCGGCGTGTCCAACGGCAGCACGGTCAGTGCCTGCAGCAGCTGCTCCACCCGCTGCGTGAGCGGTGCCGAGCCCTTGCGCTGTGCGCCAAAGCGAAGCTCGCAGGCCGCGACGATGCTGGTGCACACCGCATCCGGGTCCAGCGCGTTCAGCTTCTGGGCCAGGGTGCCGTGCGGGTTGCGAACCAGCTCGGAGAGGGCGTTCGTATCGAGCATGCAGGGCAGCGTGCGCGGCCTCTCTTGAGGGACGGCCATCACAGGGCATCCCGCGGCTGGGGCGGCAGGTCTTCCACTTCGGGAAGCGCGTCGTCCATCGGCGCCCACGACGCCAACAGGTCGCGCAGCTTGTGCTTGCGGATGGGGGTCAGGATGAGGCTGTCGCCCTCCTTGCGAATCAGCACCTCGGACCCTTCCATCTCCAGTTCACGAGGAATCCGGACCGCCTGGTTGCGGCCGTTGCGGAACAACGCGGCGTGGCGCTCAGTCACCTGGGCCTCCGAGGGTTGGTGTGGCATATGTCAAAGCATATGTTGAAACTTGCGGTCGGGCAAGTCGTTCGGATGCGATCAGCGCCGCGCTGCCAGGCGGTGTGCTGGCCAGGCAGGCGGGTGGCTCGCTTTGTAACTGCCGGGTACGGCTGCTGTTGAGGGTGGTGAGGCCCCACGCCACTACAGCCCGAGCGTAGAAACGTCGAGCACGCGGACGCTTCTACGCTCCGGGTGCAGTTCGGGCGCTCCGCGTGTGCGAGGGCGTTGGATTAGGCGCCGCAGGCAGCGCTTAATCGAACGGCGGGCAGTTTCGACTGCCCTGACAAGCACTTGGCGCGTCGCCGTATCGGCTGGGTCGAGGGAGCCGCGGCTACTTCACGCGGCGCAATGCCGGCCAGTTGGGTGCTGGCGCCACGGCCTGGCACATCGCTTCAAGCAGCGCGCGGTCGGTCGCACGCTGGGCCAGGCGCCGTGCCAGCCAGCGCATCGCCACCGCACCGGGGGCACCGATCAACGTGGCCGCTGCCACCGCCAGCGGCGCCATACCGCCAGCCACGGCAAACGCCGCGATGCAGCCCACCCCGACCAGCACACCGGCCACCACCTCGCACCGACGCCACAGCAGCGGCGGGTCGCTGCGCAGGTAGTTCACCGACTCGCCAGTCTGCAGGTTGTGCAGCGCCACCAGCTCGCGGCCCATCAGCAGCGCCAGCACGCGGTGGCCGCGCCGCGCGGGCATCAGCGTGGTGTGGACGACGAACTTGAACTCCGGGCCCTGGTCGGCGGTGATCCACAGCTCGCGGCGTTCGCGGGCGGGGTACTGTTCGCACCAGCGCCGCGGCACGTTGATGAAGCGCTGGACCTCGGCCACCTGGCCGCTGACCCATCGGAAGTCGCGCATGGCCGGCTCCTCGTGTTGGACGGGTCACGGTGGCATGGCGAGGGGCTGGATCAACCCCGCCAGGCCGGGGAGGAGCGCGGGTCTGCTCGGCCGTTGTGACACTCGGGGGACACACGAGTGATTCCTGGTGGTCATCAGGGTGACACCGAATGGGCGCTCTTGGGGCCGATTTCTGCAGTGACAGTCGAGGGTCACCGCAGTGCCACTCTGGTGGCATCGGAGGCCTGCTGTGGCCGGGCCGAAACCACGTCCCGTACGCCATCGCCACCTGTTCATCTGAACCAGAGGCCAAGCCCCCGCATGTCAACCCCAGGCGTCGCGCCGCTGCCAGCGCCGAGCTGGAAACAGAGCCGCCTCACGCGCCGCGTCAACGCTCGCCCAAGCACACGCCTTTCGCGCCGCTTGGCGGTGGCAATGCCCGAAACCGCGTTGACGTTAACGCCGCGCACGGTGTCCACTGCAGGCTCCCGAAGGGCTCCTGGCCCTTGCTCATCGCGAGCGAACAGGCGTCGCAGTCGTTACCTGCCCTTGAAGCCCTGGTCCTTGAACCGGGCGTGCCGCGGCCCTGAGCCTGCGGTCCCGAGGAAACCATTCGCGGAGCTGATGTCCGCGGCCTGCCGGCGTTGATCGCCGGGCGCTCTTGAAGCGCGCCGCTGACCGAACCCACGCAGCGCCGGCGCCTGATGCCGCGCGCCCGTGCCCGCCATCCGTTCGAGCTTCTGCCGTGCCCTGGGGCTTTGCCCGGAGGCCGGCGCAGTGCCTGGTCGCCCTGGCCCCGTTGGGGGCCGCGGCCGGCGCTGGCTGCTCGTGCACCTGACTCCGCCCCGGCATTTCGGTAAGGGGCGGCTCCAGCAGGTGGATGGCGACGCGAAAGCCATAGACCTGATCCACCGCAGCCAGCCAGGCCCGACCTGGCTGACGGCAACGCCATGCCCTTGGAGGCCGGCGTTGCCACCCGCTCGCGCGTCGCGGAAACCCGTGCGTGGGCCGGATCAACCCCGTTCCCATTTTGAAGACCGACCGAGCTGGCGCCGCCGCCTTCAACCGGCGACGTCGCCGGCGAACCCGGAGTAGGCGCAGCAGGCCGTGGCCGGCCTGCCGCGCGACATCACCAGGCCACGCCAAGCCGGCGCGACGGAATCCGCGCCGGCCGGCCGCGCTGCGATTCCAGCTTCAACCCGGCCGCGCCCCTCGGGAAGGCGCGGCCACTGCCCACGGAGGGCGTATGCCTTCGCAACCCAACCGTCAGCTGATCCCTTCTTCCCATTCATCCACCCCACGCCCGCTGCCGCTGGGCGGCAGGGCCACGCCGAAGGCGCTGCGTCCGCGCGAGTGGGCCGGCTTGTCCAACGACGAGATCCTGTCGCGCTTCGTGCCCGGCAAGGCCAGCCCGCACACCGTGCTGGAGGTGCTGCTGAAGCTGCACAACATGGAGCACACGGCGCGCGCCAAGAGCGTGTCGTTCAAGACGCGGTACGAGCGGGCGAACTTCCTGCGCCACTTCTTCCGCGAGCTGGAAAGCCGCGGCGGCTTCAAGAAGGCGCCCGACCCACGCAACCTGGGCCAGCGCCACATCCAGGCCGCGGTTGATCTGTGGCGCAAGGACGGCCTGAAGCCGTCCACCATCCAGACCTACCTCAGCTTCCTGCGCGGCCTGGCCAGCTGGCTCAGCAAACCGGGCTTCATCCGCCCGCCGGCGTTCTACGGGCTGGAACTGGCCGAGTACCAGCGCAGCGGCATCAACGAGCGCGACAAGAGCTGGTCAGCGCAGGGCGTGGACGTCGATGGCCTGATCGACAAGGTGGCCGCCTTCGACCCCTACGTGGGCGGCATGCTGCGGCTGATCCGCGCCTTCGGCCTGCGCAAGCGCGAGGCGATCATGTTCCGGCCCAATGAGTGCGTGGTGAACTTCGCCGACACCGCCCTGCCGCTGGCCGAGAAGCAGGGCGAAGAGTACGTGTGGATCCGCCAGGGCGCCAAGGGCGGCCGGCCACGCTTCGTGCCGATGAACACGCCGCGCCGCCGGCAGGCCGTTGCCAGCGCGCAGCGGATCGCCTTCTGGGACAGCCATGCCCACACGGGCGACCCTGACCGCGATCTCAAGCAGAACATGGTGCGGTTCGGCTACGTGCTGCGGAAGTTCGGCATCACCTCGAACGGCCTGGGCATCACCGCCCACGGCCTGCGGCACGAGGCGCTGATCGAGGAGTACATCGCCATCACCGGCCAGGAGCCGCCGCTGCGCGGCGGTGGGGAAGGGCTGACGCGCGAGCAGGAGGACGCGGCGCGGTTGGCGGTGAGCCGCCTGGCTGGCCACAACAGAGGGAGGGCCTCGGCAGCCTATCTGGGCGCCGTGCTGCACAAAAAGAAGGGCGGAGCGAAGGGCGGTGCGGCGGGTGGCGACGTTGCAGCTTGATGTTGTGGTGCGGCCGGTGCGCGACCGGCCGTACGGTTGGCGGCGTCATGGTGCTGCTGTGAGACGTGGCTGCTCTGCCGAGTCAGTTGTCCGGATCGAAGAGCCCTGAAGCCTGCGGGATCACCCGATACCCCATGGCTTGATACCCGCGCTGGCGCCGTTCCCACATCCGAAGCAAGGCGGGATGCCCCTCGTCCACGAAGTCGACGATTCGGACGCTGCTCTTGCTGGCGTGCTCCCGGTGCAGGCGGCCGGCGTACTGCGCGAGCGTGCCCTTCCAGGAGATGGGCATTGCCAGCACCAGGGTATCGAGTGGCGCGTGGTCGAAGCCTTCGCCAACCAGCTTGCCCGTCGAGAGCAGCACCCGCGGAGCATCGGCAGGCAGCGCTTCCAGTTCCTGAAGCAGCGCAGTGCGCTGCTTTGCCGACATCCGGCCGTGCAGCACGAGCAGCGGTGAGACCCGCGTGCCCAGTGCTTGGCGCAGGGCGTCCAGGTGCTCCGTCCGCTCGGTCAGGACTAGGACCTTGGCTCCTGCGGCGAATGCAGCCGTCACCTCGTCGGCAACCTGGGCTGTGCGCGCGACATCCGAGGCGATGACCTGGAACACCTGCTGGATTGGCGCATCGTCGGCCGCCCCAACCCGGGGTGTCAGGTATCGCGGGACGATCTCCAAGGTTTGCGGCGCCCCCGAAGGCTTCTCCGCGGTGTGCCGCGTCGGGCCGCACTGCATGAAGATGATGGGCTGCCGGCCGTCGCGGCGGATTGGCGTGGCGGTCAGCCCGAGGACGTACTTCGCCTTGGCCCGCTTCAGGATCGCCTCGAAGGAGAACGCCGAGAGGTGGTGACACTCGTCCACCACGATGTGTCCATAGTCCTCGACCAACGCGTTGACTTCGCCCTGGCGGCACAGCGACTGCATCAACGCGATGTCGATCTTTCCGGTCGGCTTCGACTTGCCACCTCCGATCGCGCCAATGTTGGGTCCACTACCACCTTCGCCATCGGTCGCGGCCAGGAAAGTCTGCAACCTCTCGCGCCACTGACGCAACAGCTCGGCCCGATGGACCAGGATCAAGGTGTTCACGCCCCGAGCGGCAATCAGCGCGGCTGCGGTCACCGTCTTGCCGAAGGCGGTCGGCGCGCACAAGACACCAGTGTCGTGGGCCAGCATGGCGTCGACCGCCTGCTGCTGGTCCGGCCGGAGCGCGCCACGAAACTGCACTTGCAGCCCCGTCCCGGTCGATCGCTCGTCGTGCAGGTCGGGACGAATGCCGTTCTCGCGCAGCAAGGTAAGCGCTGCTTCCATGCACCCTCGCGGCAGGGCGATGTGTTGAGGGAAGTTCTCTGCGCAGCCGATGACGCGGGGCTCGTCCCACACCGGAAGGCGCATGGCCTGTGCCTTGTAGAACTCAGGGTTCTGGAAGGCGGCCAGGCGGATCAGCCGGTTGGCCAGAGGTTGTGGCAAAGCGGCCTTCTCGAAGTACACCAGGTTGGCCAGCGTGATCTTCAGTGAGGCCGGCATCGGGCCAGGCAATCGGCTGGACGCCGGCTCCTGCCGACGCCACGGCGTGGCCTGGTCCTCGCTGTCGATGAAGGTCACGTCGAGCGGATGGCGGCCACCGGTGGCGCGCAGGATCGTGGGTTCGATATCCGCAGGCGACATCCTTGACAGGCCGGCCAGGAAGGCCCACTGGTCGTCGTGGGGCTGCAGGTCACGGTCGACGAACACGCTGCCGCCACTTTCACGGGGCGCCTTCTGCAGCGGCAAGGCGATCAGGTTGCCGAAGCCTCCCTTCGGCATCGTGTCCTGGTTCGGAAACAGGCGGTCGTAGGAGCTGAGCTTCAGCTGGCGGGTGCGCGCGCAGGTGTGGCTGATGAGGGCGGTACCCAGCCGGCGGGCGTCGCGTGCCTGCACTCGGCCGGAGAAGAAGATCCAAGCGTGTGCGCCATTGCCGGAGCGGGAGACTTCAAGCGCGACCGGCACGCCGAGCGCATCGCAGGTGCCGGCGAAGGCGCGCGCATCCTCGCGCCACTCGGCATCGTCGAAGTCCACCGCCAGGAAGTGGCAGGTGTCATCCGTGAGCAGCGGATACACCCCTACGGTGTGCCTGCCGGCAAGGTGGTCGAAGACAGTCTGGCCCGTGACCGGGATCAACGCGCGGTGCTCGCAGTCGCCGCACTTGATCCGCGGCTTCTCGCAGATGCCGGCCCGCCACTCGTTCGAGCAGGCTGGTGAGTAGCCCGACTTGCCGGCCTTGCTCTCCCAGCGTACCGGGTAGACGTCTTCCCGGCCGCGGAACAGGCTGGCGAAGAGCTTCACCTTCTCGTCGGTCCCGAGGCGCGAGCTTCGATCCGTGCGCGGCGGAATGTCGCGGGGCTGCCAAGCGATGCCGTTCTCGGTCAGCAAGTCGCGCAGCCGGCGGTTCTCGGCCAGCAGCCGGTTCATCTCCTCACGCTCGTCGCCGGTCATCGGGCACCTTGTATCGGCCGCAGGATTGGGGTGCGACGGCCCTGAGCCTCAGCCAGCATCCTGGAGGATCGCGAGGATGTCTTGTCGGTCACCGACAAGGCGAACGACATCGAGATGATCGGGCGCCTCGAAGTAGAGCCACTGCATCGGGAACCCCGCGACTCGCCAGGATCGGAGGCCCGGGATGTCGCACATCTGTCCCAGCCGGGGAGAGCCCATGGAGGGCATGCGTTCGATCGGCTCGAGCGCTGCGATCGCAGCGTCGAACATCCGCTCTCCCACGGCCAAGCCCCCTTCTTGGGCGTAGTACCGTGCCGCTTCGATCAGGTCTGCATCGGCGCGGGGCCGAAGCTGAGCGGGCTTCAACGCAGGTCGCCCAGGGCCTGCTTCTTCAACTGTGCCGTCCGCTTGGGAGTCAGGGCACGGCCAGGGCCTGAACTCAGCCCTTCTTCGATGAGTTCCCGCAGACGCTTCTTGGCCTGTTCTTCCTGGTCTCGACGGATCAGCTCACGCAGGTACTCGCTGGTGTTGCCGTATTGGCCGGACCGTACCCGCTGGTCGACGTACTCGCGCAGGGCCTCCGGCAGGGCGAAGCTCATGGTGTTGCTGCTCATGGCACACATGATCCCGCCGGTTATCAATAGTTGTCAAGCCTCCTGAGGCAGCGGTGCCTGCTGGTTCGCTGGGGCCGGTTTCTTCGGATGTGGTCCTTGGCGCTCCAGCTTCAGTAGCAACTGCCCCCACGCCTCCAGCGCTCGCCGCCGCTCCTCGAAGTAGTCGTGCCGGTTGTAGACGCCTTCCACGCCTTTGAGCTTGTGGTTCAGGCAACGCTCAGCCACGTGCGGCTCCACGCCGAGAGCGGCCAGGTGTGTGCGGGCGGTGCGGCGGAAGTCGTGCACCGTGAAGTGGGGCAGGCCATGCTTCACCTTCCCCATCGCCACGCCCAGGGTCGACTCGCACACGTGCGGCACCATGCGGCTCTGCAGCTTGCGCGCCGGCAGCACGTGCTCGGCGTTGCAGGCCAGCTCCTTCAGCTTCTGCAGCCCCTCCATCGCCATGGTCGGCAGCGGGATGTCCAGGGGCTGGCCGGTCTTGGTACGGATGCCGGGCAGGTGCCATACCGGCGGGTCGGCCTCCAGCTCGAACTCGTCCCAGCGGGCGGCGATCAGCTCGCCTTTGCGCACGGCCAGCAGCAACAGCAGCTTCACGGTCAGCTCGTTCTGGACGCTGAACCCCTTGGCCTGGCGCATCGCTTCGAACAGTGTCACCAGCTCATCGCGTGACAGCGCACGCTCGCGGGCGAGTTCCTTGCCGCCGGCATCCGCCAGGTCGAAGGCCGCTGCCGGGTTGAAGCGCACCAGGTGGCGCTTGATGGCGTAGTCGAACATGCGCCGCACCCAGCGCAGCACGTCGTTGGCGATGGTCGGCGCGCCGCGCTTGACGACGGCGCGCAGCATGGCGTCGATGTGCCGAGGCTCCACCGCATCCAGCGCCAGCTTGCCCAGGTGCGGCTTGATGTCCTTCTCGATGCGGCTGCGCACGATGTTCGGGTGCTTCCAGCGCCCGTTGATCATGCGCTCGAAGTATTCGTCGGCCAGCTGGCCGACGGTGGTGACGCTGCGCGCGGCCTCGATGCGGGCCAGCGCGGTGGACTTGCGCTCCTGCTTCTCGCCGGCCACGTCATGGCCGAGGGCGATCTTGGCGCGCAGTTCCTTGGCTGACTGGCGGGCTGCTGCGAGGGGCAGGTCGGTGTAGCTGCCCAGGTTCATCACGCGCGACTTGCCGGCGAAGCGGTAGCGCAGCTTCCAACTCGGCGCACTGCGTTCAGGTCGCCAGGTCAGCACGAGGCCATCGCCGTCGGATCGCCCTTCAAAGCGTTCGCCGGACCTGATCCAGGCCCGGATACCGACATCGGTCAGCTTGCCCATCGTCGACCCCAGGTGTGTACCCAAAACTGCGCCGGACGGTTCCGGGTACACAGCTGGGTACACACAAATTCTGGGATGGGGTGGGCCGTCCTTCAACGCCCTGAAGCGCTAAACCCGCGTAAACGCTGGACTTTCCGGCCGTTTGGGGGTGTCAAGAGACCCCCTGAACCATCACTCGATGTTCTGCACCTGCTCGCGCATCTGCTCGATCAGGACCTTGAGCTCGATCGACGCGCCGGTCAGGTCGATGGCGGCCGCCTTCGACCCCAGCGTGTTCGCCTCGCGGTTGAACTCCTGCATCAGGAAGTCGAGCCGCTTGCCGGCCGGGCTGCCGGCGTCGAGGATGCGCGCCAGTTCGTCGAGGTGGGCCTGCAGCCGTGACAGCTCCTCGGCAACGTCGATGCGCAGCCCGTACGCCGTGACTTCCTGGCGCACCCGCGCCATGGTCTCCTCGATCGGCACGGGCGCCTCGGTCTGCTCGAGGGCGGCGCGCAGCCGCTCGACGAGCCGGGCCTGCCAGGCGGCCAGCAGCTCCGGGCTGCGCTGCTGAAGCGGCGCGATGATCGCGCCGATTGCGGCGGCGCGGTCGCGCAGGAAGCCGGCCAGCTTGTCACCCTCGCGCGCGCGGCTCGCGACGAATTCGTCGAGCGCCTGGCGCGCCGCCACGAGCACGTCGGGCGCGAGTGCCTCGGCGCCGGCGGGCTCGCCGAGCAGCCCCGGCCATCGAAGGATCTCGCCCACCGACGGCGGGGCGGCTTCGGGCACCGCCTGCGCGACGCGTCGGGCCAGCCCGGCCAGCTGCGCGAGCACCCGCGCATCGAGCTGCGGTTCGGCGTCGGCGCGCGAGAGCGTGCGAAAGCCGACCCGGCACTCGACCTTGCCCCGCTGGATCGCGCCGGCGATCAGTTCGCGCAGCGCGGGCTCGACCTGGCGCAACTCGTCGGGGATGCGGAAAGAGAGGTCGAGGAAGCGGGAGTTGACGCTGCGGATCTCGACGCTGACCTGCCCGGCGGGCGTTTCGCGCGACACCTGCGCGTACCCGGTCATGCTCTGCAGGGGGCGCCGCTCGGCGGATCGTTGGCTCAAGATCGTTCTTCGAGGGCAGGAAGTCTTTAGAATGCGCGGAGAGCCACGACCGACAGCCAGGACGGATTCCCCGACGCGATGGGCACCCAGACGAATGCGCCGCTGCCCGAAGGGCACGAACTCGGCGGATACCGTATTGTAAGGAAGATCTCGAGCGGCGGATTCTCGATCGTCTACCTTGCCGAGGACGCGGCCGGCGAGAAATTCGCCGTCAAGGAGTACCTGCCCAGCGCGCTGGTCAAGCGCGGCCCCGGGCAACTTGTGCCCGAGATCCCCGCGGCCAACGAGGTCACGTTCCGCAACGGCTTGCGCTGCTTCTTCGAGGAGGGGCGCGCGCTCGCGCGCATCTTCCACCCCAACGTCGTGCGGGTGGTCAATTTCTTCCGCGCCAACGAGACCGTGTACATGGTCATGGCCTGGGAGCGCGGGCGCAGCCTGCAGGAACTGGTGCTGCGTCACCGCGGGCGCCAGGGCGGCAAGGCGGTGCTTCCCGAGCGACACGTTCTGAAGGTGTTCAACCTCGTGATGAACGGCCTGCGCGAGGTGCACGCCAACCGCCTGCTGCACCTCGACCTGAAACCGGCCAACATCTACCTGAGGCTCGACGGCACGCCGTTGCTGCTCGACTTCGGCGCGGCCCGGCGCACGCTCGACGCCGAGCCGCAGAAGCTGTTCCCGATGTACACGCCCGGCTTCGCCGCGCCAGAGCTGTATCGGCGCACGCAGCAACTCGGGCCCTGGACCGATGTCTACGGCATCGGCGCCAGCATGTTCGGCTGCATGTCTGGACAGCCGCCGCAGCCGGCCGACCAGCGCGAACTGGAAGACAAGCTGTCGCAGGCCATCGACGCGCTGGCCGAGCACTACTCGCGCCCGCTGCTCGACCTGGTCGCCTGGTGCCTGAAGCTCGATCCGCTGGAGCGGCCGCAGAGCGTGTTCGCGCTGCAGCGCGCCCTGCGCCGCATCCGCATGCCCGCCGAACCGTCCAGCAAGCCGAGCACGGCGGCCCGCTGGTTCGACACGCTCGCCGCACGCGCCAAGGTCCGGCGACGCGACGGCGAGGGCCTCACGCTGCCCGGCTGAGCCGGCGTCGCGGAGCCAGCATGCGCTTTTCGATCTACCAGGACACCCTGATCGGCGCGCGCGCGTCCAACCAGGACCGCATGGGGTACTGCTATACGCGCGACAGCCTGCTGATGCTGGTCGCCGACGGCATGGGCGGACACATGCGCGGCGAGGTCGCCGCGCACCTGGCGCTCCAGGTCGCCGCCTCCACGTTCCAGGAACAGGCGCGCCCGACGCTCGCCGATCCGCCGGCCTT
>JAKOVD010000125.1 GCA_029782215.1 Chloroflexota bacterium
CAGCCCGGGCAGCGCCTCGGGGATTCCCGCGGTATCCACGCTGCGCTTGATCTTGGCCGCAGCCTCCTGCGCCAGCTGCTCCTTCCGCTGCAGGGCATCGGCGCCGGCCTCCTGGAGCAGGTCCTTGAACTCATCAAGAAGAGCCTGCCCCTTGTCGGTGAGCCCCTCCAGGAGGTAGCTCTCTCCCAGGTCCACCATGAGAATGTCCAGGCCTTCCGTGGATGCCGGGCCTCCTCCCACCGAGGTGCAGAAGCAGTTGAGGCAGGGCTCGCTGCAGGCCAGCCCGATGATGGTGGCCAGCTCGCGGCGCTTCAGGTAGTAGGGATCCTCGTAGTCCCAGCGGAAGAGCTTATCCACGATGGCCATGGCGCGGGCGTCGCAGGGGCGCACCCCCAGCAGGACGGCCGCTTCATCGATGGCGGGGAGCTCCATCCCTTCCTCTCCCTCTGCGAAACGGAAGAGCGTCTCCGTCTGGGGAAAGAGCAGCGCCTTGGGGGGCACGGTGGTGTTCCCCTCGTCGAGCGTCACGGTATCACCCGCGGCAACGGGGGCAAATTTCTTTATGCCGCCCTGCAGCGCCGGCGCAAAGAGGTTCTTGCCGGCAAGCCTCCCCGTAAATTCTGGCCATTTATCTTTAGGCAACAGCATTGCTGACATCTCGCTCTCACCACCTCTACAGGATAAATTCCTCTGGGTCTTCCGGCCTGTAACTGGCCTGGAAGGGTTCGCCCTCCGCATCCAGGCCCGGTTCAAAGCCGTATTCTTCGCGCACCGTTTTCGCCAGCTTTCGGTTCAACCGGCCCAGGGGAATACCGGCCGGGCAGACCCGCTCGCACTCGCCGCACTCGATGCAGCGCCCGGCAAGGTGAAAGGCCCGGGCCAGGTGGAAGGCGGTGTTCTCGGAGAAGTTAAAGGCGCGGTTGACCCAGGTGGGGTTGAGGCGGTCGAGGATGCAATCCTCGCAGTAGCACAGGGGGCAGACATTCCGGCAGGAATAACAGCGGAGGCATTTTGAGAATTGCTCCTCCCAGTAGGCCCACCGCTCCGGCGCGCTCTTGGCTTCAATCTCACCCACGCCGCTGTCTTCGGCGGGTTCCCACGGCTGTACCGGCTCTCCCACGGTAGCATCGCTGATCACCGGGTTGGGATGGCGGCAGAGACGGCATTTTTCCGCCAGCGCCTCCGCGCGGGGGACGACTATCTCCTGCCCGTTGTGCACCAGCAGGAAATCATCCCCCTGCCATCTCATCTCCACGGGAGCCTCCGTCTCCGGGTATTTCTCCGCCAACAGCTTCCAGTCCACCATCCCCGGGCAGGGCAGGCCCACCACGATCACCCGGTCGCGGTTGATGCCCTTTTCCACCAGCAGCTGGTTGACCGCCCGGCTGTCGCAGCCCTTGACCAGCAGGGCCACCTTGCGCTCGTCGGGCTGCTGCCCCCGGGGAACGGGCAGCCTCTCCACCAGGGTCAGGTAGGTGGCCAGGTTGGAGATACAGAGGGGAGAGAAGATGAGCTCTTCGACCCCGGCAGCGTCCTCGATAAAATAAGGCGACACGCGGTAGCCGAAGGTGCCCCGGCGCCAGCCGATAAGATATTTCACGTCCTCCCGGGAGACGATCCCGGCGGCAGTTTCGCGCAGTTTATTCAGATCCATGGCGACCCCTCCTCACCAGCCGATTTGCCGGCGCCTGAACTGGTTAAAGGGCCCGGCAGCCCTGGCGTCTTCTACCGCTTTTTCCACGACTTCCTTCCACTTGTGCCCCTCCGAGGCGGAGACCCAGCTCATGTTGAAGCGGCGCGGGTCCACACCGATATATTCCAGGAGCTCCTTGAGCAGCTTCAAGCGGCGCCGGGCGTAGAAGTTCCCCTCCATGTAGTGGCAGTCGCCGGGATGGCATCCCGAGACGAGGACCCCGTCAGCGCCCTGCTGCAGGGCGTTGACCACGAACAGAGGGTTGACCCGGCCGGAGCACATGACCCGGATAACCTTGATATTGGCCGGGTACTGGATGCGGCTCGTCCCGGCCAGGTCGGCCCCAGCATAGGAGCACCAGTTGCACAGGAAGGCCACAATGTTGGGTTCAAATTGCTCGCTCATCTCGTCCCCCCCAATGCCGCAATTTGTGGTAGTATCTGCCGGTCGCGGAAGGACCTCGGCTGGATGGAGTCGGAGAGGCAGCCGGCGGAGCAGGAGCCGCAGCCCTTGCAGAGCGCCTCGTTGACCCGGGCCACCTCCACCATGTGCCCCATGCGGTTCACCGTGACCAGCTCAATGGCGCTGTAGGGGCAGATGGAGACGCAGAAGCCGCAGCCCCGGCAGGTTGCTTCGTTCACTTCCGCCACCTGGGCATCGATGGCCACCTTGCCCCGGGCCAGCGGGATGAGGGCCGAAGCGGCAGCTCCCTTGGCCTGGGCCACGGTATCGGGGATATCCTTGGGCCCCTGGCAGCAGCCGGCGAGATAGACGCCGTCGGTGGCCGTATCCACGGGGCGCAGCTTGGGATGCGCCTCGAGGAAGAAGCGGTCCGGCGACTGGGAGAGCCGCAGCAGCTCGATGATCTTGCGGGCATCGCGGCGGGGCTCCAGTCCCACCGCCAGCACCACCAGGTCCACCTCGTCTTCCAGGGGG
>JAKOVD010000126.1 GCA_029782215.1 Chloroflexota bacterium
ACGAAGTCGATCATCAACACGATCGAGGCGCTGAAGGAAGCAGGCGTGCGCGACCAGGTGAAGGTGATGGTTGGCGGTGCGCCGATCACGCAGGAGTTTGCCGACAAGGTGGGAGCGGACGGATTCGCGCCGGATGCCGGCAGCGCCGCCCGTCACGCCAAGAGCCTGCTCGGCATGGCCGCCTGAGAACAACCCCTACGCCTTACGTATTACGTAATGCGTAATGCGTAATACGTAAGGCGTCCGAGGAAACGCATATGAGCAACGCTGCCAACAACGGCTACGAGCGTTCCGATGTCAACCGGCTGCTCAAGGCTTTGCGTCATGAGGAAGCCGACCGCGTTCCGCACCTTGAGTTCTGGGTCACCAGCTCCACGGTGTATGAATACGTTCTGGAGAAGAAGCTCGACTACGAAATCGTCGATGCTGCGCGCGGCGGACAGTCGATCACGCCCGAGGACCATGTCGACTTCGCCGCCCGCCTGGGCATGGACGCCGTCGTCTGCAACTTCAACTGGCGTCCGAACAACGTCATGACCCTGGCATCCGACGGCACCGAGCACTATACCGGCGGCTCGTTTAAGCCCGGCATGGCCTACGCCGACCTGGAGCCGCCCACGCCCATCGACGACCAGTTGCGCTACCTGGAACGCTACCTGAAGGCCGCGCAAGGAAGCGGGGTGGGCGTCTTCGCCAACTTCACCTCCTTCTTCGACAGCGCTATGCTGGCGGTGGGCGTGGCCGATTCCTTCCTCATGTTCTACGAGGACAGACCCTTCCTGGAAGGCCTGATGGACGTGCTGCTCGCCCATCAGGAGAAGGTGATGCAGACCGTGTGCGACGAGTTCGCCGAAGAACTGGCCTTCGTGCTCGTCAACGACGACATCGGTCACAATGCCGGGCTGATGATCCATCCGGACATGTTCCTGGAGATCTTTCCGCACCGCATGAAACGCCTGATTGCGCCGGCGAAGGCCAGGAGCAAGCTCGTGGCGTATCACACCGACGGCAAGATGGACAAGATCTTCCCGATCCTCGACGGCATCGGCTTCGACATCTGCCATCCCATCGAGCCGGAATCGAACGACATCATCGCCGTGAAAGAGAAGTGGGGCAAGCGCTTCGCCCTCGTGGGCAACATTCCCACCGTTCTCCTGGCCTACGGGCCGGTGGAGGAGATCGAAGAGCGCGTTCGCCTGTACTGCGAGAAGCTCGGCCCCGGCGGAGGCTATGTTCTCGGCTCCTCAACGAGCATCATGGAAGGCATCCCGCCCGCCAATTTCGTCGCCATGACCCAGGCCGTGCACAAATACGGCAGGTATGGGTCACTTGGCAAAGATACGTGATGCGTGATTTGTAATGCGTACTGCGTAGTACGCAAGAGATTGGTTCTATTACGCAGTACGCATTACGCAGTACGTAGTACGTATTACGTCCCCATTCCCACAGGAAACTAAGACTATGAGCGATTTTCGTGTCATTCCACCTAAGAACCGCCTCGTCGGTGATCCTCCCAAGATCGGCATCCGCCCGACCATCGATGGCCGGCTGGGCGGCGTGCGCGAATCGCTGGAACTCCAGACCATGAACATGGCGCGGGCGGTGGCCAGGCTGATCACCAAGAACCTGCGCCACGCCAACGGCCTGCCGGTCGAGTGTGTGATCGCCGACGGCACCATCGGCCGCGTGGCGGAGTCGGCCGCCTGCGCCGAGAAGTTCCGCCGCGAGGGCGTAGGCCTGACCATCACGGTGACCCCGTGCTGGTGCTACGGCGCCGAAACCATGGACATGGACCCGCTGATGCCCAAGGCGGTCTGGGGCTTCAACGGCACCGAGCGCCCGGGCGCCGTCTACCTGGCCGCCGTGCTCGCCGGTCACACCCAGAAGGGTCTGCCTGCGTTCAGCATCTACGGCCATGACGTCATGGAGTCCAGCGAGACCTCCATCCCCGACGACGTGGCCGGGCGACTGCTGCAGTTCGCCCGCGCCGGCCTGGCCGTGGCCACCATGCGCGGCAAGTCCTACCTCAGCATCGGCGGCACCTCGATGGGCATCGCCGGCTCCATTGTCGACCAGCCCCTGTTCGAGAAATACCTGGGCATGCGGGTCGAGGCCATCGACATGAGCGAGGTCACGCGGCGGCTGGAAGAGAAGATCTACGACCCCGAGGAGTTCGAGAAGGCGCTGGCCTGGACCAAGGAGTACTGCCGCGAGGGCAAGGACTACAACCCGCCCGAGAAGCAGCACAGCCGCGAGAAGAAGGATGCCTCGTGGGAGACGTCTGTCAAGATGGCCATGATCGTGCGCGACCTGATGGTGGGGAATGGGCGCCTGCACGACATGGGCTTCGGTGAAGAGGCGCTGGGGCACAACGCCCTGGCCGCCGGCTTCCAGGGCCAGCGCCAATGGACCGATCACTTCCCCAACGGCGACTACATGGAGGCGGTGCTGAACAGCTCCTTTGACTGGACCGGCATCCGCCAGCCGTACATCCTGGCCACCGAAAACGATGCCCTTAACGGCATCGGCATGCTCTTTGGCCACCTGCTCACCGGCACGGCGCAGATCTTCGCCGACGTCCGCACCTACTGGAGCCCGGAGGCGGTGAAGCGGGTGGCGGGCTATGAGCTGTCGGGTCACGCGGCCGGCGGCATCCTGCACCTGATCAACTCCGGTCCGGCGGCGCTGGACGGCACAGGCGAACAGCATATCGACGGCGAACCTGCCATGAAGCCCTATTGGCAGGTCACGCCTGCAGAAGCCGAAGCCTGTCTGGATGCGACCACCTGGCACACCTCCATGGTCGAGTATTTCCGGGGCGGCGGCTGGTCCACCAAGTTTCTGACCCGCGGCGGCATGCCGGTGACGATGTGCCGTTTGAACCTGGTCAAGGGCCTGGGGCCGGCGCTGCAGATCGCCGAGGGCTGGACGGTGAACCTGCCGCCCGAGGTGCACTTCACCCTGGACGAGCGCACCAATCCGACGTGGCCCAGCACCTGGTTCACCCCGCGTCTGACGGGCGCCGGCGCCTTCACCGACGTGTATAACGTGATGTACAACTGGGGCGCCAACCACGGGGCCATCAGCTACGGCCACATCGGCAGCGACCTGATCACCCTGGCATCGATCCTGCGCATCCCGGTCTACATGCACAACGTCCCGAGCGCCGACCTCTTCCGGCCCAGCGCCTGGAACGCTTTCGGCACCGACGACCGCGAGAGCGCCGACTTCCGCGCCTGCGCCAACTTCGGGCCACTGTACGGGAAATACTGAGACTCATGATGCAGACCTGGCGGATCCTGAACGATCTGCCAGGTCTGCCCTATGCCATGAACGAAGCGAATTGGCTGGACTGGGCCCAGCGCCTCGCGGCCATTGCCCAGAACGGACTGACCTACGCCGAGAATCACTACGACCGCGAGCGCTACGAGCAGATCAGGGCGATAGCGGCTGAGATCATGGCCGGCCATTCCGACGGGGAGGTCCCGGCTATTCTCGATCTCTTCGGGCGCGAGGAGGGCTACGCCACCCCCAAAGTCGATGTGCGCGGGGCGGTGTTCGAAGGCGACCGCATCCTGCTCGTCCGCGAGGCGAGCGACGGGCTGTGGACGCTGCCGGGAGGCTGGGCTGACGTCGGCGATACGCCCTCGCAGGCGATCGAGCGGGAGATCTGGGAGGAATCGGGCTATCGGGCCAGGGCGGTCCGCCTGGTGGCGCTGTACGACCGCAACACGCAGGGCCACCCGCCCATGCCCTTCTATGCCTACAAGGCCTTCTTCCTCTGCGAGCTGCTAGGCGGGAGCGCCGCCGTGAGCGACGAGACGACCGCCGTGGGGTTCTTCGCCCGCGACGAGATCCCGCCGCTGTCGACCGGGCGGCTGCTGCCCCACCAGGTCGAGCGCATGTTCGCGCACCACGACGATCCCGACCTGCCCACGGAGTACGACTGATCTCCCCATGTCACTGCGAACGAAGTGAAGCAGTCTCCAACGTGCCCGTTGGGGATTGCTTCGGCCCGGCAGGGCCTCGCAATGACACAGGGCTGGGGCTTGCCCAGCCATGTGTGGACCCGTGGCATAAAGATCTCAGCATGACATAATGTTGGGAATGGTTTCCTTTGGGCACAGAAGCGCAGCGCGACTGCAGCTGCGTCCACCTGCGTTCGCTGCGGAATGAAGAAGACACGCGCAGAGGGTAGGCTTTCAGCGCCTGACTGCGGGCAGGTAGACGATGGGGTGCTCAGGGGCGGGGATGTAGCCGGCGGGGAGCTGCGCCACAAGCACGCGGGCGGTGTCGCCGACGAGGGGAACGCTGCCCGAGCCGCCGCCGGTGAACGCCTGCGTCGTGGTCGTCATAGGCGCCGCCGACAGCCCCAGCAGGATGTCACCGTTGGGCTGCAGGACAGCCGAAAGGGAACGGCGCTGCTCGGCAGTGAGGAAGAGCGGCGCCGGCGCCGTCCACGTCTTGGCGGCGGGGTCGAAGCGCGCCAGCCAGATGTCCTGCCCCTGGCTGGTGGCCTCCGGCCAGACCAGCGCCAGGGCGCCGCCGGGTCCCGCCAGCAGGCGGCCGCCTGCCAGCATCGGCCCAACGCCTGCGCCAGCGCCAAACCAGGTCTGCGGCTGAACGTTTGCCGGGTCGCCGGTCAGGCCCAACACGGCATCGCCGTGCCGCCAGGCCAGAGCAGGCTGCCCGCCGGGCGTCAGGGTCAGAAGAGGCCCTGAATCCACCACGCTGTCGTTGGTCAGGCGTTGGGGCGCTGCCCAGCCTGATGCCGTCCGTTTGTAGACATAAAGTTCGCGATCCGCAGCCGTCGTCAGGTCGCCGTCCATGTCGATGTCGGCAGCCAGCCAGGCACTGTTGGCGTTGGCGGCGGCAACGTCCCAAAAGAGATTGCCCACCAGGTTCTTGCCGGCCGTCTCAATGGGGGTCCACCCCGCGCCCGTCCACCTCGCCGCCTGCAGCCAGTTCGGCAGGGCAGCCGTGCCGGTCATGCTGGCGCCGGGGCTGTGCTGCCAGGCCAGCCAGACCGAGCCGTCCGCCGCGGCGCTCAGGCGGGGGGCGAAATCCATGACGCTGTCGGTGGTAAGTTGCCCGCTCAGGGTGGTCTGTCCTGTGGCCACATCCAGCTCGACCCACCGGATCTCCAGGGAGCTGGCAAAGGCCACGGTGATGCCGCCGGGGTCGGGCGCCGTCTGCGCCTCGGACCAGGCCACCAACACCTTGCCCCCTGGAGTAAAGGCAACGGTCGGGTTGAAGGAGGGCTTGCCGGCGCGGCTCAAGGTGATGGCGCTGCCCCAGGCGGCGCCGTCGTACAGGCGCAGGCCGACGGCATCGGCGGCGCCGGTGCCGCTCACGCTGTTCCAGACCAGGGCCAGCCTGCCGTTGGAACCGGCGGCCAGCACCGGGCGGGCCTGCAGACTGGTGTTGCTCACCAGCACGGTTTCAGGCAGGCCGTTGGTCGTCTGCGCCTCGGCCAGGCTGACCTCCACCAACGGCGATGGCGAGCCGTACGACATCAGCGCGGTGAGCGCCTGCGGGTCGGCGGCGATCAGCACAGTCTGCCCGGCTGCGGTACAGGACAGAATCGGAAACTGCGCACTGACCGGCCCGGCGGTGAAGCCAAAGGCTCCGGCTTTGGCCGAGAACGAGAGCAGCACCTTGCAGGCCGTCACCTTGGCGACGGGGATGATCTGCATGCTTAACGACCCGTCGCCTCCACCCACGACGATGGCCGACACCAGCGGCGTATCAATGCCGGCTGAGGCCGTCACCCCCAAGCCAGCATCAAAACTGCCTTCAGTCAGTGCCAGCTTGTCGCCGCTGACCCCCAAACGCCCACGTCCGGCCATGGAACCGTGAACATCGGCGCTCACACCCAGCGCCGAGTCCAGCGCCTGGAACGCGTCCCCGATTACCGGTATGCTAAAGAGGGCCGATGCCCCGGGAATCACCGTCAACAAACCCACATGGTCCTGGAAGAAGATGCCGGAAGTCGACAGCTTGAGCTCATCGGATTCGAACTTCAGCTCATCGTGCGTGATCGTCCCGAAGACATCGCCACTGGCGGACGGTTGGAAAACACGCTTTCCCAGGCCAAATCCACCCTTGGCCGAAATACCGTCCCGCTCGCGCGTGCCCAATGAGTCCGCCGAGAGGCCCACCGTGAGCTGCGTCGGCAGCAAGCCCCAGGTTCCGCCAACAAAGGGAAGGAAAGCCGGCAGGTCCACGTGAGCATCCAGTGGCTTGTCGGGCAGGCGGAACTCGCCCTTGTAGCCGACGTGGCCGGGCAGCGGCCGCGCCTGCAGCTTGAAGCGTTGGGCCCAGTTTGGCACCGGCACCATGGTCAGGGGTCCCAGGTTATCGGCGCGGTCGACGCGGCCGTCAATATCCGCCTCGACGCTGATGGGAATGTCGCCGGTCCGCTGGATCGGACCCAACGGCAGGTCGAAGGTGGCGCCGCTGCCGTTGACGTTCATGGGGGCAGGCGCGCTGCCGTCCAGAATGAAGCGGGCTTGGCCTGGCGGGGCGCCGTCCCAGTCGATGGCGGCAGTATAGTGGTTGGTGACCGGGATACCCGACAGGAAGAACTGGCGCAGGCTGGCCTCCAGGCTCCCGACCTTGGGTTGGGGTTGGCGGGTGAGGGTAAATGACTTGTCGAGGGTGACCTGGTAACCCTGTTTGCGGAAGATGTCTGCCCGGAACTCATACCCGTCCTGACCATCCGCATCCCCGATGATGCGGAAATTGCCAGTGATGGTGTTGTCTTGTGGCGGGCCCGCTGGCAAGAACTGCCAGGTGGCGGCGCGTCCGTTGTCTCCCGGCAGGCAGGAGTTAGTGACATTGCCTTGTCCCCAGCGGACATCGATACGAGGCTGCCCGTTGGCGCCGGCGACGACATTTCCGGTTGGCTGGCTGAGGTCGTAGACATAGTCGCATTCGACGTGGCCCCCTGTGAAGAAGTAGTCGATGGTGCGTACCTCGTTGCCTTTGTAGCTGCCTGCTGAGACCCCACAGTCGACGGTCAGGGAGACCTGGGCATCGTGGGTGAAAACGAATTCCTCAAGCAGCACGCCGTCCTGAACGCCTCTGATGTCCAACCTCACGCGGGTCGTACCCTCCCAGACGCCCTTGGGCAGAAGGTTCTGGCAGCCGGCAGCGTTGGCTGGGTGCGGAGTCAGCGGGATGGCGAAGACAAGCAGGGACAGCAGGACAGCAGTCCGGAACAGAACTTTCATATTTGCACCCCTCAAACGATTTCAAACATCAACAGTGCCACACTATAAGCGACGTGAAGATCTTTTGAAGTAGTGTGGCTTGCTTTCGAGGGCTAAGCGATCGGGCGCGCGCCATCTGACCTCACCTTAACGTGCCTGAACCGCTCTCCAAAAGGGACGCCCTCTCCCAAATCGGGAGAGGGCGCCGTGGTTGTCAGAGCCGGGAACGAGATCGCCCGGCAGATGGCTTGGTGTGCAGGCAGGCGCTTATTCGGGCACGGTGGGCTTGCCGTTGTCGGTTTCAGGCGAACCGGCGACGGGATCGGTCCAGAGCTTGCCGGCCAGGTAGTCCTGGAGGTTCTCCGGGGTGACGACCACCGAAGGCGTCAGCAGCACCTGCGGCACCTTCTCGCCTGCCAGGACCTTGTTCATCGTGTCGACGACGGTCACACCCATGCGGACGGGGTCGACGCCGAGCGTCGCCGAGAACTTCCCTTCCTTCAGGAGGTCGAGGGTGGGCTGGTTGCCGTCGATGCCCACGGCGAAGAAGTCCTTGTTGATCTGCTTGCCGAGCTGCTCACCGGCTAGGGCGGCGCCGATCGCCATCTCATCGGAGTTCCCGTAGAAGACGTCGATATCGGGGTCCTTCTGCCAGGCGATGGTTGCGACCTCGGAGCCCTTGGTGCGCAGCCACTCGGCCGACTGTTCGCCGACCACCTTGACATTGGGGCAGTACTTGTCCAGGCCTGCCTTGAAGCCGCCGGTGCGGCGGTGGGAGAAGATGGAGTCGATGCCGAGCAGGATGAAGACCTTGCCCTGGGTCTTGTCGGGGGTGGTGTTGTACTTCTTGGCGATGAGGTCACAGGTGACCTTGGCCAGCTTCTCGGCGCCGCCCCACTGGTCATAGCCGATGTAGGACTCGACCTTGCCCTCAGCAAAGGGCGTGATGAAGTTGTGGGCCAGGATGGGGATGCCCTTTTCGTTGGCCGCTTTCACGGCCGTGATGGCCGAGTCGGTGCCGATGGGGTTGATCGAGATGGCCTGCACACCCTTCTCGAGCAGTTGCTGCACGGTGGTCACGAAGGCCTGGAAGTCGCCCTCGCTCGCGGGGGCCTGGACGTCCAGCTTCCAGCCCAGCTCCTTGCTGCGGGCGGTGGCGCCGTCGACCATGGCCACGTGGAAGGGGCTCGTCAGCGCTGGCGGCACGAAGCCCACGTACGCTTCCTTGGCGCCACCGGCCGGCGCGGCCGCTTCTTCGGGCACGGTGGGCTTGCCGTTGTCGGTTTCAGGGGCGCCGGCGACGGGATCGGTCCAGAGCTTGCCGGCCAGGTAGTCCTGGAGGTTCTCTGGGGTGACGACCACCGAAGGCGTCAGCAGCACCTGCGGCACCTTCTCGCCCGCCAGGACCTTTTTCATCGTATCGACAACGGTCACACCCATGCGGACCGGGTCGACGCCGAGTGTGGCGGAGAACTTCCCTTCCTTCAGAAGGTCGAGGGTGGGCTGGTTGCCGTCGATGCCCACGGCGAAGAAGTCCTTGTTGATCTGCTTGCCGAGCTGCTCACCGGCCAGGGCGGCGCCGATCGCCATCTCATCGGAGTTCCCGTAGAAGACGTCGATGTCGGGGTCCTTCTGCCAGGCGATGGTTGCGACCTCGGAGCCCTTGGTGCGCAGCCACTCGGCCGACTGTTCGCCGACCACCTTGACATTGGGGCAGTACTTGTCCAGGCCTGCCTTGAAGCCGCCGGTGCGGCGGTGGGAGAAGATGGAGTCGATGCCAAGCAGGATGAAGACCTTGCCCTGGGTCTTGTCGGGGGTGGTGTTGTACTTCTTGGCGATGAGGTCACAGGTGACCTTGGCCAGCTTCTCGGCGCCGCCCCACTGGTCATAGCCGATGTAGGACTCGACCTTGCCCTCGGCGAAGGGCGTGATGAAGTTGTGGGCCAGGATGGGGATGCCCTTTTCGTTGGCCGCTTTCACGGCCGTGATGGCCGAGTCGGTGCCGATGGGGTTGATCGAGATGGCCTTGACGCCCTTCTCCAGCAACTGCTGGACGGTCGTCACAAAGGCCTGGAAGTCGCCCTCGCTTGCGGGGGCCTGGACATCGATCGTCCAGCCCAGCTCCTTGCTGCGGGCTGTGGCGCCGTCGACCATGGCCACGTGGAACGGGCTCGTCAGCGCCGGCGGCACAAAGCCGACGACCACGCTACCCCCGGCGGGCGCTTG
>JAKOVD010000140.1 GCA_029782215.1 Chloroflexota bacterium
GTCGGCAACCCGGTACGCCTGATCGTTCGTGAAAGCCTTTTGATGTGCCCAACTGTTGCGCGCTTCATACAACTCGCTGACGTACGAGCGCCCCACATGCCCCAGCTTGTCGTGAAAGACATTGTTCCAGTCGCGGAGCATGAGTGTGAGCAGCTTATGCACGTCGAGGAAGCGCAGCAGCCCTTCTTCACTGCGGAAAGCCTCGTCGGGCAGATCGGCTGCCGCATGACCGAGGTTACGGGCGACGGCATCCATCAGCCCGTGACCCTTGTAGACCATCTTGTACTCGCGCAGCACGTACGGCCCCAGGCCGTCGCGCAGTGCGTCTAAGACCCGTTCGACCCGATCTCTGTTACTCAGTGCCATAATGACCTCTCCTGTATGTGCGGTAATAGCGGCTGGCAGGCGGCCTGCCCTGCCAGCCTCCCCCAATTAACCGGTCGGTTGTCTCGCTATAAGTCCATCCCCATCTGCTGGTAGTTCTCCCGGATGTTGGCCGCCTGCTCCTGGCTGGCGCTCCACGAGATGACCAGCGCGTTGTAATCCCGCGCCAGATCCGCCCAGCCCTTGCGCTCGCAGATGCTGTACAGCCGGTAGGCGAGCTGCCGCGCCTGCCCGGCCAGGTCGGCGGGCATCTTGGCCAGCAGCATCGCCGCGCCCTCCTCGCCGTGCGTGTTCAGCCGCTCGATGAGGTGGTGCGTGGCCTCCCACGTCGTGAGGCGGCGGTCAGCCGACGGGTCCCAGTCCGGATCAAGCTCATCCCAGCGGTACAGCCGCACCCGGCCCGCCTTCGCTTCGAGGATGCCCGCATTCGCCAGCCCCTCGACGCTGGTGTTCTTGGCCCGTGCCAGCACATCCGCCTGGCCGAACCCGGCCTCGCGGAAGCCGAACTGCTCGAACCACGCCACCGCAAAGCGCGTCTCCGGGTCGACATCCCCCTCCTGCTCGGCGAGGTAGGCGTCCAGTTCCTGGTTGATGAGCTGCAGGGCGGTGCGGACGGTGAGCCGCTCGCCGTTGGGCTCCAGC
>JAKOVD010000143.1 GCA_029782215.1 Chloroflexota bacterium
CATCAGGCCCGGAATCTTCAGCAGCCACACCACGACCAGCGTCATCAGCGTGCGCACGCCGATGGCGCCCACGGTGCCCCACACGATGGCCTTGGTTTGCACGGACTTGGGCAGGCTGCGCGCGGCCAGGGCGATGACGATGGCGTTGTCGCCGGCCAGCACCAGGTCGATCAGGACGATGGCCAGCAGGGCGGACCACCAGGGGGCGGACATGAATTCCATGGCAAGAAACTCCGGTTGCAAAAGGGGCGGGCAGCCCAACCGGAGCGTGGTGGCGCAAGGCAGACAGGTGGATGCTTGAAACCAGGCAAGACCGCCGCGCTTTCGACCGAACACGGCCCCGGCAGGGGGGTGTGGGTCGAAGGTCTTGCTCGGCCCAGGGGCGCACGCCGAGGTGCGTGCCATGGGCCCGCGAGCCCGGAAGACGCCGAGGCCCACAGGCCTCGGGCTTCGTATTGACGAGCCGGCGATGTCGCGGTTGAAAACCGCAAGCGGGGAGCTACTCCCCTTCAACAACCTCAATTAGAACATGGCGGCGTCATGCAGGCAAGGCGGCGGCTTGCATCCGACGCCTGGCCTCAACGGCCCTGCGAGCGCTTGCCGCGCAAATGCCAGCCGGCCGCGAGCGCCGACAGCGCGCCCAGTCCCAGCAGGGCCATGGGGTGGTTGGCGGGAACCGGCGCGGGTTGGCAGCTGGAGGGGCTGCCGTAGCCATACGTGCCTTTCACGTCGATGTCGAGGTCGAAGTCCTGCGCGGTCGAGGTGCCCACGGGCATGGTCATGACCAGCTGGAAAAGGCGGCCCGCGCCGGCCGGCAGATCACCCAGGTCGATGGTCCAGGTGCCATTGCCGTTGTCATGCACATCCGATGCCGCCACCGTGCCCCAGGTGAACAGCGTGCCCCAGGAAAAGCGGCTGGGTGGGTTGACGATCCAGCTGGTCAGGGCGCTGTCCGACACGAAGGCCATGGTGGTGCCCGCAGGCACTGTGGGCAGCGTGAGGGTGGCCACCGCGTTCTTCACGGCAAAGCTGGTCCCGATCGGAATGCGCCAGTTCAGCGTCGAGCCGCTCGACCAGTGCTGGACCTCCATGATCCCGGGTTGATTGTTGGTGGGGCGCACCGTAATCATGAATTCGTTCAACGAGTTGTCGGGCAGGCTGGAGTTGATGCGCGCACGCGCGCGCCAATGCATGGCGCAACCCTCGCTGAGGATGCCGTCGGCGGATACCTGTTGGCCCCAGGCCGGAGCGGCCAACCCGGTGACGCCCGATGCCGCCAAGCCCAAGGCGGTGCGGCGGCGAATGAAAACGGCTTGGGGCGCGGGGTCGTGCGACATCATGAAAACCTCCACCGATGGTTTCAATGCATTGATTTTGGAAGGGAATTATCCCATCGGATGCTTGTCTGCGGGACGGCCTTGAAATGAATGCCCATGCTGCTGCGCGCGTTCGACGTAACGGGTATAGCGCAGCGCCGTGCCCTCGCGCGTGATGCGCCGCCACACCGCGCGCTTGGCCCAGGGGCTCAGCGCCGGCCAGTCGCGCACCTCGTCCTCGGTGCGCCCGCAGCCCTTGCACACCGCGTCGCCCTGGGCGGTGGAGCACACGGCGATGCAGGGCGCGTCGGGCGTGCGGGCGTACCAGTCGAGCCAGGCCCGGCGCGCGGCAGCGGGCAGGTGCGCCGCGTCCTGCTCGTCGCGGTGCTCGATGACCATGCGCGCGTACACCTCGGCCAGCGCCGCCAGCTCGGGCGCCAGCGCGGCATCGACGCCCGCGGGCGCGTGCTCGCGCCAGTGGTTGATGGCCGCCTCGAGGTCGGCAATGTGCAGCATGTCCATGGCCCCGAGTATGGCGAACCGCCGCGCTGCACGTACCATCGCCCCATGGAGCTGCGAACCCTGCGCTACTTCTCGGCCGTGCTGGAGGCCGGCAGCCTCTCGCGCGCGGCGGGCTCCTTGTTCATCGCCCAGCCGGCGCTGACGGCGCAGATCAAGAAGCTGGAGGACGAACTGGGCGCGCAGC
>JAKOVD010000153.1 GCA_029782215.1 Chloroflexota bacterium
GGCGTCGTCGATGGCCAGGCCGAACGCAAAACCGTTGGCGAGAAGCTGCACTACAACAACGACCTCAAGCGCACCTGCTATCTCATCGGCGTCAGCATGATTCGCTCCGCCAGCCCCTACAAGGCGGAGTACGTCGAAGCCAAAGCCTACTACGAGCAGGCCCGCCCTGCCTGGACCCCTGCCCACCGCCACCACGCCGCCCGCCGCAAAATGGTCAAGCTCTTCCTCTCGCACCTCTGGCTGGTCTGGCGAACCAGGGTTGGCCTGCCCATCTCCCAGCCCTACGCCTTCCAGGTCCTCAACCACAGCGACTACAAATCGCCCCGTCTCTACGTCCCCTCCTATCCCTACCCGGAGGCCATCCCGTGATCCTCATCGGCCTGACCGTCGTCGCCTTTCTCGTCGCCCTTGCCGCCGGCCTCATCATCGGCGTCGTCCTCTCCCTGCGCTACCTCAGCCAGGCCAGCGACAGCATCACCCTTGGCGATCCGGACGACTGGCATTGCTGACCTACTACCTGCCACCTGCCACCTGCCACTCATGCCCACACCCCTTGACCTTCGCCTCAGCGAACTCAGCCGCACCATCTGTAGCAGCACCGATGCCGCCGCTGTCGCCGACGCTGCCAGGGAGCACCGGGCACTGTGTCGGCAGCACGTCACCCTCCCCGAAAGCAACCAGGCAGCCGACGTTGCCCACCGGGATGACCAGATCTCCTACCTGCTGGAAATGATCCGGCAGACCTACGCCGAAACCAATGCCCCCGTCTGCATCAGCGACATCGCCAACGCCGCCGGCATCGGCCCCGTCCATGCCGGCATCTACACCCGCCACCTCGTCGAAACCAGCCACATCATCACCTACCGCAACAAACGCCACCACGTCTGGGCCGTCCCGCTCTGAGATTGAGGAGAAAACATGATGCAAACGCAGCTCCACGCCGAATCCGAGAACCCCCTGGCGCCCTTGCAGGCCCTGGTCGCCGCGCTCGTCGAGGCGGAACTCGACAGGCGCCTTGCCGCCGCCGGCGGTCTGGTGCCGCCGCAACCGCCAGCGCCCCCGGCGCCGCCTGTGGAACCGCCGGCATTGCCCGAAGCGGACAACGGCAAAAAGCGCCGCGCCCGTCCCGGTGAGAACATCCTCTGGCGGGGAGAATGGTTCTACGTCGCCCGTCACTCTGGCAGCGAGGAATACCCCTTCTACATCCGTTTCCCCGGCAAGGGCAGTTTCAAGTTCAAGGATCCCAAGTGGATCGACCATTTCGAAAAGCTGTCCCACGCCAGGAAGGTCGCTCAGCGTCTTGACGCCATTTTCAAGACTGCCTTCAACCATTTCGCCAGCCGGACGACCGACACCTTGGGCGGTTCGTGAGCCGTCCCCACGAGCCATGTCACGCCTCACCGTCTCGCATCTCTGGCAGGTCCTTCCCCCGGCCGCCATCATCTTTCAGGCCGGCATCTCCGGCGCCTGGTGGGCGGCGCAGTTTCACGCCCCCCTGCCCGCCGCCTGGGGCTGGTTCGGCGCCGCCCTCATCGGCGTCGCCGCCTGGTCGGGCATCTACCTGGCCGTGGCCGGCGAGGCCCGGGGCTGGCTGCTGGCCGCCGTCGCCGTCGGGCTGGATGCGGTCATGGCCGCCGCCTACTTCGGCGCCAACCATCCCCTGACTTTGGCCATCCCCTTGGCCCTGGCGCCGGCGCTGATCACGCTGCTGGTCGCCTGGCAGGCCGCCCGCCAGACGGCCGTCTCCCGCCTGCCGCAGCAGCTCGCCGCCGACGAGCAGCGCCAGTGGGAGCTGGACCAGGCCGCCCGCGACCGGGAGGCTGCCCGCCGCCGCCTGGAGCGGGACGCCGAGGCCCACCGCAAGGCCGAACTCATCGCTGCCGAAGCGCAGGCCGCCGCCGTCCGGCTGCAAGCCGAACGCCCTGGACAGCCGTCCAGCCCTGTCCAGGCTGTCCCGTACAGCCAGACGCCTGTCCCGAACGGGGACGCCCGTGTCCTGGACACCCTGATCGGCACATCGCTCAGCATCCGCCAGGCTGCCGCCGTCCTGGACATGCCGCCGTCCACCCTGCACAGCCACGTCCAGCGCCTGCACCTTGTCAAGAACGGCAACGGCTGGCAGCAACACTGAGATCACGGAGCCAAACCCCATGCCCCACGTTGACAACCCGCCATCCACACACTATCCCGGCTGCTGGACGATCCCCGGCCACCACGCCTGCGCCCTGGCGCAGATCAACGACCTGGAGGTGACGATGATGCAGCTCGCCAATCGTCTCACCACCAGCCTGGACAACGCCAACGGCCTGCAGGGCCAGCTCGACCACTACCAGGCCCTGGCCACACGTGCCGAAAATCACGGCTACGCCAGCCTGTCCGCCTTCGTCCAGGACGCCCTGGACGCCCTGCACATCCTGGACGAATCCTACATCGAGCACCCCGACCCGCCCACGCTCACCAACACCGTCACCGGCCTGCTGCACATCTACGAACACGTTTACGCCTGGCAGCGTATCCCGCCCGGAACGTCTGTCAACCCCTGGCAGACGGTCACGGTCGCCGAAGTGATCGGCTTCAATCCAGACGGCGACTGGACAGATGTGGTCGTCGTGCCCGCCGACAGACCCTTCTGGCTGGGGGGCAACGAACGCACCATCTGGTTCTGGCGCCCCTGGGAATTCCCATCCCTCGACGCCTGACTCCGCCCGCCTGCTACCTGCTATCTGCTATCGGCCACCTGCTATCCACCACCTTCCATGCTCAAGCTCAAGACACGCACGCCCGGGTCCACACCGCACCTGGTCAGCTACATGCTCGACGAAGGCCAGTCCGGCTGGCGCTTCCTGGTCACGGACGGCAGCCAGCGCACCGCCTCGCACACCTCGCACCTCGACGCCGCCCGGGCCTGGAACAGCGGCGACATCATCCAGACCGTCACCTTGAACGACGCTATTGCTCATGCCGCCACGGAGGCAGACGAATGACAGTCGATTTGAAAATCGGGCGCATGACCAGAGTGCTTGCCGATGAATGGAACGATGGCAGGACGCTTCCCTGGACTGAGTGGTTAGGTCCCCTTCCGGAAGAGGATGGCGCTAACCCCGACCGTATTCACGCCGGCCATCCCACGCGCATAATCGCGTGGGGCTGGGTAAGCGATATGTTCACGGCATTCCCAGTTCTGGACGATCTGCTCGCAGGCTGGAACGGGACGAATGACTGGCAGCTATTCCCAATCACCGCAGAGCTGGCGCAGAAGACAGCAATTGCACCCATGCCGCCCGAAGGAACCTGGTACAACGATGTTGCCAAATGGCTCAAGTACTGGGTACGGCGCGCCCGTGAGGAATACGGCGACGAAGCTGGGATTCTGCTGACATGATTTGGATACCCCATGTCCCACGTCCTCGGCCACATCTACCGCGTCGAATGGTCCAACCCATACACCGAACCGCCCGCCGGCCAGCCCCGCATCCTGGCCGAGATCTACGTGCCTGAGCCGCGGGACGTCCTCATGCCGCCGGAGATCGAGGCCATGCACCGCATCGGGTCCGGCTACTCCATCACCATACGGTCGCTCGTGCAGCCGCCGGTCGAGCGCAGCCCCGAAGCCAAGGCCGCCACCCGGCAAAAGCTCCTGCGCAACCGCATGGAGGCCAAATACCCCCTCCTGGCAGACGACATGATCGCTCAGGACATCGCCCGCAAGCCCGACTACTACCTGGACGGCACCTCCGACCGCGACGCCGCCAAGACCGCCCGCATCGCCGCCGAGATGGAAGAGATCGCCTACCTCACCGCCAATGCCAACCGGCTTATCGTTTACGAGGTAATCCCATGATCACCCAGATGTCGTTGACTGTGGATTCCGCATGTTGCAGCCCCATGAGATCCAGAAGGCAATGGCCTTCCCTGACAACTATCGCGTCCTGGGAACCAAACGTGATCAGGTCAGACAGCTCGGCAATGCGGTCACGCCGCCAGTGATGCACACGCTTCTCCAACGCTCCATCGCCAGTCTGTCCTAACCCGATACCCGCCTCCCGCCGGAGCGCTAGCGACGGCCCCGCCGGAGCGCTAGCGACGGCCCCGCCGGAGCGCTAGCGACGGCCCACTCACCCGGACCCCTCCTATGGCCAACCAATCGCAAATGCTGCGCCTCCTGCGCAACCTGTACATGCCCCAGCCCCGCAACGGTCAGGAGCTTGCCGAGCGGGCCAAAGCCTGCGCCGCCTACTGGCAGTCCCTCACCCCGCCGCAGCGCAACGCCGTCGCCCTGCTCAACCGTGACGCGACGCTCTGGAAAGCGGCCTGGGACAGCGCCATTGCCGCCGCTGTCGCTGTTGTTCGCAATGGAGAACAGACCTCATGACTGACACCTACCGCCAGCCGCCCATGATGGGCGCAAAGCACCTTGACGCCCTGCACGAGGTCATCCGCCTCAACCCCTATCCTCACATCGACCGCCGCCTGCTCATCGATATCGAGATGCACCTCAAGGCCCTGCTCACCGCTCCCGTCCCCACCAGGGCCGAGGAGCCCCTTGAATTCGCCGGCTACAGCTCCGCCCCCGGCGCCGTCGCCATCGGCTACTATCCCGCCAAGGCTAGACACACCACGCCGCCGGTAGACCCCGACTGCGGCGACTGCTCTGACTGACCGTTGCGGCGCCATTTGCAGATTTGACACAGTTAGCAGAGTTAGTATAATGATGACAGCGCCAGACGGGGGGCGCTCTACAAATACCAGGCCGAGCGCAGCCGAACCGAAACCAGGTAAGGCCCG
>JAKOVD010000157.1 GCA_029782215.1 Chloroflexota bacterium
CGCGACATCGTGCCGATCCGGCCACTCACGCGCATCGAGGCGCTGTCGATAGCTGAACGCCAGGCCATGAAGTTGCTGGAGCTGACCAGCGTGAGCGCACCACCGGTGCCCGAACGCATCGTCGCTGAACTGCCCAAAGTGCAGGTCACCCGGTCGAAGGCCATGCTGCACTCCGGCATGAGTGCCTGGGAACACGGTCGCTGGAAGGTCGTGCTCAACAGCAACGACTCCCGATTGCGCCAGCGCTTCAGCTTGGTCCACGAACTCAAGCACATCGTTGACCATCCCTTCGTCCGGCAGCTCTACGGCGGTCGACCCACACGAGCGCGAGGACTGGATCGAGCTCGTCTGCGACTACTTCGCCGGTTGCGTGCTCATGCCGCGGCCGTGGCTCAAGCGGGCCTGGACCACCGGCAGCCAACGGTTGTCCAACCTGGCCTACCGCTTCGATGTGTCCCAAGCCGCCATGCAGACCCGGCTGCACCAGACCGGTCTGCAACAGCCCGCTCCACGGTGCAGCCACCGCCATGGCAAGCCACGAGCAGCTCAGTACTTCCGAGCCGCCGCCGTGCCGATCTTCGTGCCAGTCATAGACACCGATCTGGAGAGTCATTCACTCGCCAGGTCGTAGCACACGCAGACACATACAGACCGCCTGTCGCGCTTTTCATTTCAAATGGATGGCGCGACAATAGTTTCAGAGAAAGGAACAACTGCATGAAGGGAGTAGCAATTCAAGAGGTCAAGACAGGAGCCAGTACAGACGCTATATCTGGCTTCAAGCGAGCCGCGATCTACGTACGGGTCAGCTCCGAGCAGCAGGTCAACCGCAATCGACGTGGCGACGACGGGTACTCGATCCCGGCCCAGACCCAAGCCTGCCAGAACAAGGCTGAGGAACTTGGGGCTGTCGTCGTCAGCGAGTACATCGAACGAGCCGAGTCCGCCCGCACCGACGACCGGCCCGAACTCCAGCGCCTGCTGACCCGACTCGAAACGATGCAGGACATCGACTACGTCATCGTGCACAAGGTCGACCGCTGGGCCCGTAACCGCCACGAAGAAGCCATGATCCACTTCCGGCTCAAGCAAGCCGGAGCGCAGCTGGTGTCGGTCTCCGAGAACATCGACGACACGCCGTCAGGGATGCTGGTGCACGGCATCATGGCCACGATCGCCGAGTTCTACTCCAACAACCTCGCTGGTGAGATCCGCAAGGGCCTCGCCGCCAAGGCCCAAGCCGGCGGCACCCTTGGCCGCGCGCCGATCGGCTACGTCAACAAGCGGGAGATCTCCGGCAAGCGCGACGTGCGTTGGGCTGAGCCCGACCCCGAGCGAGCCGACCACGTGCGCTGGGCGTTCGAGGCTTACGCCTCCGGTGACTACAGCCTCAACCGCCTGACTGACGCCCTCGCAGCCCGCGGACTGAAGACGATCGAGACGGCCCGCTGCGAGTCAAGGCCGCTCTACAAGGCGCACGTCCACAAGATGCTGACGAACCCGTACTACGTCGGCATCATCCGCTACAAGGGCGCCAACTA
>JAKOVD010000164.1 GCA_029782215.1 Chloroflexota bacterium
CCGGCGCGCGTGGCCCTCGCGGCCCCCGTGGGCCGGGCCTGGGTGGCCCCCGGGGTCCGCGCCGAGGCTCCGGCGGCGGCCGGCAGCCCTGAGAACCTGTTCACGGTCTGTTCATGGGGTCCGCATGTCAGCAAACGGTCACGATCTAGGCGCCCGCCGCCGCCCATGCTGGTGGCCTGGGCAAGGCGGGCAACAACGAGCGTGGCTGTTTGCTGCCATGCCCGAAGGGTTGCCCCGCAAAAGCAGCGTCTGCGGCGTTGCAAATCCTCGCCGGGCCACCAGCCCGTCTGCGGTTTGCGCCTTGCAGCCACTGCTTTTGCGGGGCAACGGACCCCATGAACAGACCGTGAACAGGTTCTGAGCCGGCGTGCGCGCTAAAATCAAAAGCTTTGTTCATTCAGCAAAAACCAATCTTTTTCAAGCAGGAACCTGTCATCCATGGCCACCCAACGTACCCTGTCCATCATCAAGCCCGACGCCGTCGCCAAGAACGTCATCGGCCAGATCTACGCCCGCTTCGAGGCCGCCGGCCTGAAGATCATTGCCGCGCGCATGCAGCACCTGTCGCGCCGTGAGGCCGAGCAGTTCTACGCCGTGCACAAGGAGCGCCCCTTCTTCAAGGACCTGGTCGATTTCATGATCTCCGGCCCGGTGATGATCCAGGTGCTGGAAGGCGAGGGCGCCATCGCCAAGAACCGCGACCTGATGGGCGCCACCGACCCCAAGAAGGCCGACAAGGGCACCATCCGCGCCGACTTCGCCGACTCGATCGACGCCAACGCCGTGCATGGCTCCGACGCGCCCGAGACGGCTGCTGTCGAAGTGGCCTTCTTCTTCCCCGGCCTGGCGATCTACAGCCGCTGATTCCTGGCGGGGCGCCAAGCCCCTCTGGCATGTCCCTTCCTGGCGTCAATCTGCTCGAGTTCGACCTGGACGCGCTGGCCGCGTTCTGCGAGACGCTGGGCGAAAAACGCTTTCGCGCCACGCAGCTGTTTCGCTGGATCCACCAGCGCGGCGTGGCCGACTTCGGCCAGATGAGCGACCTGGCCAAGTCGCTGCGCGACAAGCTGGCCGGTAGCGCCCACGTGGCGGCGCCGGCGGTGACGACGCAGCACATCTCCAAGGACGGCACCATCAAGTGGCTGTTCGACGTGGGTGGCGGCAACGCGATCGAGACGGTGTTCATTCCCGAGGATGATCGGGGCACGCTGTGCATTTCCTCGCAGGCCGGCTGCGCCGTGGGCTGCCGTTTTTGCTCCACCGGGCACCAGGGCTTCTCGCGCAACCTGACGACGGGCGAGATCGTCGGCCAGCTGTGGTTTGCCGAGCACTTTTTGCGCCGGCATCTGGGCCGGGACGAGCGCGTCATCACCAACGTGGTGATGATGGGCATGGGCGAGCCGCTGCAGAACTACGACCGCGTGCTGCCCGCCCTGCGCACCATGCTCGACGACCACGGCTACGGCCTG
>JAKOVD010000007.1 GCA_029782215.1 Chloroflexota bacterium
GCGGAAGCCGAGGTGCGCGACGTTGTGACAGTCCTCAAGGCCGCAGATGCAGGTCAGTGGCAGGCCGCGGCATGGCGTTTGGAACGGATCTAAGTTCAGCCCTGGACGACCGGCGCGATCAGGCCCCAGCCGTGCTCGTCCACCCAGCCTTCGGCGTCACGGACCCACTCCGGCGCACCGGACTGGAGAAGAACATCGACCAGCAGGGCGTCGTCCTCGCCTGTGCCGCGGTGCTCCCGGCCCAGGATGTCGGTCACGACGGCCCACGGCAGCTGGATGGCCTCGTGCTCGGTCACCCCTTTGGAGTATACGGTCCTCACCTCATCTAGGTCGATCCGTGCCATCATCCCCAGCTCCTTCCTCAGCGCCCTTTCTGTGATGTCGCTCATGCTGGCGCCTGTCTCTGCTGCCCTGACCCTGAGTGCCTGGTGCAGCGCGCTGTCTAGGTACAACGTCGCCTTCGTTTTGCCGGCAATTGCGCCGGGCCGTGCTGCCTGTGTTGCCATCCTTGCCGCCTCCGTTTGTTTGGTGTGTGTTCCCTCAACCTTCAACCTTAGTATACCGCCATACCGTCATACTGTCAAGGGTTTTGCGGACGGGAAGGTCCGACCGCTGCGTCCATTGCAAAGACAAGTTCCCGCACGTCCCGCGCCCACTCCCCCCTGGACACCCACGTCGTCGATCTACTCTCTGTTGTCAACGACAACAGGTGTACCAGCCTGGCGCTATGCCCCTTTGCGCTTCACGTCACCGGCCGGCACCATACGGCACCTGCACCGCGTGCACACAGGCGCTATCTTGACGGCCAGTACCTGCACCTGCCGGCCACACTTGGGACAGGCGAATACCGTCATGCCGGCCACACCTCCCGCTGCCGCTCTTTGTGGCCACACCGCCTCACCTCCCCACCCCACCTCACGTGATTTGAGGGCTTCTTCGTTTTGGATGGCCTGCCCCGCCGGTCCTCCCAGCCGCCTTGCAAACCCATTTTTTCGACCGGGGGTCTACCAGCGCTCGGGGAACTCTCGCGCCTTCGCCAGTATGCGCCGACATGCCGGTCTCACCCACACCACGCAAAGCGCGCAGGATGTCATCTGCGTCGGTTACCTCGAACGTCTTCGCCGACATTGGTCTTCACCTCCCCAGGACAAGCCATGTTTCTACTGCCAGGAGCAGCCATCCCACCACGCTGTCATGATGCGGTTTCCTCTCTCCAGCCAAGCCGTTCTATCCATTCGTTTACTTCTTGCGAAGTAGGCAGTACCTCAGAGCCTTTATCGGAAACCTTAAGATACAGCAGGCGGGGGCGAACCCGCCCCGGTTGCTTCGGTCGCTTGTCGTCGAAGTTGGCAAATGGCTTTGAACCTTCACCGGCAAAGACTTCA
>JAKOVD010000008.1 GCA_029782215.1 Chloroflexota bacterium
GGGGGCGGTGCTGGCCGACGTGCAGCCCGTGCTGCCGCCGCCGGCAGACGAGCCCACGCCAGAGGCGGCCACCACAGATGCACTTGCGCCGGACGCTGCCGCCAGCATCGACGCGCCGCGTGGTGTCCTGGTCTTCGAGCGCGGCGTGGGTTACCGGGTGCGGGACGCCTACGGGTCCGAGGCCCACGTCCGGGCCTGGAAAAGCAAGTCCGACCGCCTGGACGCGCGGGCCGGCGAGCTGTACCCGGAGGCGGCCCGCATCCTTGGCTCCCACGTGGCGCGCATCCGTAAGGGTGTCGAGAGCGCGAGCCTGACCGGCACCGGCGAAGAGATGGCCGATGCGGTGCTTGGCTCGTCCTGGGTACCAGAGGCCACCGAGGCCGCGCGCGTGGCCTGGGAGAAAGCTCTTGCCGCCCTGGCCCCCACGCTCCGCAGCGATGCCCTGGGCGACATCCGGGAAGCGGCGGGCAAGGGCGACTGGGAGACGGACGCCAGCGCGGCCCTGGACGCTCAGAGTGACGCGGTCATTGCCGAGCGTGCGGCCCTGTTCGCCGTCGCCATCGTCAGCACCACGCGCGCCAAGCTGGCGGAGACGCTTGACAAGGCCACCGACCCCGACGACGCTAAGGTCCGCGCCCTTGCGTTGGCGGACCTGTGGAGCGAGCCGCCAGAAGACGGCAAGCGCGCTTGGAGCAAGGCCCCGATCAGCCGCGCCTCGTTCTGGGCTGTGAGCGAGGCGGGGGCCGCCAGTGCCCACATGCGACTCATCGCCGCGCGCGGGTCGGGCCTGCCGCTCCAGCGCACGTGGCTCTCCCAGGCGGACGGGCGCGTGCGCAAGACCCACGTCGAGGCCCACGGCCAGGTGCGCGGGCTCGATGAGCCGTTCAAGGTGGGGAGCACTACGTGTGACGAGCCGCGCCTATGTGTTGACTACCACGAGGCGGCGGAGTGTCGCTGCTTCACTCAACTGGAGGTGCTTCGTGTCTGACCGGATCGCGGCGGCCGAAAAGGCTGTGATGATGTCGAATGCTCCGCCGCTCGTGCAAGCCGCCCTGGAGGCCCTGCTGGCCCTTGCGCGCCACGCGGAGAAGCAGGGGGCTGCCGCCATCGAGTCGGCCACCAAGGCGGAGCAGGTGGTCCACATCGTGTGCGAGTCCATGGAGCAGCAGCTGGATCAGATGCGCCGCGACATGTGGTAGCTTGTGGTACCATGGCTCCTTTCCGCGAATGGGAGGGACCATGGACATCGACGAGGTGCGCGCGTGGTTCGTGGCGCGTGGCCACGGGATCGGGGCGAGGGACCGGCTGCTCTACGAGCGCATCGCCGGCCAGCTCGCGTCGGGCGAGACCCTTGAACTGACGACGCCTACCACCTGCAACAACCTGGTCGGCACCCTTGTCTTGACCGACCGGCGGATCATCCACATTGCCGGTCACCCGCTGGGCATGACCGTGAATGAAGCAGCCCGCCACGACGTGACATCGGTCAAGTCGGGCGGGCTGCTTGTGCCTAAGACCACGATCATCTACCGAGGCGGGACGATGAAGCTCGTCGGCGGCTTGAAGCCGGTCCTGAGCGCGATGGTGGCGGCGCTGTCCTAGATCATGCCGCCTTGGCTCCCCTTCGCCTTGTTCTCTCGCTGTCTTGCCCCGTCCATGTCGCCCCAAAGCATCCCGTCCGGGTGCCACGAGAGCGGCACAACCCATGTGCCCCGGTAGCCCGCAGCGATGAGCATGCGGCAGAAGTGGCGCGAGAGTGTTTGGTGATGAGTCCCGATTGATCGTCCGTTGGAACGCTTGCGTCCCGCGCTGGTCACGACTGCGTAGCCCAGTTCGTCCTCGCTGGTCGTCGGCACGATGGCGACGCTGGCAGTTGGCGGCGAGTATAGGAGGCGCACGAAGCGTGGATGTCCCGCCAGCTTGGCCGCCCCGACGCTGATCGAGAGCTTGCCCTGTTCGATGTTGATGGCCACGCTCGCCTTGAGGACCCGCTCGCCGGGCTTGGCTACGGTCCACGTGGTATCGGCCATGGTGACTTGGTTCATGCAGTGTCCCTCGTCAGCATGCGGGAAAGCAGCGTAATCTCTTCGAGCACGGCTCGATAGTGGATCGCCACAAGCCCCTGTGCGTGGGCCGCCGACTTCAGCCCCTTCGTTGCCGTCGTGAGCGCCATGGCTGCGCGCGCGTCACCATAGTCTGATATGGCCTTGTGCAGCGACGCGGTGATGGGCATGGGTGTGGCCCCTACTTCTGCCGCTCGCCACGCGCGGTAGTCCTGGCTTGTGCGTAGCCGGTCCTCGATGACCGTCAAGTGTGCATCGCTCACAGCTTGTCTCCCCACCGCTGGCATGCGGCCCGTTCGGAGTCGTAGTAGTTGTCCGCCACGTTCATCGCTTCGATCAGCTTGGCCCCGATACGGATGTGGCGGCCAGGCCGATCAGGGCGCTTGTTCCTGGCCGAGAGACGGTAAAGAGTGCGCCATCGGTGTGACCGCTCCGCCGCCTTGTGGCGTGCCAGGGCCGCGCGGGCGATGGCCTCGCAGGCGTCGACCTTGGTGGCTTCCGCGTCAAGGGACTTCCACATGTCCGCTATCGCACCCCAGTTTTGTCTCTCGCCCGCGCGTCGGTAGTCTTCCGCCAGATCGAGCACCCTGTCCCCTATCGTCTCGCTCATGCGTCCCTCGTCTCAATGGTGATCGGATGCGTGGTCCAGCCACGCAAGATGTCGATCTCCGAATGCGCGTTGTACTCGGCAATGACCGCGTCGGCGTGGGCCTGGCACTCGTGAGAGATGGCCAACCCGCGTCCGCTCACGAGCCAGACCGTCGCCGGTTCGGGGCAGCGCTGGCGCGTCGTCGCGTCCTCGTGCTGGCAGCGTGGCAGGGCGTGGAACACACGGGCGTCTTCGATGCGGGGGAAGCTCATATTGCCCCCGACGTGACCCAGTGCCGGACGCCAGCGGCATTGCCCCACACGAGCCACGAGAGGTGGTCCAGCACGTCCACCGCGCGCGTCTGGCGCTTGGCCGCCGCGATGGCCGCTTCCTCGTAAGGGGCCAGGTCGGGTATGCTGCGGATGCGCCGCCGGGCCTCGTCCTCGATTGCGTCGTCGGGCACCAGGACCGCGTCGTGCTCGCGCCCGGAGTCCATCGGAATGACTCCCCACCGGATCGCCACGTCAAGCGCGAACGGGGCCTCGTCCGGCCAGCCCTCTGTGGTTGCCACGTGCCCAATCGTCGCCCCGTCCTTCGTGATCCGCCAGAGACTCATCGTGTGCTCCTCAAAGTGGCAGGGAGGGTGGCGATCCACCCTCCCCTGTCGGATACTGGCTCAGCTCAGGTGCAACATCTCGCGGATCAGCGGGCGGATGGTGGCGAGCCCGACGTTTGTGTCCTTGATGGCGATGCGAGTGATCGCGTGATTGCCTGGGTTGAACGCGATGCAGGAGCGAAGCACCAGGTTCGCTACCCGGTCAACACCCTTGGGGTGGGACGGAGACAGGACTAGTTGCTTCTGAAGCGCGTGGACTGAGGGCCAGGACTCGAACATGTGCCGGCACGTCGCAATACCGTTGTACTGGTCGATGATCTCGTCGGCATCGTTCGGAAAGCGATAGGCCGACAGAATAACGCCACCCACGATGCCAGCCAACGTCCATCCGCGCAAAGTGGTTGTGGAAAGCCTTGAGAACATGGGCTTGATGGGTTGGCTGGCGTCGATGATCTCGTCCCGGGTGTAGGAGCGTAGCGCATAGGTGCGCAGCAACGCGTTGGCGGCAGCCGACAGCAGTGTCGGGTCGCCAGTTGTGTCGTGGATCGTCCGGCCAATGCCGTTGTCCCCCCGAAAGTCGGCTGCTGTTCCATCGGCAACCTGGACCAGTAGCCAGATGCAATCAAGGCCCGACAGAAGGAACGCGGTCAATCGGTGTTGGCCATTGATAAGCTCGCCGTCGTGGTTGACCTTGATGACGCTATCGTTCCCGCGCCAGCGGCCAGCGTCCATGTCCGAGCGATAGGCATCCACCTTCGTCCGGCGGAGCTTGCGGTTGGTGTGGTTGGAGCCAAGCCAACTCTCCGCCATGGCGCGAGTTATGCGCGTTGGGAGCGCCGGAGAGAGCGCAACTTCCTTGGGGGGCGGCGACTCAGCCGTCGCCCCGTTGTTCGTTGGCGTGGCCGTCGCCGGCCGGAACAGTTCTGCTAGCATGGTTGTATGCTCCTCGTTTGTTGTTGCCAGAAGCATGCACCAACTACTTCTGACGATGGCTTTTGTTGATCGTCGCCTTGCCCAGTCTCCCATGGCCCCGGCCCAATGAGCAGGCGGTTGATTTGCTATTGCCTCCGCATGGCACCCCCTTCCGTCTTGACCAGGTGGCCGCGCATCTCTGCCGAGACGTTGCCGTTGTCCCACGAGACATGGACGGTATCCCATCGCTCCGTCATGCCGTCGAGTACGATGACGCCAGCCGTGCCGAGTCCCTTGTCCGCCATGGGGGCATCGGGTGCAAGCCGGACCCGATGCCCGACGCGGATGCGCTTGTCCTTCATGCCGCCACCCAGCGCCCGTTCTCCTTGGCCACGCAGCCGGTGAACCGCTTGGCCGGCTTGGCCGGGGCGAAGCGGCGGAACGACTCGCCAGCCGCGCGGGTGATGATGAGCGTCATGCGGCCCACCGTCGCGCTGTCGCGGGTGGTGTAGCGCGCCACGTCCGCCGCCTTCTCGGCCGCCATGCGGAGCTGGTTGACCGTGGCCAGGTCCATCGTGGCCAGGGTCTCGAACTGCTTGTCGGCGGTGAGGGCGGCGAAGGTGCTCAGTTCCATGATCGTGTCTCCCCTGTGGTCAACTGGTTATCGTGACGCCAGTATATACGACCGGGCCTAGGCAAGTCAAGGGTTCAAGGTCTTAGTTTGGTCCGAATCGTCCGGCGTTCTCGCGGGGCGCATCAGAGGAATGAGGGATGGCTGGTGGGGCGGATTCCCCTTGAGGCCGCCAGCCCGGCCGTGTGCCGGTTAGGGTTGCCGGTGCCCTGTGCGTCGCTTTGCCGGTTGGGGTTGCCGGCGCCCGTTGATCGTGACGTCATGGTAACACACCACTAGGTGCGGATTCAATGACATGTTCCGGCGAGTTCTCGGACCTCGTTATGACCATCTACCTCTTCCCATTCCACGCGTAATGGAGTACAATGACATTACGATAACACGGGCCACGAAGGCCACCACATAAGGGAGAGTGCTATGTCCACCACCATCACCGTTGCCGCCGCCGACCTGTTCCGCGCGGGCGACATCCTGCATGCGGGCTTCCGTGCGGATCGCGGGGCGACAGCCAGCCACCGGAGCATGGGCTACCCGGTCACGTGCTGGCCGGTGCCGGGCGGCGTAGAGCTTGGGGCCAGCTTGTCGGGCGGCGTCCTGTCCATCACGATCCCGGCCACCGTGGCGGGCGATCCGGTCGATGAGTTCACGTTCGCGCTTGGGGCGATCCGCGACCAGAAGAAGGCGCTGGGCAAGGGCGACGTGGCGCTGATCGTGGACGGCATCACGTTCCGCGCCGAAGCGGCTGGCGTGACGGTGACGAGTGCTCCCATGCAAGGCGTCGCGCGCCGGCCGGGCACGATGCGCCATGCCGATCCGACCCGCGAGGCGGCGCTGAGCTTCGACCTGGCCGCCCTGCCCTACGTGGCCGTCGCCGCGCTTGACGACGATGCGCGCCCGACCCTGACGATGGTGCATTGCGAGGCGACGGCGCCGGGCTCGGCATCGGTGAACCTCATTGCCGCCGATGGGTTCCGGCTTCATGAGGCCGCCGCGATGGCGGCGGTGGACCGGTGGGATGGGTGGGATACCAAGGCCCCGCACGAGTTGTACGTGAGCCTCCCCGCGTGGCTTGTGGCCGCGCTCGTGAAGCTTGGGGCGGAGAGCGTGGCGGTCCAGGCAGCGTGGCACGAGGGCGGCGAGTGGCAGGGAAGCGAGTTCCAGGCGGGTGCCGCGCGGGATGGCGTGACCCTGGCCGCGTCGTGGTCGCCGGTCGGGTCCGCGCCGGACTTCCGCAAGATCACGAGTAGCGTGCCTGACGATGCCACGTTCTGCCAAGGCAAGGCGGCGGAGCTGGCCGATGCCCTGGCCGCGCTCGCGCCGGTGGCCAAGTACAGCGCGAACATCTTCCGCGTGACCCCTGAGCCCGGCGCGCTTGAGCTCGAATCGAGGGCCGCCGAAGTCGGGACCGCGCGGCGCCGGGTGGCGGTGTCCGGCCAGGGGCCCGTGTTCGCGGCTAGCGTCCGCTACTGGCAGGACGCACTGGGCAAGCCGAAGAACGGGGCCAGCTTCGCCATCGCGTTCGACGAGCGGATGGTGAAGCCGGGCGGCTTCTCTGCCCCCATCCGGCTGTCCACTGAGCAACCGTTCGGCGACGCCAGCGCGATCATCATGCCGATGCGCATTGCCCGGTAGGGACGCGGCAAGGGGGCCAGGCGCCAACACGGGCCGGGCTCCCGATTCACTCTTGACTTCTGTCGTCTCATCGCGTATAATGACGCCACGATAACCGATGGGCAAGACGCCCCGGAGCAAGGAGCAAGATCATGGTAGAGATGCAGGTTCGGCCGGCGATGAGCGTGAAGGTTTCGGCCAAGGCGGAGCGGCTGGCCGACACGGTGGAGTACCTTGGGCGCGGCATGTTCGCGGTCAGGGGAGAGACGGATCGGTACGTGGTCAAGGCGCCCTACGGCGAGCGCGACCCGGAGCAGTGGGCCTGTGACTGCAACTGGGGCAAGTTCGGTGGCGCCAACCACACGCGCGGCACCATGTGCAGCCACGTGCGGGCGGCGGACATCTGGCTGTCGCGGGTGATGACGCTTCGATAAGACGACGCGCGGGGGCGGGGGAGTCGGCGGCCCTTGTCCCCGCGCCCATAGATGGAGGGTGCATGGCGGCTCACTCGTGGCTGATGGACACGCAAACAGTCTTTGCCGGCATCGTCCTAGCCGGCCTGGTTCTGTTTCTCTGGGGCTCGCTTGGAGCGGCGGCCAGCATCATCCTGAATGCGCTGGCGGACCTGGTGAGTCCGGCGCCGGAGCCGACGCTCCCGGCCGCCGCCAAGGATGCTGAGCCGAGCGAGGCGGAAGAGAAAGCATGGGCAGAGCGATGGGCGGCCAGGGCCGGGAGGTGGGGATGAGCGACGGTAGCGGCATCGACTGGGATGCCCTGTTCCCCGGTGTGAACAAGCACAGCGACAAGGCGACGGAAGCAGTCAGCTATGCAACGCTCATCGCCATGTACCGCACCATCCGGCAGCAGCTTGACCGCGACGGGGCCACGCCACAAGAGTCCGTGGCGCTGGCCCGCATGCTGATTGAGCCGGTCATTGCACGGTCCATCTTCCAGGCATTCGAGGCGTCAGAAGAATGAAGCCTACATTCTCCATCATCATTCCGACGATCATGCGCGACTCCCTGGTGGCCACGCTTGACAGCATCGGCCGCGCGGTGGTCTGCCAGGGCGACGAGGCGCTGATCGTTGTCGACGCTGCCCACCAGAACGGCTACGCGCCGGCCGGGTTCAACGACGCTGTGGCGGCCATCGTGGCCGGTGGCGTGCGTGTCCGTATCCTTCAGCCAAGCGATGCGCGGGGCGGGTGGGGTGGCCCGGCCAGGAACCGTGGCGTGGCTCTTGCGCGCGGGAGCCACCTACTCTTCATCGACGACGATGATGTGTACGAGCCCGGGGCGCTGGACACGATCCGGACCTGGGTCACGGATGCCCCGGAGGCGATGCACGTCTGGCGCATGCGGGCGCGGGGCGGGGGGGTGCTGTGGTCGAAGCCGATGCTACGCGTGGGCAACATCGGGACCCCTATGTTCTGTGTCCCGAGACACGCGGCGGGGGAGTGGACGGGGAGGTATGAGGGCGACTTTGACTTCGCTTGGTCCAGCTACCGGAACATGAACGACATGGATTGCATTGCGTGGCACGCGGAAAGGTTGGTGCGGTGTGGATAAACAGTACTACGACACGGTGCCGTGCGCGTTCGACCGGTTCTGGCCCAAAGAGTGGCCGCGCGACTGGCCAGCCGATTGGCTGGCCGTATGGTTGGCAGAAAACCCGGATCCGCCGGAGATTGCGCGAGATGCGTTCGATCGGATCGTTGTGGTGGATGGGTGCTATGAGCGACAACGGTTGTACGCTGACGGCTGGCACTCGATCAGCGAGCGCGGGTATGGCGGCCCACCCATGCGCTATGCCACCGCCGAAGAGGGGATAGCTGCGATCCGCGCCCATGGGGAATGGGCACGGGACTGTCCAGATTTCACGTCACTCTGACCTGATTTGGACCATTGCCCCTTGACTTCGCTGGCCCGCAAAGCGTATAATGACGCCACGATACACCGAGGGCCGGAATGAGCCGGCGCACGAGGGGAGATGAAGGACGATGAGCGGAGAGACCGAGGATGAGCAGTGGTGGTGGTGCCTACACTGCGAGCGAGTGAATCACGGCAAGCGCCCAGACCAGTGCCCGCACGGCGACTGTGACGGTGACTGGCTGGACATGTGGTCGTGGGACCAGATCCGTGACGGGGAGGGTTTCGGGGACTACCCGCTAGTTCCCGATTCGAGCATGGTCTATCCGATGTATGCCGACACGTGTGACGGGATGCGTGCCGCGTATCCGGCGACCGAGGCGGTGCAAGCATGAGCGATCAGCAGTAGACCTCGCGCATCCCGACGCGGCCGGGGTGGTGGTGGCGCGAGTGGACCGGCGGCCCGTACATCGAGGAGATCGACGGGGATGAGAATCACGCCCCCTATGTCTCTGTTTCGGGCCTGGACGTTGAGGACGATGGATCGTGGATCGCCCCCATCCCCTCGCCAGAAGTGTGCGCGGCGCTGGCGGAGTACGCGGCGGCGTTCATCGCACGGAAGGCATGGAGGGGCGCTGGGCCACCGGCACAGGAAGTTGCCCATCGGTGGTTCAGTGCTTGCGATGCCCTGCACGCCGCCATCCGCGCAGAACGGGACGGTTCCGAATGACCGCCGACGGACTCGCGCCGGGGCAGTCGTGGGCCATCCACTGGGGGGTGCGGTGGCAGGCGCGCAAGGGCCGGGACGGCAGGGCTCACGTGATCGGGCTTGGGCTGGCGAATCACCGGGTCTATGGCCAGCAATACGTTGAGCCGTGGCGGGCCGGATCTGGCAGGCGCCCCTCACACACCTTCGCCCGGGCTTGCCGCGCCGCTGCGATGCACGAGCGTATGGTGATCGCGGCCAAGCGCAACGCGGCCCAATCGGGCCGGGGAGGTGAGTAGATGGATGAGGAATGCATGGTGTGCCACGAGCCGACCGGGAAGGCTGGGCGCGGCGAGGACAGCCTGTATACACCCAACGGGATAGGCCCGTTCTGCGAACAGTGTTGGGATGATGCGTGGCCCGTGATGGTCCCCGAAGCCCCCGATCCGGCGCTGCTGGCGCTGGCACGGCTGGGGGCGCTGGTGGTGCGGGACTATTTCCGTGTTGAGGGATTCATTCGCGTCAGAGGACACCTGCTCGACAGCGACGCGGCGTATACCGGCGTAACCGTGAAGGGCGACTACTACCCGACGCTCGCCCCAGGCATCGCGGAAGCCATCGGCGCGCTACTCGCGCCGGACGCGGGGGAGGTGCAGCCGTGAGCGATACGCTGGGGGCGCGGATTCTGGACGCGGCGATGGAGTGGGCGGCTGTGTGGGCCAGGGTCAAGGCCCACGATGCCGACAGTTTCGCTCTAGAGGACGAGGCGCATGGGCAACTCTGCGACCTATGCGCCCGCGCCGACGCTGCCGAGCGGTTGGCGGTGGCGGCGGATGCGTTCGATGTCTTCTGCGCCGGGCTTGACGTTCAGGACGCACGGAATACGTTGCTGTCCCTGATGCGGAACCTTGGCCCGCTGAATAAGGCACTCGCCGCATGGCGGGCGATCAAGGGGGAGGTGGCCGAGTGAGCATCGCGCGAATGGTAGACCGCTCGCTGCCGCTGGCGGAGCGGGTGCGGACGGCTTGCTTCCGTGACTGGTCTGTCTACGTCACGGGGGACGATGCCACCGCCGCGCTCGCCGACCTACTCGCCGATATCGCGGCGGCTGGCATGCTGGCGGATGCAGCAGACGCGTTGGGCTTGACCGACATGGTGGACTACATGCGCGGCGCTCCGGAATTCCTGGCCGCCCTTGCCGCCTACCGCAAGCGCATGGAGGTGGGCGATGCGTAAGCCGCTGCCGGGGTGGGAGGCGCGACGGCATGGCGGCGGGCTGTTCTTTGACGCCGGGCGATTCCGCCTGATCGCTGACAGTAACGGGGAGTGGGACGTGAGTTGCGAGGGAGCGGACGGGGCCGTATCCGTATCGCTCGCTCATGTCCAATTCGCCGCCGAGGACGCCGCCCGCGCCATGGTGGCCGACATGGCCAAGGCGCTGGGCGGGAGCGTGACGTGGGGCGTCCCCTGCCCCGGTTGCGGGACCACAGAGCCGGACATCGCAGGACAATGCGGGCGGTGCGGGATGATAGGCACGGATGCCCAGGAAGGGAGTGAGTGATGGCGCGCAAGTCTAAGCCAGCGATGGTATCGCAAGCCACCGTCGTCATCACCGAGGTCGGCGGAGAGGTGCAGTGTCACAGCGCGCCGCTCTTCCCGCTGGGCGATGAGGTGAGTGTGTCGATGAGGCTGGCCGACTCCATGGTGCGGATGATGATGGTATTCATGGAAGACCAGGAGGGGGTTACGGCGCGGCTGTTGGGTGCGCGTGGCCCTGTGTGGGCCGATGGTCCAGAGGGGAGCGAGTGATGCTACAGATGTTGTTGATAGCCGTAGGGTTGTTCCTGGCGTGGCCCGTGGCGAGTTACCTGATCTCCGATACTAGCCCAGGCCCGGGCCTTGTGGTCTTCTTCGTCGGCGCGGTAATGGTTGTGCTAGGGATTTTGATAAGCCCACCATCGATAGCCCAGCGCGCCGACAACGCCCGCGCAACCATCGCCGCCGCCACCGAAGCGGCCGGCGTGGGCGACATGGAACGCCGGGCCGCTACGGCTGCGGCTGCGGCGGGGGAGGTGGGGCGGTGAAGCGCACGGGGGAACCTGGCGAGTGGGTCAAGTCTGGCCGTGGCGTGTGGGTAGCCAGGGCCGATGACCCGCTGACGTTCAAGATGGTGGTGAGGTCGCGCTGCGGGGCAATCTACGCATCCGTGCAGGAACATGACGGGGCGATAACATCGGCGGACCAAGTATTTGGCGGCTTCGCGTCTGTCAAGGATGCGAAGGCATGGTGCGATCGGCGCTGGGCGAAGTACTTTTCGGCCCCGGCGAAGGCGCGCGCGGTAAGGCGCAGGATCGCGGAGCTTCAGCGGGAGCTGGCCAGCGTAAGAGCGGGGGAGGTGTGGCGATGAAGCTGCAACGTTGGAACGCCGTGTTGCACCAACAGTCGGGCCAGTATGTCATGGCCATGGACCCGGACGACGCCGGGGCATGGATATCCGCCGCCGACGTAGACGCCCTGCTGGCGCGCATCCGGGCGGCGGTGGAGGCGGAGCGGGAGGCAGGTGCGGCCGCGTTTGACGGCACCCCGAGTTGGGTGGCCCTTCGTGATGCCCGCGACGCCCTGGACGCGCTGCTGAGCGGGGAGGGCGAGTGATGGCTCACCACGAGATACCGGCATTGCCCGGCGGTGATCTCGTGCCGGGGGTCGGCTCGTTCCGTCGCGAGTCCCCCGTGACCCCTGACTTGCAGCCAAGCCAGGAAGACATAGACATCGCGTTCTTTGCAGACGCATTCGCCAAGCTTGACGAAGCCATAGATGTGATGACCGGGACTTGTCTGCGGGCCCTTGATGCCATTGCGCCGGCGATCCGCAGGATTGACCGCTACGTCAGGCTCCGCGCGCATCGCCGCCACCAGGACGAGCGCCGGTGCGTGGCCAAGGCAGGCAGGCGTGAGCGCACGGGATGGAGGCAAAGCGCGTGACGTGGGATGATGATCTGGACGGAATGGATGAGCAATACAAGATCAACCACAGCGCCCTAGCGCGGAACGTGGCCGTCGCCAAGCATAGGCGGTGTGTACATCGTCCATCGTGGGGGCAACTGCTTTGTCACGGTCGCTGGCGGCTCGGCATCCGCGGGTGGAAAGGCAAGCCACGATGGGGTCGGTTCTCCTTCTACCACGACGGAGAATGGTACACATCATTCCACCTTGGACCCGCTTGGATCGAGATCCTAAGCTGAAAGAAAGAGAGATACACATGGAACCTCGTGCCGGAGACATGGACTCTATGGTCAACTACGCCGCCCGTCTGATCGAGAAGCAAGCCGCTGTCGTCCATGCGGCGCGGATGCTGCTTGGCACTGAGCCCGAGGGGTTGCTTGACGGCTTGGCCCGCAACGACCTTCGCTGCGCTCTTGACGAGCTGGACGCTGAGTTCGCGTTCACGCCACGCCCGTTGGCGGCTACATGATCGAAGCACTTCTCGCCGCGCTTCTCGCTGTCGCTATCCCAACCCCGACCCCGCTTGTCGTCCACCAGTACCCGACGCCAGTACCGATCCGCCCCCAAGCCTACTTCCCGGCGCTCGTCAGTGTGCCGGCGTGGATGGTGGCCGAGCGCACCGCGACGTCGACGCCCATCCCTCCCGCGACTCCCGTGCCAGATCTGCGGACACGGCTCTACCCTGCCACTGATGGAGCGCTGAAAGCCACGCTCCAGGTTCCGGGCGCACTGGTGGCACCGGCTTGTGGTGAGTACCGGCCCCATGGACCGCTGCGAATCAAGGCCGGGGTGACGCTGGACGGGCGGGGGTGCGTGACGCTCAGGGGCGAAGGGGTACTCGTATACGAGGCCGATGGAGTAACTATCCAGAATCTCCGGATAGTTGACGCGGATGGGGACGCCATCTCGGTCAACAAGTCACGCAACATCCTTATCGAACGCGTGGATATCTCCGGCTGGGGAGATGGGGGCATCGACATTGTTAGAACACCGCCGGGCGGAGACCCCCACGTGATCCGGGACAGCCTAATCCACGGCGGCAAGAAGGGCTCCCTGCTTGGCCACCAGTGGGAGCCGGTAGATGATGGCGCGCGTGTCCTGCTGGAGCGTGTGGCCTTCCGCGACGTGTGGGTCCGCACCCCCAAGGTGCATCGAGCCAGAGTAACCATGGTGGACTGCACGGTCACCAACTGGTCCGGCCCCATGCTGGATGTACAACTCGGCGGCCACCTTCACATGGTGCGTACCCGCTGGGAGGCTGGCCCCGCCAGTCTGCACACCTACTACACCCCCACGGGCGGCAGCATCTCCGAAGAGGGTACCGTCTGGGTTCCATTCCGCCGCCAGCAGCCGGTCATGGAGCAGTAGGCCCCACTTGCGTCGGGCCCGCGATACGGTATAATGACGTCATGATACATGACACGAAAGAGGGTATATGATCGTTGGAGTGATGGGTCGCAAGAATGCAGGCAAGGACACAGCCGCCGCGCCGCTGCTGCGCTACGCGTACACGCAAGTCAACTTCGCCGACCCGGTGCGCGAGATGCTGCTGGCCATCGACCCGCTCATCGTCTGCGAGCTGTTCTCCCCCGCGCCGGTGCGGCTCTCGCTTCTGGTGGCCAAGCGGGGCTGGCTCTACGCCAAGAACAAGAGCCAGGAGGTGCGGGGGCTGTTGCAGCGCACCGGCACCGAGGGCGGGCGGCTCGTCTTGGGAGAGAATGTTTGGGTTGACGAGTGGGGGCGGCGGGTCGCTCGGCTCGCACCCAACACTCGCGTCATCGCCACCGATGTCCGGTTCCCCAACGAGGCGTCCGTGATCCGTGAACGTGGCGGCATCATCATCCGAATCGACAACCCGCGGCTCGCAGACGATGACGGCCATACGAGCGAGCAGGTCATGGCCACGATCCACCCCGACGCCGTGGTGGTCAACGACCGCGACGTCTGCGATCTGCAAGCCGAGTTCGTCCACGCGGTGGGGGAGCTTCAGCGCGAGCGTGGCGCACGGTGGCTGCCGGGCCTGTCGGGGGCGGAGCTGCAACGGCTGCGTGGGGATCTGCCGGTGGGACGTGTGGCGTGATCGACTTCCGCGTCATCGTCCCGTTCCACAACGCGGCCAAGTTCCTGCCAGAGTGTCTGGAGAGCATCGCCATGCAGCGTGGCCAGTTCCACGCGCGCGGCTACCTGGTGGATGACGCGTCCACGGATGGCTGGCAAAGCGTCGTCCCCGCCAGCATGTCCGGTCCCGATGCAATGGGCTTCCTGGCAGTGACAACTCCGGAGCGTGGCGAAGAGCTTGCGAGCATCGTCGCCGGGACTACGCTGGCGGACCAGGACGTGCCGTTCACCGACAAGACCGTGATCGTCCACGTCTGCGGCGACGATGCCCTGGCTGGCCCGGATGCGCTTGGGATACTGGCGGATGTCTACCAGGACCCGGACGTGTGGATGACCTACGGGAGCTTTGCCTACCACGGCGAGTCCCGAAGCTCTGGCTTCTGCAAGGAGCTGCCAAGACAGGCCCACGAGCGCGGCGACTACCGGGCACGCCCCTGGGTAACGAGCCATTTGCGTAGCTACAGGGCTGGGCTCTGGCGCTCGATTCCCCCGGAGCAGCTCATCGACCCCGCGACCGGCAGGATGTGGCGGTACGGGACTGACTACGCCATGATGTTGCCGATGCTGGAACTCGCGAGAGAGCGAGCGCGGTTCATCCCCGATGTGCTGTACTTTTACCGAAAGCACGAGGCCAACATCCCCCCGGCCCTCTACGGCGACCCGTGCCGCCGCATCCGGGCCATGCCCCGACTCGCGCGGCTGGAAGAATTCGCTGGGGTATCTTGACATCACCGTTCCGAGTGCCCACAATTGGGCACCCTACACAGGCAGGGCGACAGAAGAAAGAGAATGAGTTGACAGAATGTAGATATGGGGCGGCGTCATGGCTGCCCTGACGCTCAATGAGGTGGCGGCCAAGTTCGGGTTCAACCGCCAAGTGTGGCGCCGCTGGGTGGCGGCTGGCAAGGTGCCGGGCCGCATTGAAGGGCGCGAGTGGGTGATCGAAGAGAGCGATGCCAAGGCGTGGGCCGACAATCGACGCGACCCGGAGGCCCGCCGCAAGCCCGACTCGATCAACATGAAGGCCAGGCGTGAGCTTCAGAAGAACCCGGACCGCAGCAACGCCGAGATAGCACGGCTCGTGGGGGCCGATGTGTCGGCGGTCTCGATCGAACGCCGCAAGCTTGGGCTGCCCCCGCTGCCATCCGGGGGGAAAGACAAGGCCCCGCCGGGCTGGAAGCCGGTCCGGAGACGCCGCGCATAGAGGACGAGTAGAGCGTGTGGCAAAGGGCCAACACTTATCGTCAAGTGTTGGCCCTTTCTTGTTGTAATTCTGCGGCTTTTCTGCACTGGCTCCGGGGCACGGTATAGAAAGCGCCCCGAAATTGCACTACCGGAACGTGGTCGTGTGGCTCTTGGAGTAGCGGAGATCCACAATGGTGGCCAGAGTCACGTCCTTGGCCACGTCGGAGGGGATCGCGTACTGGCCCGTGGTGCAGAACTGGAACGCACCACGTGTATCCAGGTGGATACTCAGGACGTAGACTGGACCGGTGCCGGCATCGAGGCGAAGCAGCCGCAGCCGATGCCAGTAGGTCTGGCCATCCCGCTCGATCTCGTCACGCTGGATCTGGACCGCCGGCGTGGCCATGTAGCGCGGGGCCAGGTCGTCGGGGAGTGGGGCCATGCGAGCGGCGCCCCCGTCGGCTGGCCGGATCAGCGCGGTCTCTGCTGGCAGATCGGCGGGGCGTTCGTCTTGGATCATGCAGAACCAAGCGCCGGGCTGAAGCGGGATACCCGCCCGCTTGGAGTTGTCCACGCGCCGCACCACCGCGCCGGTCGCGCTGACCGCCTCCTCGTCCGGCATGAACAGGTACACGGGGAACGCCTCGGTGTTCTGCCACACCGTGTGGGCCAGAATGTGGCGGCCATCATCGCTCGTCCACGAGCGGGACAAGAGCGGCGCGGCCGCAATACGGGTTGGGGTGGCGGTGGGGATGACGCGCGTCGTGGTCGGGCGTGGCTCGGCGGTGGCCGCGGTGGGAGACGGGGCGGGCTCGGTGACGCCCGTCGCGGTGGCGGCAGACGTAGCGGTAGCCTGAGCGGTCATGCTCGCGACGGGGGTGTTGGTGGCGGTCGGCCAGGCGGTGGCGTCGGGCGATCCATGCAGCGATGCCCCGGCCAGCGCAAGGGGCAGGTAGATGTCCAGCAGTGTCAACGCATTCCTCGTCGGGGTGTGGAGCCATGCCCGGATTGGCTTGGCCAACATACCATAACGCAAAGACGAGCATTGCGGTAGCAGGCCAAGCGCCCAAGGGGCAAAAGAAGGGCCCCGGACAAGCGTCTGTCCGGGGCCGATATATGGTTGCCGGAGACGGGTTATCCGACAGCGATAAGGGGAATCGGGTCGGCGGTCGAGTCGTCCGTGGCCAGGAGGTTTAACTGTTCGGGCCTGAAGCTCCCCTGCATCAGAGTGGTTCCATCGAACCACTAACAGATGAATGTACCCGGCAACTGTTCACCCAACACGGTCATCTTGGGGCCACCAGACTTCAGGCGGACCACGTCACCAGGCTTGATCGATACCATAAGGAACTCCTTTGCTGATCCCCCGGGCGGGTTGCCCGGGCTTACCACGCCAGCATACCATGCGCCCGACCCTGGAACATATGTTCCGCGATAGAAAGTCGTTAGAATCCACTCGCCCAAGCCACGGTGGAGCGCACTGGCGCAATCGTCGAAACTTGACATATCGTGCCTCCTCGTGTATAATGATAGCACGATTTTGCTTCGTCGTGCGCCCACTTGCGCCGTGGGCTATCCAGGAAGAGTCATTGAATGCCCCGAGCCAGGAAGCCGGGGGTCTTGTCGCCGCAGCGTGAACCTTTGTCGTTTGCGCGTGCCTACAGGGTGGCAGACCCCGCTATCGCTGACGCGTCTCCAGGGTCTCCGATTCCGTTCGTCCTGTCCACCCCCGGCGTCAAGCGCGACGGGCTGGACCTTTCCGGCGTTGGGTTCCGGGCGGAGCGATACAAGACCAACCCAGTCGTCCTGGCCTTCCACCGCTACGACGACTGGCCGATTGGGCGGGGCACGATTGAGATTGTGGACGGGCCTGGTGGCCAAAGCCTGATCGCCACAGCCGAGTTTGATGTGGATGATCCGGCGGGCGCGACTGCGGATCGCAAGTACCGCACGGGCCAGATGTTCGCGGTATCGCTGGGGTGGGACGACGTAGACGCCGATGGGGTGCCGATCCGGACATCGGGCAAGCGCATCGCGTATCGAGACATCTTGGAGTTCTCGATTGTCGCGGTGCCGGCCGATCCGGACGCTGTCATTGCCACGAGCCGCGCGTGGGCTCCCGACGAGATCAGCCAGGCCCGCTCCTGGCTGGTCGACCTGTCGGGCATCCGAGACGTGTCGGCTGAGCGGACGCGGGAAATTGCCCGCGCGATTGAAAGCCTGGATGGCTGCCAGGGCGGCGCTTGTGCCGCCGGCCTGCGTGACCTTGCCAGGACTCTTGCCACTGAAATCAGCCAGGTCCAGGATGGCCAGCTCGACGCGGAAGCGTCCGACGAGGGGCCTGCCAAGCAGTGTGCTACCGACGACGCCGGGCTTGCCGACGATGCTGACGACGCCTCGCAAGGGGAAGAGGCACAGCGGCGAGCCGTGATGGCGGGCATGTTGGCGGCCTGCTGGGTGGACGACCCCGACGAGGCGGACGATGCCGCACGCAAGGAGCTTCGTGCTTCACTCGTGCCGGAATACCGGCGGCTCCGCATGGCGGTCCCGCCATTCATCCCGGCCCGTGTGTTCGCCGGACTCACTGAGGGGTTGCGCGCTGCCCTGTTCCAAAACGGAGAACTTGACATGACTCTAAACGTCCGAGTCGGGAAGAAGATCAGCGGCAAGCGTGCCGAACGCCTCAAGGCTTGTGCTGAGAGTGTGCGGGAAGTCGCCAAGGAAATCGACGCCATCCTCAAGGAGGACGCGGCGGAGAACGAGCGGGGCTGCGGCTGCGGATCTGGCCAGAGCCACGAGCCCGCCGCGCCGCGCGAGAATGGCCAGGGGGATGGCAACACAGCCACCCTGGAGTCCGCCCTTGCCGAGCTGTCGGCCCGGTTCCCCGATCTGCGATTCACCGTGGAAGAGACGGACGGTACACGTGGAATCGTGGGCGTGGATCTGATGGAGAAGTCTGCGGATGACTCCTACGCTTCTGCCTTCAACGGCGGGGCCAACATGAGCGACGAGATGATGGCCAAGCTGGCCGAACTCGTGGCGGCCCAGCTCTCCGACCGAGAGGCCACGGTAAGCGCCGGAGCGATGAAGTCCCCGGAGACCCCGGACTTCCCGGTCGAAGAGGGCGCCTACGTGACCGTCCGGCTATCGGATGTGCCGGATGATCTGAAGCAGGCGATCAAGGATCTGGCGTGCGGCGAGACGATGGCGCCCGCCGATGCCCCCGCTGACCAGCCCGTGGAAGACACCCCCGCGCCCGACGCCACCGCTGCCGCTGACGACGCCGAAACACGCGCCGCCGACGAGGACGTGACGGACCCCCTGCTGGCTCGCCTGAAGGCGGTCATCACCACCTGAGCCGGCCCCCAACCTTGAATCTTACCCTTGAACAAGGATGCGAGAAACATGACCACCACGAATGTGACGATCCCCCGCGAAGAGCTGGAGCGCCTGCTGGCCAAGGTTGAGGCGGCCGATGCGACCGGCGCCGCGACTGAGCCAGAAGTGATCGACGATACCGACCCGCTGCTGGACCGCGCCCGCGTGGCGGCCCGCGGCAAGTCCGCCGCCAAGCAGACCGTCTCCAAGGCGCTGTTCACCGGCGAGGACAACGCGACCGGCGTGACTGCGTCTGGGAGGCCCCGAAGCGCGGCTGCGGTGCAGCTCGCGACCCTGATCCGCCAGAGCCTGTCCAAGGACCCGGACGTGGCCAAGGTGCTGCGCAGCAAGGGCAAGCGCATGGCGCCCCCGAGCGAGGCCCTGATGCGCGCCGCGTGGGGTGCCAGCGGTAAGCGCTTCAACGAGTCCGCCGATGAGGACAACGGCGAGGCGCTTGTGAGCTGCCCCACCTCCGAGATCTGGAAGGCCGCGATGTGCCCCGGCACGATTGCGACCCTGTTCCCGGAGGCCAAGGTCGAGCGTGGCAAGATGCGCTACCTGAGCGTGACGGGCCGCCCCACGGTCTACGCCACGAACCCGGCCAGCGAGTGCAAGACGGCCAACTGCACGCCGTCCAGCGCGGTCCCTACCAAGATCGTAGAGCAGGAGATCGGCAAGCTCAAGGCCAAGATCTGCATGCCCTTCGAGCACGAGGAGGACGCGTTCCTCGACGTGGTGGAGCTGTACAGTTCCGAGGCCATCGACGCGGTGCGGGCCACGTTGGAACACGTCATTCTCCGTGGCGATACCACGACCAGCCCCGACGACGAGAACATCAACAACTTCGACGACACGATTCCGCTCGTGACCGTCGATTCCCAGGTCTACGGCCCCGGCTACACCGCGTTCGACGGGCTTGCGCACGCGACGCTTGTTGACAACACGGACAACCGGCTTCTCAAGAACGGCGAGATGCTGGAGACCAACGACATCCGCAAGATCCAGCAGTACATGGAGGACACCGCGCTGCGGCGTCATTGGGGATTCTGCGGCAACCAGAGCGACCTGTTCATCGTGTGTGACTGGTCGACCTACAACTCGATGGTCATGCTCGACGAGGTCAAGACCGTCGAGATGGCCGGCGACAACGCCACCCTGTTCACGGG
>JAKOVD010000044.1 GCA_029782215.1 Chloroflexota bacterium
CGCGAACAGGTTCAGCATCGTCAGCGGCTCGCGGAAGTACGTCTTGGTGTAGGGCCACACGATGGTCGTCAGCCCGAAGAGCAGCACGGCGGCGATGGCGGTGCGCTCGCGGTAGCCGAGGTCGAGCGCGGTGTAGAACAGCAGCGCGCCCGTCAGCGCGGTGACGATGGGCGAGAACAGAAACAGCGTGTGAACGTTCCCGACCCAGGGCGTATGATACGCCAGCCAGTACAGGGGAATAGAAAGCAGCGGCTGGCCCGGCTCTACGTCGCTGGTCTGTACCGGGCGCAGGTAGCTTGTCTGGTTCAGCAGGAGACTGCCCCGTGTCGCCAGGCTGTCCACCGTGTCGATGATGTAGCGCTCGTCGTCGGACAGTGGTTGGCCGGAGAAAGTCAGCAGGTAGGCGAAGAACAGCAGCGTGCTCAGGGAGACGGCGAGTGCCAGCCGCCGCAGGCCGTGAGATGGGATGGCAGGCGCGGACATGGTCGGGTGTTAGTCGGTCGGTTGGGGGGATGTGGCCCCGCGGCTGAATTTGACCTCCAGATACACCAGCGCGCCGACAAATGCCGCCGCCAGCCCGACGAGGATCAGGCGGGCCTGGAGCACGGTCGCATCGCGCAGCATAATGGCGAGCAGTCCCAGCGCCCCTGCCGCGAGGTACAGCGACATCACGGAGCGCGCGCTCGACATGCCGAGGACGGACACCAGCCGGTGCGAGGTGTGGTCCTTGCCGCCCTGGTATACATGAATGCCCCGCCGCAGCCGTGAGATCACGACCAGCGTCGTGTCGAAGATCGGCACGCCGAGGATGATGATCGGGATCATCCACGTGACCGCGAGCGGGCGGGCGAACTTCAGGTTGACGCCGAGCACCGCCAGCGTAAAGCCGAGCAGCATACTGCCCGCGTCCCCCATGAAGAGGCTGGCCGGGCTGAAGTTGTAGTAGAGAAAGCCGATGCTCGCGCCGAGCAGCGCGGCGGCCAGCCCTGCCTCAATGATCAGCCCTTCCAGCACGGCGAGGATGAAGAAGAAGCCGCTCGCGACCGTCGCCAGCCCCGCCGCGAGCCCGTCCATGTTGTCCTGAAAGTTCATCGCGTTGACGATGCCGATGATCCAGAACGCCGTCAGCGCGTAGTCAAGCGCGCGGATGCCGAACAACTGCGTGTGCGTCCCGGTGGCGATCACGATCCCCGCCGCGATAAGCTGGCCGAGCATCTTCAGCGCCGGGCTTAACTCGGTGCGGTCATCCCACAGCCCGACGAGCGTCATCACCGTTGCGCCCAGCACAATACCAAGCAGCTTGGTGTACGAACTTTGCTGCCGGGTCAGCACGATAGAGGCCATCAGCCCCAGGTAAATGGCAAGGCCGCCGAGCATGGGCATCGGTGTGAGGTGCAGCTTGCGCGCCTGCGGGTTGTCTACAAAGTTGACGCGCTGCGCGAGCCGGCGCACCAGCGGCGTTGAGACGAACGACACCAGCCCGGATACCAGAATGAAGGGTATGAATTGGCTCATCGATGTTATGCTCCTAGACCCTTATCATGGCCCGCTGCCGCGCGACGTAAGTCGTGCAACACGTGCCACGATGGAGATGCTGGACGCGGCGTCGGTCAGCGACGACCGGCAGGCGATTGCACTCGGTCGTCTCATCGCCGAGACCGCAACGCTGCGACGGATGTCGCTCGGCATCGCGGGGATGCTTTCACGTCAGGAAAGCCCGGCACTGGTGGCGG
>JAKOVD010000050.1 GCA_029782215.1 Chloroflexota bacterium
GGTGTTTGTCCTGCCACGCCAGCAGTTCATCCACCACCTCTCCTGCTTCGGCCATCAACTCGGCCCGGACCTCTTCCTGTCCTCGCTTCATGGCTCTTCTTGTCCCTTGTGGCTCTCATGTTCGTTTAGGTACGACACCGCCCTCCCGGACAGTGCTTTGCTGATGATGCCACCCCTCTCCCCAAAACTGAAATGCACCCGGTGATCCTTTGCGCGCCAGGATGTGCCGGCCACATTGTCCTTGAAGTCGGGGGCGACGAGGCCCTGGAACTTGGATTTCCGCGCCAGAAGCCGTGGGCGTTTCGATGATGAGACAGGTGCAGGGAGACCTTTGGGCGAAACCGGCTGCACACTCTCATCAGCCAGGATGTTCTCCCAGATGCGCTGCAGGTCGGCGATGGGAGCGCGCAGAGTTCCCCCTCCGCGATAGCGGGCGAGGACCATGTCTCCCTCGATGGAAACCACCTCATACTCGCCTATGCGATTGCGGTACCTGCCGCTTACCTGGAATGGGTGCGACATGGTTCACACCTCCACTTTGCCTGCGTTGCCGCTCTGATGCTCTGTCGACGGCCTGCGAATCTGGCCACTGATGACAGGTTGGACCGGCTGGCGGATGTCAGTAGTACTGCCGGATGTAGCCGTACGCCTTGTCGAAAAGCTCCTCGTCCTTGTGAAGCTGGTAATTGAACAGGGTCTTGCGTAAAGCCCTCTTGACCTCGCGCTCACCTGCACTGGTGGTCTGCCAGCCGTCAAAGCGGACGTAGCGCACGATTTCGTCGATGTCCTTGACGACCTTCTCCACGATGATGGGCGTCTGCTCGTTGCGCACTTCCTGGAAGAGCTCGGTGAGGGCGGCTTTGCCGCGGTCTTCGTCGTCTTCGGGCGGCGTTTCCTTTTCCTCGCGCAGGAGGTCGGTAGCCAACTGCAGCAGCGCCTTGAGGAACTCCAGGCTGTGCAACTGCCCCTGTTCGTGGCGCTGCTTGAGGTCTTCCAGTCGTTCGGACAGCGCCCGGAAGCGGGGGTTGCCCATGTGCCGGCGCAGGCGGGCGGCCACCTTGATTTCCAGCTCCTGCGCCTTGCGCTTGGGGTCGGGTGTGTTCAGCACCGCATCCAGCAGCTCCTCATCCAGCACGATGGTCTCCAGGTCATCGCGCACGGCGTCCACGTGCACGTTCTCGTGGATGAGCTCGATGGTCTTGGCGCCCAGCGCATGCCAGATGAGCTTGCCCTGGCCGGTGGTGGGCTGCACCGAGACATAGACCTGCGATAGCCAACGGTAGTCGGTCTCGTAATCGATCAGGGTGGGGTCGGGAGACAGGGCCTCCCACAACTGCGAGAGCACGCTGTAGTCCACGGCGAATGCATCCCGGATGTCGTTGTTGGGCAGGCACTCCTGCGCCGCAATCAGCCCCTCATACCCGCCCAAGGTACGGTCCACCCCAAGGAAGTAGGCCAGGCATGCCTGCACGGCCCCGGGCAATTGCAGCTTGAGCTTTTCGATGTTCGATACGACCTGGCGGAAGCCCGCTTCGTCGAATTCGAGCGACTTCGCCACGTCATCGAAGACACCCAGGTAATCGACGATGAGGCCGTGCGTCTTCCTGTCGCCGTAGGTGCGGTTGGTGCGGGTGACAGCCTGGAGCAGGGTGTGGTCCTTCATCGGTTTGTCCAGGTACATCGCCTGCAGGATGGGCGCATCAAAGCCGGTCAGCAGCTTGGCGGTGACTACCAGGAGCTGCAGAGGGTCGTTGGGATTGCGGAAGCGGTCGAGCAGCTTCTCTTCGGCGTCCCGGTCGCGCTTGTAAGGGCGAAAGCGCTCGTCCTCGCGCTCGCGGCCGGAGACGGAAATGACGATGTCGCTGGCCTCTGCGGGCAAGTAGCGGTCGAGCGCCGCCTTGTAGAGCAGGCAGCTCTCCTGGTCGAAGGTGACGACCATGCCCTTGAAGCCGTTGGGCGCCACCTTGTCCTGGAAGTGGTGGGCGATGTCGGCGCAGACGGCTTCGATGCGCTCCGGGGCCTTGACCAGCACCGCCATGCGCGAGGCCATCCGGGTCAGGTTCTCCCGGTCCAGGTCCGACAATTCGCCGGTGAGACTCGCGTACGCCTGGTCAATGGCCGCCTTGTCGATGTGCAGCTCCAGCAGCCGCGGCTCGAAGTGCAGGGGCAGTGTGGCCCCGTCCCGGATGGACTCCTCGAAGCCGTAGCGGCTCATGTAGCCGTTGCCGTCTTCTTTGGCCCCAAAGGCGTAGAAGGTGTTGCGGTCGCGGCGGTTGATGGGCGTGCCGGTGAGGCCGAAGAGGAAAGCGTTGGGCAGCGCCGCCCGCATCTTCATGCCCAGGTCGCCCTCCTGGGTGCGGTGGGCTTCATCCACGAGCACGACCAGGTTGTCGCGGGCGTTGAGGACGGGCGAGCCGCCGTCCGTCCCGACATCGGCAAACTTGAAGATGGTGGTGATGATGATCTTGCGGGTGTCCTGCCCCAGCAGCCTGGCAAGATCCTCCCGGCTCTCAGCCTTGACCAGGTTGGGGATGTCCGAAGCATGGAAGGTGGCGCTGATCTGGCTGTCGAGGTCGATGCGGTCGACGACGATGAGCACGGCCGGGTTGCGCAGGGCGGCTTGCAGGCGCAGCTTTTGGGCGGCAAAGACCATGAGCAGGGACTTGCCCGAGCCCTGGAAGTGCCAGATGAGCCCCTTGCGGGGAGTGCCGGCCAGGACCCGCTGCACGATCTGGTTGGCGGCCTCGTACTGCTGGTAGCGGCAGACGATCTTGAGGCGGCGGTTGCGCTTGTCCGTGGCAAAGAGGGTGAAGTTGGCCAGGATGTCGAGAATGACATGGGGCTGCAGCAGGGATTGGATCTGGTCGCCGACATCGCTCAGCGCCGAAAAGTCGGACTTCTTGAAGAAGTCCGACTTTTGGTCCCCGCCCGTTGAGAAGTCGGACTTCTCGGAGAAGTCCGACTTCTTCTCTGGCCGCCACGGCCCCCACTGCTCCACCGGCGCGCCGATGGCGCCGTAGCGCATGGCCTTGCCCTCGGTGGCGACGCTGAACACGTTGCAGGCAAACAGCTCAGGCGTGAAGCGCTCGTAGTCCTCGTGCACCTGCAGCGCCCCGTCCACCCAACTGACGGCGTCGCGCACCGGCGTCTTCGCCTCGACCAGTACCAGGGGGAAGCCGTTGACCAGCAGCGCCACGTCCGCCCGCCGCTCCGAAGCCCCGGCCCGGAACGTGTACTGCGTCGCCGTCACGTAGGTGTTCTTGTCGGGGTCTTCGAAGTCGACGAGCCGGATGGTGACGTGCTCGTGGTTGTGGCCAAACGGCAGGGAGCGCTCGCCCCGTAACCAGGCGGTGAACTCCTCGTTGGCCTTGATTAGCCCGTCGCTGCGCACCCCCAGCACGATGGCGCGCAGCTTGTGGATGACCTCGTCGGCGCGGTCAGGTTGGGCGGCAATGCTGGGGTTCAGGCGGACCAGCGCCTCCCGTACATATCTCTCGACAAAGACGTCCTGCGGCTGGCGGGGCAGGGCAATGGCGGGGATAAACTGCCAGCCCGCGCCCTTGCCGGTCCGGCCTGCGGTGACGAAGGGTTCCGCCGCCTGCGCAAACCCGCCTTTTGGCGGCGGCTGCTTGCCACAGAGCAGGTCGCGGACGATGGATTCGACGGTGTTGAATTCCGTGAAAGTCATTTGATGATCTCCGGGCCACCGCCTAATGAAGAAGCGTCTCCAACAACTGCCGATGCACCGCCAAGGCTGCAACCAAACGATTGCGAAGTCGGCTTTCGGTTTGCTCTATGGCCTCAAGCTCCATAGATACCATCTCTTGCAGGTCGTGGGAGGGTACAGGTATCACAATGTTGCGAAGGGTCGAAATGGATAATTCGGCTCTCGTCGTGCCAACAATCAATGACCGTACATGACGTTTGAATGGTGGACTCTTCCACAAGTGTACAAAGAATCTCTCAGACACCAGTTCGGTTTTCAGTCGGATTCTAGCGATATCACGACTGATGTTCCCCTTGAAACCTCGCGGGACAATGTCAATCTGACCAATCGTCCCCTTTATTGAAATCAACACATCTCCCTCCCGGACCCGACTCCGTTCATATCGTACCTCAATTGAATCTGCGGACCGATGTACCCCTGTCTCGAAATCGCCACCGAGGTTCTTTATAGCAACAGTTGGAACGCCATTCTCAACATTATCACCAACCTGCACAATGCCGTAGCAAATCGGTGAATCATGGCGAGTGATGTCGCCCAGTCGACAGGGCTTCCATTCCGCAGTCGCATTTGGCTGTGGCCACTGTCCAATCCCATATCGGGCAAAAACACTATTGGACAGGCTTGCATACAAGAGTGTCGTGGCATCAGATGCCTCTCGCAGCATGTAGTGCACGGTTTCGCTTGCTTTCAATGTATCCGCAATCCACCGCTGCTCCGTCAGCGGAGGGAGGGGGAATTCGTAGCCGGCAAGCTGCGTCCAGTTGGTGCGCGGCGACAGCGAGCCCGCAGACGTGCCGACGGCATGGTTCAAGAAGCCGTCCGTCTGGCAGAGGAAAGGCAGCAGCTCCGGCAGCAAGAGGGTTGGGTCCTTGGATTCCAGCACGTAAATGTCGCCGGAACACACGCCCTCAAAGTCGGCCACGGCCACCTTGCGCTGGTAGGCGCGGCGCTTGACGAAGAGCACCTGGCCGGGCCGGAAATGATTGGTGAAGGTGGTGCCTTCTGCCACCAGTCCCCAACTGCGGATGCGCAAATCCTCCGGCTCGATGTGCTCGATGCCCACGTAGCGTTCAACCCCCTCGGCGACAGGGTCGGCAATGCGGTCAGTGTTCAGCCTGACAACATCGCCGAATTTAACGCGGGGCCAGAGGGATTTGTCCATCACATGGGATGGATCTCCTCTCAGCGAATCTCGCGCCATTCGAAGGTGTCCTTCAGGTCATTCATCCACGACTGTTCAATCAGTGCCTCGTGCTGCAGCCTACCGACCACAATGCCGGGATGGATGCCAAGACGACCAGCAAATTCACGCACCGCATCTTTCGATGTCAGGCTGGGCAACTCCGACTCGTGTTGCCGCGGAATGAGCAAGCGAGCGGCAAAACGGTTGGCCTCTGCTTCTTCCTGGTGACGGTCTCCACTTTCCCAGTCGTCCAGGTAGACGAGTTTGCGACTGTGGTTGAGGATGTGACCGGCCTCATGGAAGAAGGTGAACCAGAAACGGTCGTTGGTCTTGCCGTACAACGAAAGTTGGATCACAGGGGTGTGACGCAGCCATCGAGCGGCGCCGCTCACATGGGCGCGCGGAATGGCCGGCGACAGTACAAAGGCAACGCCTGCTGCAGCGCACAAGGCTTTCATCGCCGGCTCGAATTCCTCTGGTCTGCAGACGGTCAACTTGCGAATTTCGGCCAGCGCCTCTTCAAACTTTCGGCCATCATAGCGTTCGCAGGCAACGGCTGTGGCTCTGACCTCGCCAAGCCGCAGCCAAACTGCCGTCGCATTCGTGTCGGAGCCGGCGCGTCTGCTCTGGCGGAAGGCCGCCTGCATCGAACCATAAACGGTCTGCCATTCTTCGGGCGACGCCACGGCACAAAACTGCAGCAAGCTCCGCAGGAGGGCTGTCTTGTTTCGGCCACGATTGGGCAGATCGGGCAGCACGCCGAGAGACTTCAGTTCCTTCACCGGCATCGTATCCAACCAGTCGTGATATTGCGCCAGTTTGTCATTCTCTTCCAGACGCGCCAGATAGGCGCGATAGTGCGCCTCATGGGTGAGCCAGTAATCGGCTGGCGTTTCCATCACCTTCTCAAGCTGCAAGGCCGTTTCGGGCGTGATGGCCGCTTTGCCTTTAACAATTTCGTTGATGGTCTTCGCCGGACGGCCCATGCGCTTTGCCAACTCTGCCTGCGACATGCAGCGTTCGTCAAGCAGGTCGGCCAATGTCTCCCCAGGTGCGGTGACCGCATTGGGATTGTAGGGAATGCGTTGCTCAGTCATGGTAGTCCTCAATGGCAATCACATCCACCGCCTGAATCGCTTTGAGGTCCAGGCCCCCATCGGGTTTGCGGGGTGGTGGATCATCGCTCGATCGGATAATGAGTCGAAAGCCATGCTTCAGGTCGAGGGCAAAGGTCTCTGCACGGTCACCCGTCAGTTCGTGCAGGCGACCGGGCAGCGTCATCATCACTTCCAGATTGGCTGCAAAGCGCAAGTTGTCCAGACGCCTGGCTACTGCCTTTGCGTTCTCCGGTCCGTATTTGCGAGTGAGCTCTGTGGATGAACTGCACAATGCGTGAAGCTTCTCAGAAGTAAAAGTGACTTCCATTCAGCAACACCCATTAACCTTTAGTGTAAATGATTTTGAGCTAATGTCTGTAATCTCAACCTGTTATTTGGCGGGCGTGTATTAAGATCAGGTGGCCATTGAGTCCAGCATCTCCACCAGCGCGTCCATCTCCTCCCAGAAGACACGCCCGTCCTGCTCCCAGGCAGCCCAAAGCTCCGCCAGGCTGCGGCTGTCGGAGTCACGGCCGTTTGCCGCGCTGCGTTTCACATACAGGGGGATGGAGAGGCTGTGGTCCTGGGCGGCGATGTCGGCCAGGGTGGCCACCCTGGCGAATTCCGGCAGGTCGCTGAAGGCGGCGTAGGCGCTCTCGATGCGCTGCTGGTGCTCAGGCCGCAGGAAGCTCATCGCCCGCTCCCTGGCCACCTCGTTGACGGCATCGATGAACAGCACCTTGCCCTGGCGCTCCGGCGGCTTACGGCTGCGGCAAACCACCACACATGCTTCCATCGGCGAGTTGTAGAACAGGTTCGGCCCCAGCCCCAGCACGCACTCCACCAGGTCGGCTTCCACCAGCTTGCGCCGCATCTCCGCCTCCTCCTTGCGGAAGAGCACGCCGTGCGGGAAGAGGATGGCGCACCGGCCTGTTTTGGGGTCCATGCTGGTCAGGATGTGCTGGAAGAAGGCGTAATCGGCCCGGCCTTGCGGCGGTGTGCCCAGGAAGTTGCGGCCCCAGGGGTCGCTCTGCCAGCCCTCCCGGTTCCACTGCTTGATGGAATAGGGCGGATTGGCCAGCACCACGTCGAACTTGGCCAGGCTATCCCGGTCGGTGAAGGCCGGGCGCTCCAGGGTGTCGCCGCGGGCAATCTGAAAATCATCGACGCCGTGCAGGACCAGGTTCATGCGGGCGATAGCCGCAGTCATGTGGTTGCGCTCCTGGCCGTACAGGCGCAGGGTGCGGTGTTCGCCGCCGCCGCGCTTGACTTCGGCCAGGGCCGAGATGAGCATGCCGCCGGTGCCGCAGGTAGGATCGTAGATGCTTTCGCCCGGCTGCGGGGCCAGCATCTGCACCATGAGGTGGACGACGGTGCGGTTGGTGTAGAACTCCTGCGCCGTGTGGCCGCTGTCGTCGGCGAACTTCTTGATCAGGAACTCGTAGCCGTTGCCCAGCTCGTCTTCGGGCACGCTGGCCAGGGAGAGGTTCTGGCTGGAGAAGTGCTCCAGCAGGTTCTTGAGGGTGGCGTCGGGCAGGCGCTCCTTGTTCGTCCACGGCGCGTCGCCGAAGATGCCGTCGAGCCGGTCGGGGTTGGCCGTCTCGATAGCGCGCATGGCGGTCTGGATGGCCCGCCCCACCTCGCGCGGCGTCTCCCGCACATCGTTCCAGTGGCTGCCGGCCGGGATGGTGAAGCGGTCGTTGGCCGTGGCCTGGGCGTAGGACTCGTCGCCGGCATCCGCCAGGGCCCCGGCGTATTCATCGTCCCACACGTCCGACAGGCGCTTGTAGAAGAGCAGGGGAAAGATGAACTGCTTGTAGTCGCCGGCGTCGATCAGCCCTCGCAGGATGATGGCTGCGCCCCAGAGGTAGGATTCGAGTTCCTGTTGGGAAAGACGCGCGCTCACGATGGTCTACCCCTTGTGCCGCCAGTCGTTGAGCCAGCGCACCTGACCCGGCCAGTCGTCGGCGGTCGTCTGCGCCAACATGGCGTCGACCGCGGCAATGAGCGTGGCCAGGTTCCAGTCCTGCTGGTGCGCCAGCACGATGCCTCCGTGCGCGGGGAAGACGCGTGCCAACCGCATGAAGTCGCTGATATTGAAGGTCAACAGGCAGCGCCCTCGCGCCGTGGCCTGGAGCAACTGCTGCTCGTCGCTGGCGTCCAGGGGCATCCAGTCGCAAGGCGTGCGCGTCACATCGTGACCGCGGTCCCGCAGCACTCTGTCGAGAGTGCGAAATGAGACATCGGCATCGAGATGAAGCAGCGGTTTAGCCATCCGCCTGTGCCGGCATCGCCGCAGCCGCCACCTGCCCATCTCGGGCGATCAGGGCTTCGATCTCCGCCCGGTGCGCGCTGTAGAAGTCCAGCGCTTCCTCGACCTGGCGCTGCGTCAGGCCGTACTCTTCGGCAACTGCCGCAGGCGACATTCCCCAGGTCAGGTGGGCAACAACCACCGCCTGCACGTGGACGCCTGTACCTCGCAGAACGGGGGCGGGAATACCGCCGGCTCCGCGACGGTAGCTGATGTTCGGGAACTCCGGATCGCTGAGCTGCTGATTGAGCGAGCCGATCTTTTCTGCGGTTGCCCACAGAATGAACTGGTTGAGCGACACGCCCTGCTTCTGCGCCCAGGCTTCAGCCTCCTGCTTGAGTTGTTGGGGAAGATTCAAGGGATACCGTGCCATCGCTTGCCTCCGTCAGTACTGTATGATGTATTATAGAACATCATATAGTACATCATCAACCGCGTCAATCTACCAGCCAACCGCCTTCAGTCATGACACGGCGCAGCGTGTCTTCGGCTTCCCGCACACGCGCCAGAGCAGCTTTGAAATCGGCGATGGCGACGTCCAGGGGCGGAATGTCGGCGCCGATGGGCGGCAGCACATAGCGGGAGATGTTCAGCGTCCAGTCTTCGGCCTGAATGTCCTCCACCGTGACCACCCGCGCCCGGTCTTCAACGTCGGCGAAGGCCTGCACCCAGCCCAGCACGGCGGCAGCGTGTTCGGGGTCGAGGAAGTTCTGCGCCCGGCCTTTGCGGAAGAGCGTCGAGGCGTCGGCGATTAACACCCTTCCGGCCCGGGCCGGGTCCTTGCGCTGGCGCAGGATGAGGATGCAGGCCGCCAGGCCGGTGCCGTAGAAAAGGTTGGGCGCCAGGCCGATGATGGCTTCGATGAGGTCCCATTCCAGCAGCCGGCGCCGCACCTGGCCCTCGACGCCGCCCCGGAAGAGCGCGCCCTGCGGCAGGACGACGGCCATGCGGCCCGTCGCTGGGGCCATCGACTTCACCATGTGCTGCACCCAGGCATAGTCGCCGTTGCTGTCTGTGGGCAGTCCGGCAAATGCCCGGCCCCAGGGGTCATTCTCCCAAACCTCGCGCCCCCACTGCTCCAGCGAAAAGGGCGGATTGGCGATGACGCAGTCGAAGGCCGCCAACCCGCCGGAGCCGGGGTCGGTGAAGATGGGATGGCGCAGAGTGTCGCCCCGCTCGACGGCAAAGTCCTCGATGCCGTGCAGGAGCAGGTTCATGCGCGCCACCGAGGCCGTGGTCAGGTTCTTCTCCTGGCCGTAGAGCTTGCCGTAGAAGGTGCGCGGGTCCCCGCCCCTCTCCTGGACATGGGCCACGGCTGCCAGCAACATGCCGCCCGTGCCGCAGGCGGGGTCATACACGGTCTCCCCTTCCTGGGGTTCCAGGATGTCAATCATCAGCCGCACGACGCTGCGCGGGGTGTAGAACTCCCCGGCCTTGTTGTTAGTGGCGTCGGCAAATTTCTTGATCAGGTATTCGTAGGCATCGCCGATGATGTCGGTGGACACGCGCCTGTTGCCCAGCGGCAGCGCCGAGAAATGCTCGATGAGGTCCTTGAGCAGGGCGTCGGGCAGCCGGTCCTTGTTCGTCCATTGGGCGTCACCGAACACGCCGTAAAGGTGTTCCTGGTTGGCGGACTCGATGCCGCGCATGGCGTTGCTCAGCGCTGTCCCGACGTTGGCCGGCGTCTCCCGGACGGTCTGCCAGTGGCATTCCCGCGGCACCTGGAAGCGATGCTCATCCGCAAAGTCCTCGCCGTAGACCTCCACCGCCTCCGCGTACTCCTCATCCCAGACATCGCAGATGCGCTTGAAGAAGAGTAGGGGCAGGATGTAACTCTTCCAGTCGGTGCGGTCGACCGGGCTGCCCCGCAGAATATTGGCCGCTTCCCAGAGATGCGATTCAAGCTGGGAAAGTGTTAGCGTTTGCTGGAACAGGGGGAGTTGCATGCAGCGGCGTTGCTCACGCAGGAGTGTATAGGGAACGTGCGACCTGTCTGGCAGACAGATGCGGGCAGGGATGCCCCGCGGCCGAATGGACGCCGCTATCGCAGCGGGCGAGGCTGCGGACGACTTCAGCAAGCTTACCACGAAGTGACCTCTGGCGCTATGACGCGCGTCACACGCTGGCTGAGAATGCACTCGGCGCCAATCGTTCGCCCAACGCCGGGACCGTGGTATATAATGTTCGTTTAGACTCGGGCTTCCAATACCATGTCCCTGCTCACCGCTCACGAACTTGACATGTCCTACGGCCCCCTCGACGTGTTCGAGGGGGTCTCTGTCGCCGTGGCCAACGGCGACCGTGTCGGCCTGGTCGGCCCCAACGGCGAGGGCAAAACCACGCTCCTGCGCATCCTGGCCGGTGAGCTCAAGCCCACGGCCGGCATGGTGCACCGCCGGCGGGGCCTGCGCATGGGCTACCTGCCCCAGGACCCTCCCGCCCCGGGTGAGACCACGCTCTGGGAGGACATGCTCGAGGTCTTCGGCGACCTGCGCGCCGAGGAAGCCGCCCTGCGTGAGCTGGAAGCCCAGATGGCCGACCCTGATCACGGCGAGGCCGCGCTCGAAGCCTATGCCGAGCGCCAGCACCGCTTCGAGGCCGCGGGCGGTTACGCCTATGCGCTGCGCATCCAGCAGACCCTCACGGGCCTGGGCTTCCGGCCCGACCAGTTCGACCAGCCCCTGGTGCAGCTCAGCGGCGGGCAGCGCACGCGCGCCCTGCTGGCCCGTCTGCTCTTGGAGCAGCCCGACCTGCTCCTGCTCGACGAACCCACCAACCACCTGGACCTGGCCGCCGTGGAATGGCTGGAGAATGCCCTGGTAAGCTGGCACGGGGCGATGGTCATCGTCGCCCACGACCGCTACTTCCTGGACCAGGTCGCCACCAAGACCTGGGAGCTGGCATGGGGTGAATTGACCCACTACCGCGGCAACTATTCTCACTACGTCGCCCAGCGCCACGAACGCCTCGAACGGCTGCGCAAGGACTACGAGGCCCAGCAGGCCCTGATCGCCAAAGAACAGGACTACATCGCCCGCAACATCGCCGGGCAGAACACCAAACAGGCCCAGGGCCGGCGCACGCGGCTGGAGCGCATGCTGTCCACGCAGCAGATCCTTGCCCCGCGCCACCGCCGCCGCATGAGCCTCCAGTTCCAGACCCGCCTGCGCAGCGGCACCCTGGTCCTGTCGGCCAAGGACCTGGCCATCGGCTACCGCAGCCAGGCGGCGCCCGTGGTCAGCCAGGAGCGATCCGGCGGGCATGTCTATGTCGGCGATGGCACGATCGACCCGGACGACACGCTGCTGTTCCGCACCGAGGAGCTGCTGCTCAAGCGCGGCGAACGCGTGGGCGTGATCGGCCCCAACGGCGCCGGCAAGACGACCTTCGTCAAGACACTTCTCGGCCAGATCCCCCCCTTGACGGGTGAGCTGCGGCTGGGCGCCAGTCTGCGCCTGGGCTACCTGGCCCAGGTCCAGGCCGCGCTGCGGCCCGAATGGACCGTCCTGGACGCCCTGATGGACGCCGATCCCAGCCTGGCGCCGGCGGAAGCCCGCCACCTGCTCGCCCGCTACCTCTTCACCGACGAGGACGTCTTCAAGACGGTGTCCACGCTCAGCGGCGGCCAGCGCAGCCGCCTGGCGCTCGCCCGCCTCAGCCGCCAGCAGGCCAACTTCCTGGTCCTGGACGAGCCCACCAACCACCTCGACGTCGAATCCCAGGAAGTGCTGGAGGATGTGCTGTCGGATTTCCCCGGCACCGTCCTCCTGGTTTCGCACGACCGCTATCTCATCGACGCCCTTGCCACCCAGGTGTGGGCCATCGACGACCGCTACCTGCGGGCCTACGAAGGCAACTACACGGCCTACCTGGCCGCACGCCAGGCCGAAGCCGAAGCCGTCACCGCCACGGCCGCGCCCACCGATGCCCAACAGCACCGCGAGCGCTCGCGCGAGGAACGGCGAAAGCGCAAAGAAGAGGAAAAGCGCCAATCCCAGGCCGACGCCGTGGAGCAGCAGATCCACACCCTCGAACGCCAACTGACGGCCATTGGCGAGGCGCTGGCGGCTGCCAGCCGTGCCCAGCGTCTGGACGACGTGCAGGCCCTGGGTGAACGCTACGCACATACCGAGCAGGAGCTGCACCGCCTGATCGAGAATTGGGCCGTGCTGGCCGAGGCCGCCGCATGATTTGTAGGGGCGATTCATGAATCGCCCCTAACGGAGACACGCACCCATGGCAACAGACACCCTCATCATCGGACTCACGGGCAACATCGGCACCGGCAAGACGACGGTCCTCCGGATGCTTGCGGCCCGCGGCGCCCGCATCATCGATGCGGACCAGGTCGCTCACCAGGTCATGGCGCCGGGTGGGATCGCCTATGCCCCCATCCTTGCCCTGTTTGGACGCGGCATTCTCGACGCCAGCGGCGCCATCGACCGTTCCCGCCTCGGCCAGCTTGTCTTCGGCAATCCTGACAAGCTCGCCCAGCTCGAAAAGATCGTCCATCCCGCCGTTTATGCGGCTGTCAACGCCGAGGTGCAGGCTGCCGCCGAACCGGTGGTCGTCATCGAGGCCATCAAGCTCCTCGAGGCAGGGATGGCGGCGGCGCTCTGCGACCAGGTCTGGGTCATCACGTCGCCGGTCGACCAGCAGGTCGAGCGCCTGATGCGGGACCGGGGCATGAGCCGCGCTGCTGCCGAGGCCCGCATGGCCACCCAAAGCCCGCAGTCCTTCAAAGTCAGCCAGGCGGATGTCGTTCTGGACAACAGCGGCGCCCTGGCCGACCTGGATAAGCAGGTCGAGGCCGCCTGGCAAAACCTGGTAAACGCCAGAACCCGCGTCTCCCCCACCGCTTGACCCCTGCCGGGCGACGACGGGATCGCCCCCACCCCCCACCCCCCCACCCGCCACCTGCCACCTGCCACCTGCTACCCCATGACCACCCTCAAGCGCCTCTGGTCTGAACATCCCAATCTACTGTCGTTTGCCATCCTGGCGATTGGGATGCTGATCATTCTCTTCTTCTCCGCTCGCCATGTCGGCTTCACTCCCACGCAGTGGCTGGCGTTGGCCGTCGCAACCGTCGGCCTGGCGGCGCTTTGCGTCTGGATCATCAGTTGGGAGGCAGGTGATGGCGCCGACGAGGTAAGCTTGAACGGCCCCACGCCGACTGATACTACAAAGCAACCGACTACGAAGGCATGAGCACGAAGCGCGACTACTACGAGATTTTGGGCGTCGAACGCTCCGCAACCGCGGAGGATATCAAGCGCGCCTACCGGCGGATGGTCAAGCAGTACCATCCCGACATCTACAAAGGGCCTGACGCCGACCAACGCATCAAGGAAATCAATGAAGCCTACGAGGTCCTCAGCGATGCCGACAAGCGCGGGGCCTATGATCGCTTTGGCCACGCCGGCGTCCAGGGCAACTATGGCGCCGGAGCGCCCGGCGCCGGGTTCCCCGACATCACCGATCTCTTCGATGGCTTCTTTGGCGGCCTGGGCGGTTTCGGCCGCAGGGGACCGCAGCAGGGCCCGGTACGGGGCGCCGACCTCCGCTTCAACCTCACTATTGAGTTCGAGGAAGCCGTTCTCGGCGCCGAGAAAGAGATCGAGGTCACGCGCGACGAGACCTGCTCCCGTTGTCATGGAAACGGCGCCGAACCTGGCACCACGCCCATTCGCTGCCCCACGTGCAACGGCAGCGGCGAAGTCAGGCAGCGCCAACAGACCATCCTGGGCACCTTCGTCAACGTCACGACCTGCCCGCGCTGTCGCGGCGAGGGCGAGGTGGTGACGACGGCCTGTACGGCGTGCAGCGGCGAACGCGTGGTGGCCACCACCCGCCGGCTGCGGGTGAAGATTCCGCCCGGCGTTGATGAGGGCACGCGCATCCGGCTGCCCAACGAAGGCGCCGCCGGCCTGCGCGGCGGCCCGGTCGGCAACCTCTACGTCTTCATCAGCGTCAAGCCGCACAAGATCTTCCAGCGCCAGGAAAACGACATCCTCTTGACGCTGCCGGTCAACATCGCCCAGGCAGTCCTGGGGTCCGAGGTCGAGGTTCCGACGCTCGACGGCCCCAAGACCATCAAGGTTCCGGCGGGCACACAGGGCGGCATGGTCCTGCGTATGCGCGGTTTGGGGGTTCCTCACCTGCGCGGCAGCGGCCGCGGCGACATGCTGGTGACGGTCAACGTCCGCATCCCCACGCAGCTCACTGAGGAACAGCGCCACCTCTTCGAGCAGCTCGCCCAATCGTTCGGCGGAAACATCGAGCGCTACGAGCCGCAGAGCGGCTTCTTCGACAAGGTCAAGGACGCCCTCGGTCTGTAAGGCTGAGGCGGCGTGACTCCCCGACAAAGGCATGGCTGCCAGGTGCTCTATGCCGGCTCTGCTTGAGATCATCGTCCCCGTCCACACCCTCGACCCCGAGGCCGAGGCCGTCCAGGCTGCCGTGGCGCTGGTCGAGCCTCATGTGCAGGGCGGGGCCACGGTTGAGGCCGTGGGCTACGGCGAGTACGGCGAGACCGAGCTCGTCAGGGTGTCGGTGCGCGGCTACGTGGAAGATACGGCCGAGAACATGGCGCGCCTGGCCCAGGTCTCGGCCGACCTGAGCCGCCGCCTGGATGCCGACCTGTACGGTGAGATCGTCGTGCGCCCGTTGGCCGACGCCGACTGGACCGAAGCCTGGAAGCACCACTTCCAGCCGCTGCGCACGGGCGAGCGCCTGATCATCTCGCCGACCTGGGCGCAACCTGGCGCCGGTCCTGATGACGTCGTGGTGTGGCTGGACCCCGGCCTCGCCTTCGGCACCGGCGGCCATCCCTCCACCCGCCTGATTCTGCGCCTGCTGGAGCGCTATCTGCATGCGGGTGATCGCGTCCTCGACGTGGGCACCGGGTCAGGCATTCTGGCCATTGCCGCGGTCAAGTTGGGCGCCGCCTCCGTCCATGCCACCGACATCGATCCGGTGGCCGTGCGGGTGGCCGCCGAAAATCTCCAGCTCAACGGGGTCGCCGGCGCCGTGACCCTGGCCGTGGAATCCACACCCCAAACAGGCCAATACGAGCTGGTGGTGGCCAATATCCTCGCCGATGTGATTGCCGATCTGCTCTTGTGCGAGCACCTGGCCGAGCGCATCCGTCCCGGCGGCGCCATGCTCCTGGCAGGCATCATCCGCCACCGGCGCCACCTGGTCGATCTGGCGCTGGCGGCGCTCAACCTGGTGGTAGTCGACGAAGAGTTGGAAGGGGATTGGGTGGGGCTGGCCGTGCGCGCCGGTTGAGCGCTGCTTGAGCCCGCGCTTGAGCCCAGCCATGCAGCGCTTCTTTGTCCCTCCCCAGGCCATCCAAAACCAGCAGGTGCGCTTCAGCCCGGAGCAGGCCCGCCAGCTCCGCACCGTGCTCAGACTGCACAGCGGCGACGAGGTCCTGGCGCTGGATGGACAGGGGCGCTGCTACCGGGTGGCCCTGGCGTACGCCGGTAAGAACGACGCCTACGGTCACATCCAGGAAACGATGACTGCTGGCGGTGAGCCGGCCGGCGAATTGACCCTCTGCCAGGCCATTGCCCGGGGCGATCGCTTCGAGTGGGTGCTGCAGAAGGGCGTCGAGCTCGGCGTCACCCGCTTCCAGCCCATGATCACCCAGCGGACCGTGCGCCGCTCGCCGGGCGACAGCCAGCGCGAACGCTGGGAGCGCATCGTACGCGAGGCCGCCGAGCAGTGCGGCCGGGGCCGCATCCCGGTCCTGGCGCCGGAGATTAGCTTCGCACAGGCGGTTGCCCAGCGCCGGGGATTGGCCTTGCTTCCCTCCACCACCTCCGCCGTCTCCGCTCAGCAGGTATTGGCCCAGGCCGCCTGGCCTGCCACCCTCTTCATCGGCCCGGAAGGGGGCTTCGCCCCCGAGGAAGTTGCCCTTGCCCGCGCCGCCGGCGTCCACACCATCAGCCTCGGCCCGCGCACCCTACGCACAGAAACGGCTGCCATCGTCCTCCTGGCCCTGGTCATGCAGGCCCTGGGCGAAATGGATCGGCCGGCCCCCTTGGCGCTCGCGGCCCTGTAACCGCCTCACCTGCTTGCGCATCCCATTGTCGTACGACGAAAGTTCAGAGCCTCATTGGCTGACCCTACGCAATCCCGACTGGAGAATCCCTTATGACTGTTGAAAATGTCATTATCATCGGCAGCGGTCCTGCCGGCTTCTCGGCCGGCATCTACACCGGCCGCGCCCAGCTCAATCCCCTGCTCATCACGGGCAACGATATCGGCGGCCAGGTCGCCATCACCTACGAAGTCGAGAACTACCCCGGCTTTCCTGAGAGCCTGAGCGGCCCTGAGCTGGTGGAGAAGTTCCAGGAGCAGGCGCAGAAGTTCGGAACCCGTATCGAGTATGACTACGTCGATGCGGTCGACTTCCACCAGCACCCGTTCTCGGTCCACACTCAGGGGGGCAAGACCTTCCAGGCTAAGAGCGTCATCCTGTCGACCGGCGCCACCCCCCGCAAGCTGCAAATACCCGGTGAGGAAGAGCTGACAGGCCGCGGCGTGAGCTACTGCGCCACCTGCGACGGCTTCTTCTTCCGTGGCAAGAAGGTCGTCGTGGTGGGCGGCGGCGACAGCGCCATGGAAGAGGCGATTTTCCTGACGCGCTTCGCCGACGAGGTCACGATCATCCACCGCCGCGACGCCCTGCGCGCCAGCAAGATCCTGCAGGAGCGCGCCTTCAGCAATGATAAGATCAAGTTCATCTGGAACTCGGTCGTCACGGCCATCAACGCCGGCGAGTCGGGCGCCGTCTCCCATCTCACGCTGAAAAACGTGGTGACTGGCGCAGAGACGTCATTCGCCACGGACGGCATCTTCATCTTCATCGGCCACGAGCCCAATGGCTGGATGTTCGCAGACCAGGTGGACATGGAGGACGGCTACGTCATCACCGACCGCCGCATGCACACCAGCGTGCCTGGTGTCTTCGCGGCCGGCGAGATCCAGGACAACCACTTCCGCCAGGTGGCCACCAGCGTGGGCCAGGGCGTGATGGCCGCCATGGAGTGCGAGAAGTACCTGGCCGGTTTGGAGATCGCCGCTGAGGAACCCGCCGCCGAGTTGGTCCCGGCCTGAGAGCCGGGCTTCAGCCAGCGCTCAGGCGCCCCCCTGACCCCAGGTGGGGCGCTTTTCTTTCATTCGTGTTCCTTCCTATTCGTGTCCCTTCTGTCACGGTCTTAGGATCGATCTCCTATTCGTGTCCCTCCTATTTGTGTCCGTCCTGTCTCGGCCCCAGGCCGGGCCGATCGCGTGGCAAAAACCGCCTGCACGGCTCTTAAGTGCGTTGGCAAGGATACAGACCCGCGACTACAATGCGCTCGGAGGTTTCAGTCCTATGTCTCGTAACATCTATGACCTACTTGATAGCAGCCGTTTCGTCCTTGGCGATGGCGCCATGGGCACCGTCCTCCAGGACCGGGGTCTGACCGGCGGCGCTCCGCCTGAGCTTTGGAATGCCGAACATCCCGAGATCATCCGCCAGGTCTACCAGGAATACGTTGACGCCGGCAGCCAGGTCATCATCGCCAACACCTTCGGGGGCACCAGCTACCGCCTCAAGCTGCACCATGCCGAGGATCGCGTCGCCGAGCTCAACCGCGCCGCCGCCGTCCTGGCCCGCGAGGTGGCAGGCGAGGACATCCTCGTCGGCGCCTCCGTCGGCCCCACCGGCGAACTGTTCGAGCCGATGGGCAGCCTGACCCATGACGACGCCGCCGCTGCATTCGCTGCACAGGCAGCAGCGTTGGCCGAGGGCGGCGTCGACTTCTTCCTGATCGAGACCATGAGCGATCTTAATGAGGTCCTCGCCGCCATCGACGGCATTCGCAGCGCCAGCAGCCTGCCCATTGCCGTCACCATGACCTTCGACACCAAGTTCCGCACCATGATGGGCGTGACCCCCGTCCAGGCGCTGACGACGCTCAGCCAGGCGGGGATCAAGATCATCGGCGCCAACTGCGGCAATGGCCCCGGGGAAATCCGCCGCGTGATGGGCGAGATGGTGGCAGCGCGGCCGGAGGGCGTCTATCTGATCGCCCAGAGCAACGCCGGGCTGCCTAAGTGGGTCGACGGCAACGTGGCCTACGACGGCACGCCCGAGGTCATGTCCGAGTACGCCCTGGACATGGCGGCGATGGGCGTCAACTACATCGGCGCTTGCTGTGGCAGCACTCCGGCCCACATCCAGGCCATGGGGGAGACGCTGCGAACCCGCCCCATCCCTGAATACGCCGGTCCTGCTGCCGCCGGCGATGCGGCGCCCGCCGCCCCGCAAGGGTCGCGCCGCCCGCGTTCCGCCGCTTAGTCGCTGATACACGTCTCCCCAAGAGGGGCGAGGCGATGCCTGAGGCTTGGCTTCAGGGCATCGCCTCGCCCCTCTCTATTTGGCGCCCGAGGTCACGGTTCGATGCCGACAAGCATGATTGTGAAGAGAGTGGGCCGGGTAGACACGCGCGGCCCCGTCGCAACCAACGATTAGAACGGCGCACCTTCGCGGAAGGTCGCGGTGGCGCGTACAATGCGCCGGCACTACAGTGGTGACGCATTGTACACCGGCAGGAGTGCCCTTGCCCGTCCCTTTCGTCTGTGTCACAATCCTTTGCGACCAGGCGATTCTCATGACCGACCGACTCCAGGACCTCGCCGCCGACCTGCGCAAGCACAGCGCCGCCAGCGTCCACCTCGACCTCGCCACGCGGCTGCTCTACAGCACCGACGCATCCAGCTACCAGATCCTGCCCCTGGCTGTCGTCATTCCCAGGCACGACGACGACGTCCTGGCCACCGTCGAGGCCTGCGTGCAGCTCGGCCTGCCCATGCTCCCGCGCGGGGGCGGCTCCAGCCTGGCCGGGCAGACCGTGGGCGAGGCGGTCGTCATCGATTTCAGCAAGCACCTTGACGCCGTCATCCGCATCGACGGTCCTCGCCGCCGCGCCCTCGTCCAGCCCGGCATCACGCTGGATGCCCTCAACCGCCAACTGGCGCGCTACGGCTTGATGGTGGGCCCGGACCCGGCCAGCAGCGACCGCGCCACCCTCGGTGGCATCATCGGCAACAACAGCACTGGCTCGCATTCCCTTGACTACGGCATGATGGCCGACCACGTGGTCAGCCTGCGCACCGTCCTGGCCGACGGCCACGAGGCGCGGCTGGGACCCCTACCGTGGCCAGAAGCAGACCGCATCGGCGCCCAGGAGACCCTGGAAGGACGCCTCTACCGGCAGATCACCCGCCTCGTCCAAACAAATGCCGCCCTGATCGATGCCGAGTTTCCCACTTATTGGCGGCGTTCGGGCGGTTACAACCTCGATGCTCTCCGCCGCCAACTGGACCAGGACGGCCTCAACCTGGCCAGGTTTGTGACAGGCAGCGAGGGCACCCTGGGCATCATCCTGGAGGCAGAGCTCGACCTGACGCCTGTTCCGCGGCACAAGGCCCTCGCCGTCATCTCCTACGATAGCAGTGACGAAGCCTTTCGCGCCGTGCCGGGTCTGCTGGAGCTGCATCCCAGCGCCATCGAGCTCATCGACGATGTCCTCCTGGGGCTGGCGCGCGCTGCTCCCCGCTGGCGCGAGCGTCTCACCTTCGTCGAAGGCAAACCCAAGGCGATCTATGTGGTGGAGTTCGCCGGAAATGACGACCGCTACATCGCCGACCGCCTGGCGGCGCTCGACCGCCACCTTGCCCGCGCCGGCCACCGCAGCGGCGCCGTTCGCCTTATCGACCCCGCCAGCCAGGCTAACGTCTGGGCGGTGCGCAAAGCCGGCCTGGGGCTGCTGGCCTCCATGCGCGGGGACGCTAAGCCCACCCCCGGCATCGAGGATGTCGCCGTGCCGCCCGCACACCTCGCCGGGTATATGGCGGAACTCCGCGGGCTGCTCGACGGCCGCGGCGTTGCCTCCGCCATGTATGCGCACGCCTCGGCCGGCTGCATCCACATCCGCCCCATTCTCAACCTGAAGACCGCGGCAGGCGTGGCGACCATGGTCGAGCTGACGGCCGCCGCCGCCGGCCTGGCAAAAAAGTACGGCGGTGTGCCCAGCAGCGAGCACGGCGACGGTCTGGCGCGCAGCTTCGTCAATCGGGAGTTCTTCGGCCCCGCCGTCTACGACCTGTTCCGCCAGGTCAAGGACATCTTCGACCCGCAGCATCTCTTCAATCCCGGCAAGATCGTCGATGCGCCGTCCCCCGACCGGCACCTGCGCTACGGCGCCGATTACCACACCCTGCCCCTTGAGCCCATCTGGCCGGGACCAGGTGGAGAAAGCTTCGCCCAGGCCGTGGAACAGTGCAACGGCGCCGCCGTCTGCCGCAAATTGGACGTGGGAACGATGTGCCCCTCGTTCATGGCGCTGCGCGACGAGAAACACAGTACGCGCGGCCGCGCCAACCTGCTGCGTGCGGCCCTGACCGGCGACCTGCCGGCCGGCTTTCTCGATCCCGACCTGGCCGAAGCGCTCGATCTCTGCCTGGGCTGCAAAGCGTGCAAGACGGAATGTCCCTCCAGCGTCGACATGACCCGGCTCAAGGCCGAGGCCTATGCGCAAAAGTACCACCGCCAGCGTCCCCCGGTGGCGGCGCGGGTCTTCGGCAACATCGATCGCCTGTCAGCCCTGGCAGCGCCGGCCTCGCCCCTGGTGAATCCCCTGCTGCACACGGCTCCTGGGCGCTGGCTGCTGGCTCGCACCCTTGATCTCCATCCCGACCGCAGCTTGCCCTCTTTCCAGCGCCGCACCTTCAGCCGGCGCTGGCGCCAGGCCAGATCCAAACAGCCCTCTGACCTCGCACGGCGCGGTACCCGGCCGGCGGTGGCGCTTTTCCCGGACACCTTCACCGAGTTCAACGAACCTGACCAGGGTCTGGCCGCTGTGCGCGTCCTCGAGGCAGCGGGATGCGCTGTCACGCTCACGCCACGGCACTGCTGCGGCCGGCCGGCCCTTTCCAACGGGCTTGTTGAGGAGGGCCGGGAGCGCGCCCGGCTCGTCGTGGAGGCCCTGCTGCCCTACGTCGAGGCGGGAATACCGGTGGTCGGCCTGGAACCGAGCTGCGTGCTGACCCTCCGCGATGACTACCCCAGCCTGCTTCCGGGTGCTGACAGCGAGCGCGTAGCAGGCAACATCTACCTGCTGGACGAGTACCTGTCCCAGCGCCTGGCCGCGGACCCGCAGACGCTGCCCCTCCGGCCCCACCGCCAGCGCTACCTGGTGCACGGCCACTGTCACCAGAAAGCCCTGGCAGGCATGGAGGCGTCGCTGGCGGTGCTCCAAGCCGTTCCCGGCGCCCAGGCCGAATTGATCGCCGCCGGCTGCTGCGGCATGGCGGGCGCCTTCGGCTATGCCGCCGATCACTACGCCCTCAGCCTGGCCATCGCCCGCGACCGCCTGGTTCCAGCCATCAACGCCAACCCCGGCGCCATCCTGGTCGCCGATGGCTTCTCCTGCCGCCACCAGATCCGTGAGCTGACCGGGCGCCAGCCTCTGCACCTGGCCAGCGCCCTGGCCGCCCTCCTTGCAGACGGGCGGAACAAGGAGGCGCCTTTCTGAAGCATGGACGCGATCACCCTGGCGGCAGTGACCGACGAGATGAACGCGACGCTGGCTGGCGGCCGCGTGCAGGAAGTCGTCCAGCCCGACGAGCACAGCCTGGCCCTGGAGGTCTACAACCGCAGCGAACGCCATTGGCTGCTGCTCAGCATCGATCCGCAGCGCCCCTGCGTCCATCTGCTGCCGCAAAAAGCGCGGCGCGGCCTGGAAACCGACGTGCCCCTCCTGCTTCTGGCCCGCAAGCGGCTGGGAGGCGCCCGCCTGGGCGCCATCGTCCAATTGCCGTGGGAGCGGGTCCTGCACCTCTCCTTTGGCCACGGCGAGATGCCGGACACGGTGCTCGTGGCCGAGATCATGGGCAAGTGGAGCAACCTGCTGCTGGTCACGCCGCAGGGGGTGATCGTGGAGGCGCTGCGCCGCTTCGGCCCAGCCGACAACCGCTACCGCACCATCCGTCCCGGCGATCCCTACGTGCCGCCGCCGCCGCAGGCGGGCAGGACCCCCATCGACTCGCTGACCGCCGCCGATGTCGAGAGCTGGCTTGGCCAGACCACCCCCGCGGAGCCGCTCTGGCGCATGCTCGTGCAGCGTCTTGCCGGGCTCAGCCCCCTGGCCAGCCGCGAGGTGGTGTACCGGGCGACCGGCGACCACCAGGCAACCTACAGCCACCCCAATGCCCGCGTCCAGGGCCTTGTCGATGCCCTGGGCTGGTTCCGCAGCCTGCCCAAACAGGGCGGATGGGCGCCCACCGTGGCGCTGGACGAGGAAGGCGAGCCCGCAGCGTTTGCCCCCTACGAACTGAGCCACCTGGGGAATTTGCGCGCCTACCCTTCCATCAGCCAGGCAGCGGTCGCCTTCTACGCAGCCAAAGGCGTCGACAGCTATGCCGGCAGGCGGGCTCAGGTCCAGGCCCTCATCGACGAGGCGCAGCACAAGCTGGATGGCCGCCGTGCCAGCCTGGGCGATCAGTCGGTGAGCGAGGAGGAAGTCGAGGAACTCAAGCACCAGGGAGAGTGGATTCTCGCCTATGCCTGGCGGATCAGACCCGGCGACACCGAGCTGATCGCCGATACCGGCGAAGAAGAGCTGCGCATCGCCCTGGACCCTGCCCTCACCCCCAGCGCCAACGCCCAGGCCTATTTCGACCGCTACCACAAGGCCAAGCGGGCGGCGGCCCGCGTGCCGGACCTGCTCGCCGATGCCGACCGCGACCAGGAGTACCTTGACCAGCTCCAGTACGACCTGCGCCTGGCCGACAACGCCCCCCAGATCGAAGAGCTGCGTGAGGCGCTGCTGGCAACCGGGCTGGTCAGGTCCGGCAAGGCCCCGCACCGCGCCCCCTCCCAGCGCACAGGACCTCTGCGGGTGCGCACGCCCGATGGGTTCACCGTCTACGTGGGACGCAACGCGCTGCAGAACGAGGAGATCACCTGGAAACTCGCCGGACCTGAGGACCTCTGGCTGCATGCCGAGCGCGTCCCCGGCGCCCATGTCCTGATCGTCACCGGCGGCCGTGAGGTGCCGCAGCTCACCCTCGCCAGGGTCGCTGCCTGGGCCGCCTACCACTCCCAGGCCCGCGCCGACGCCAAGGTGGCCGTCACCTGTACCCAGCGCCGCCATCTGCGCCGCATCCCGCGCGCTCGCCCCGGCCAGGTGCGCGTGCTGCACAGCCACAGCCTCACCGTCGCCCCGGAACCCCCTCCTACCAGTGCAGCCTGAGCCCCCATTCCTCCCAGTGGCGCTGTCCGAACGGCCCTGCCAACTTGACACCCGTCTTGTGATACCGGACACTAGTTCTTTAGCCGCCTGGCGCTCACCCTGTCACTGCGAGCGCAGCGAAGCAGTCTCCAACCTGCCAACTGTGGCTTGCGCCGCATGCGCCGCTTGCCCACGGGGCTTTCGCCCTTGGCAATGACATATTGAGCCCGGCCACAGGCAGGCCCACAGCATGGCGAACTCAGCCGCCAGCATCAGCCCCCTTCCGTCCTCCGTCTTCTGTCATCCGTCCTCCGCCTTCCGTCCTAACCATGCCTACACCCATGCTCGTCCAAATCGAAGAAGATCGGCACTGGTGGTTCGCCACCCGCACCCGGGCTATCCTCGCCTTGCTGGACAAATACGTGGGCGAAGGGAAGCAAGGAAGGCGTGTGCTGGATGTAGGCGCCGGGGCAGGCAACATGATGCATCAGCTCGGCCAGTACGGCGACATCGTGGGACTGGAGTACAACCCCAAGCCGATCCCGGTCGCCCAGGCCCGCGGCTTCGATGTGCGCCAGGGCTCCGCCACCGACATTCCCTTCCCCGATGGCAGCTTCGATCTCGTGGCGCTCCTCGACACCGTCGAGCACATCCCGGACGAAAAGGCCGTCTTCGCCGAGACGCTGCGCGTCGCCAAGCCCGGTGGGCACCTCATCGTTACCGTGCCGGCGTTGATGTGGCTTTGGAGCCAGAATGATGTGGTGAATCTGCACCAACGTCGTTACAAGGCTCGGGAGCTGCGCACCAAGCTGCAGGCGGCCGGCTGGCGAGTGCCCTACTGCGGCTACAACTTCACGGCCATCTTTCCTCTCTCCGCCGGCATGATCGTGGGTCGCCGCGTCCTGGGCAAAGAGCCGGAGCAGGCTTCCCCTCACTTCGACGATGACGCCTACCAAGTCGAGATGCAGCCGGCGTCACCCTGGCTTAACACCGTGCTGGAAACGGTGGGCAAAGGCGAGGTGGCGGTCTTGCGGCGAGTCGAGCTCCCAATCGGCACCAGTGTGATTGCCGTCGCTCAGAAGCCAGGATGATCCATGCCCGAGAAGAAGATCGAGCCGCCGGCGGCAGCAGAAGGTTTCTCCTGGGAACGATGGATGATGGAGGGTCTGCGCGCCCTGCGCGCCACCCTCTTCCGCTATGACTTTGGCCTGCCCGAAGAGTTCTGGCATCACCTCGAGAAGGCTGCCCATGAGCTGCTCGCGGCCAGTCGCATCCTGCTGCGAACCTTCCAGCAGCGCTACCGCCGCCGGCCCCCCTCCGAGCCCAGGGGTCCCATCGACATTGACTGGGACCAGATGTAGAACGTCACGGCCTCTGCCCGCCGCAGCCTGAGCGTTCTCCTATTCAGATGCCGCGCACTTTGGGCAGTAGTTGGGATCGTCCAGCTCGGTCAGGTGTTTGGCGCAGACGGCAAACACCTCCACCCGCTCAAGCAGGCCCCACTTGCGGGTGACGGTCGCCTCCAACGCGATCTCGGCGCAGTTGGTATGATTGAGAATGCCAGGAACCGGGCAGGAATCACACAACGCCCGGCGCCAGGGACGCGACTCGGGGTTGCGCTTGATCAACCGGCACTCCTCGAGCTCGCGACCACGATGAAAATCGGCGTAGTAGTAGCGGCAGTTGACGGGATGGTTAGCGGTCATGAGGGCAAGGGAAGATCGCGCAGGAGGAGATCGGCCGGGGTTTGACGCCGCTGCAAACAGATCGTTTTTCCCGCCTCCCGCCAATAGACGGGAGGCAATAAAGTCGCATTATAGTTGCTGGCCATACTCAGGTGGTAGGCGCCGCTCACAGGAATGGCCAGGATGTCGCCGGGGTGAACCTCGGGCAGCAGCACGTGCTCGATCAGGACATCCCCGCTCTCGCACAGAGGACCGACAATGCGAGCCGGACCGGTGGGCGGCGCCAGAGGCGCTGCCGGAAGACTGGCCGTGTAGCGGGCTTGATACAGGGCAGGCCTGGGATTGTCTGCCATGCTGCCGTCCACTGCAATGATACGACCTCCATCGGCCAGGCGGCGAACGGCGCCGACAGTGTAGAGGGCAATGCCCGCTCGAGCAACCAGGCTGCGTCCCGGCTCCAGGACCAGGGTGGGGTAGCTGCCGAAGTTGTACTGCGACCAGGTTCGGGCGCAGTGACCGGCGATCCGTTGGACAGCCTCCGCCAGATTGAACCGTCCCTCCTCGGGGTGATACGGCTGGCCCAGGCCCCCGCCGGGGCACAAGCAGGCGATCTCCCCATATCCCGCCTCCCGCAGCGAGGCCGCCAGGGCCACCAGCCGGTCAGCGGCAGCCAGCAGGGGCTCAAGCTCGAAGATCTGCGAGCCGATGTGCGTGTGCAGGCCGGTCAGGACCATGCCCCCGCGCTTGCGGATAGAATCGGCGGCCGCGTGCGCTTCGTCCCAGGTCAGGCCGAACTTGGCGCCGTGATGCCCTGTCTGCCGGTAATGATGGGTGGGCGCAAGTAGATCGGGGTTCAAGCGCAGCCAGAGGGACAACGGCGTAGCCCGCGCCGCCGCCAGCGGCTCCAACAGCTCCAGATCGTGCAGATTGTCCACCACGATGGACCCGACACCGGCGGCCGCGGCTTCGTCCAGCAGGGCTGGCGGTTTGTTGTTGCCGTGAACGTGCAGCAGGGCCGGGTCATAGCCTGCCGCCAGGGCGATCGCCAGCTCACCTTGCGACACCACGTCCAGGCCCACCCGCCTCCGGCTCATGAGCTGGGCTGCCGGCAGGTTCAGCCAGGCTTTGGCCGCATACGCCAGCAGGCTGGGTCCCGGCCAGGCCCGCAGGCCATAGCGGTAGGCAGCAATCGCCTCGTCACAGGTGGCAGCATCGTAGAGGTACACTGGGGTGCCACAGCCGGCCGCCCAGACAGCCAGGTCAAGCTCGCCCAGGTGGAGGCGCCCGCCGCGCAGATGGGCGCTGATCGGCCACAGGTACCGGGGGAAGCGCTCCGTCACTCTCATAGAATGACGATGATCACGCCCACGAGCGTGATCGCCGCACCCACGATTTCGTTGACCTGCGGGATTTCACCCAGGAGGAGGACACCCAGGAGGATGCCCAGGGTGACCTCCTGCGTCGCCACCACGTTGGCGGAAGTCGCGCTCGTCAAACGCAGGGCAGCGTTGTAGAGCGTGTGCCCCAGGCCAAGCGGCAGGAGACCCAAGGCGATGACGGCAAGAACAGTAGTGATCGTATAGCCCTGGGGCGTGAAGTTCAGCGCTGCCGGCGCTAGCGTCCACAGCGCCGCCGCGCCGTACACCGTGGCGGCGTAGGTGAGCAGGCTGTAGCGGTGGCGCTGCGAGCGGCCGATGACGCTGTACAGGCCAAAGGTGATGGCAGACCCTAAGGCCAACAGATCGCCAAACAGCATCCTGGGCGTCAGCTTGGGCTGGAAGCCGGCCAGAATGGCGACGCCCACAACCGCCAGCAGGATGCCCACCCACTTGCGTCCAGGAAGCGGCTCGTGCAGCCACAGGGCTGAGAAAATAGCCACAAAGACGGGGGCGGTGTAAACGATGGCAAGAGCGTGGGCAATGGTCGTGAAGCTCAGGGCAGCCGCATACAGCAGGAAGTGCAGCGCCGTGATCAGGCCAAAGCCGAGGAAACGCAGCCGGTCGTCGCCAGCGACGAGCCAGCGCTCGCGCCGCCAGGCCACGCCCACGCTGACCGCCATCGCCGCCACCACCAGCCGCCAGAAGGTAATCTCATAGCTGGACAGCGCCCCGGCCCAACGGATCAGGACGGCGCTGAGGGCAAAAAAGAAGATGGCGATCGCCACATAGACCAGGCCGCGCCGCTGGTCGAAGGTGACATCACCTACCATCGCCACGGGCCATCCGTCCCGACTGCTGCCGCCGCAAAACAAAACCGCCGCCCTGAGGCGACGGTGATTCCCCTGGCACTACAAGAGCGCATCAGCGGAAGGCAGTGGCAAACAACGAAAACACCATGGTCAACACGATCAGCACACCGATCACCACCCAAACGGTGGTGCGCCAGTCTCGTTTCTTTGCCTGGGTCTTGCTGTTGGAAGCACGACGAGCCATGAGTCATCCTCCTGAAGAATCTGCAAAATCAACCGCCATTCTAGCACAGAAATCGTCCCGGCAGGTAACTTTCGGGAAGGTCACGACATCCAATGCCGTGAAGACGGTACCATCCATCCCGCACCTCACGGAGTCCATCTATGGCCAATCCATTGAAGAGCCTTTTTGGCGGCAAGCCGCAACCGACCTCCACAACCGCAAGTTCCGTTCAAGCCGGACCACAGCCCATCCACGTGTCCGACGCCGACTTCGAAGAGGTCATTCTCAAGGCTGATAAGCTGGCAGTCCTTGACCTGTGGGCGGATTGGTGCGGTCCCTGCCATATGCTTGCCCCCACCATCGCTGGGTTGGCGGTTGAGTTCGATGGCCGCGCTATCGTCGCCAAGCTTGACGTTGACGAAAACCCCGTCACAGCCTCGCGCTTCAACATCATGGGCATTCCCACCGTGCTCTTCATCAAGAACGGCAAGGAAATCGACCGCATCGTCGGCGTGCAGCCCTACACTGCCTTCGCCGCCCGCATGGAACGTTACACGGCAGCCTGATGGCAGCGCCCTGGTGGTGGCCCCTCGGCCACGTTCCCGAACTCAGCGCTCAGGATCTGGCGAGCCGGCTGGCCATCGAGCCCAACCCGCAGATCATCGACGTCCGCTCCCGGGCTGAATACGACGCCGGCCACATCACCGGCGCCCGCTCGGTGCCCATCCAGTCCTTCCGGCAAATGTGGCCGACGCTCCGCCTGGACCAGAAGCGGCCGATCTACGTGATCTGTATGACGGCGCACCGTTCCGTGCCTGCCGTCCGTATCCTGCGCAGCCAAAACTATGAAGCCTGGCAGCTTGCCAGCGGCATGAACGCCTGGTGGCGCGCCAACCTGCCCACGACCCGCTGAATTATCCGAAAGCCAGGTTAGGACCTCGCAAGGGGTAGGGTCGTGGTCGACTTCACCTCGTTTAGCACCAGGCTGGTGTAAACGCGCGCCACCCCAGGGGCCGTGCTCAGCCGGTTGACCAGGAAGTGCTCCAGGTCCTTGCGGCTGCGCACGACCACCTTCAGCAGATAGTCGAACTCACCGGTGACGTGATAGCACTCCATCACCTCCGGCATCTGCTGGACCAGGTCGCGGAACTGCTGCACCTGGTCGGCCCGGTGGAGCGCCAGGCCGACCCGGACGATGCAGAGTATCTCATAGCCGAGCTGCTCCCGGTCAAGCAGGGTGACATACCCTTGCACAAAGCCGTGCTCTTCCAGACGGCGCAAGCGGGCAAGGGTGGCCGGCGGAGAGAGGTGGATTCGCCGCGCCAGCTCCGCATTGGAGATGCGCGCATCCGCCTGCAGGGCCTCCAGGATGGCCCTGTCGAGATCGTCCAGGTGGATGTTCGTTGTCGGCTCTCGTGTCACGGTCACAACCGCCATCAGGCGATGGGTTCGAAGCGGGCCTGGAAGAACCGCAGGTATTTCGGCTCGTAGACCATGGTCAAACCGCGCGTCTGTTCGCGGGCATCATAGACCGCCTTGACCGATTCCGCCGTCACGTCCATGTGGGCCTGCGTGTACACGCGGCGCGGAATGGTCAGGCGCACCAGCTCCAGCGAGGGATAGCGGTGGTCGCCCGTTGCCGGGTCCCGCCCAGCGCTTACCACGCCGCGTTCCATCGAGCGGATGCCGGAGTCAAGGTAGAGCTGCGCCGCCAACATCTGGGCCGGGAACTGGTTCTGGGGAATGTGTGCGTAGATGCGCTTGGCGTCCAGGAAGATGGCATGGCCTCCCACCGGCTGCACGATGGGAATATCCCAGTCGGTGAGCAGCTCGCCCAGGTAACGCACCTGGCCGATGCGGGAACGCATGTGGTCATCCTGCATGGATTCCTCGGTGCCGATGGCCATCGCCTCCATGTCCCGGCCCGCCAACCCGCCATAGGTGTGCAGGCCCTCGTAGACCACCACCAGGTTGCGGGCGGTGTCGAAGACCTCGTCGTCGTTGACCGCCAGCCAGCCGCCGATATTGACCAGGCTGTCCTTCTTGGCGCTCATCCAGGCGCCGTCGGTATAGCTGCAGAACTCCCTGACGATGGCGGCGATGGGCAGGTCGGCATAGCCCTCTTCCCGTTCCTGGATGAAGAAAGCGTTCTCCGCCATGCGCGTGGCATCCAGGTAGACGGCGATGCCGTAGCGGTCGCAGAGCGCCCGCAGCGCCCGCACATTGGCCATACTCACGGGCTGGCCGCCCGCCATGTTCACGGTGCCGGCCAGGCTGATGTAGGGGATCTTGTCCGCCCCAACCCTCTTGATCACGGCTTCGAGCTTGTCGAGGTCGACGTTGCCCTTGAAGGGATGCGGGTCCGCCGGATCGTGCGCCTCGGCGATAATCACATCGACAAACGTCCCCCCTGCCAGCTCCTGGTGCTGCCGGGTGGTCGTGAAGTACATGTTGCCGGGGATCACGTCGCCGGGTTTGATCAAGGCCTGGCTGATCAGATGTTCAGCCCCACGGCCCTGGTGCGTGGGCACCAGGTGCTTGTAACCGTAATAGCGCTGGATGGTCTCTTCCAGCCGGTAGAAATTGCGGCTGCCGGCGTAAGCCTCGTCACCCAGCATCAAACCGGCCCACTGCCTGTCGCTCATCGCGCTCGTGCCGCTGTCGGTCAACAAGTCGATGTAGACGTCATCGGACCGCAGCAGGAAGGTATTGTAGCCCGCCTCGCGAATCGCCCGCTCGCGCTCCGGTCGTGAGGTCATGCGAATGGGCTCGACCATCTTGATCTTCCAGGGTTCTGCCCATGATCGCCGTCCGAACTGCTGGCCCATGGTCTGAGGAACTACTTCGTGTGTCATCGCATCACCTCGTTGGCGCTGTTTTCGAAATGGGTGGCTCGCAGGCATCGGCCCTGTCGCCATGCACCATCAAGTGTACGGTCAAACAGCGGCCAGGTCAATGGATATTCGGCATTATTCTGTTATCTCAAAACGAATCCCATCCAAACGTACGTGCCGTCGAATATTCTTCCGCTGCCATGCCGTTCCGGGATGCCCTGCCGAAGAATCGAAGGCGCCATGACCGGCATAGCCATCGATTCAAACGCTCCAGCCCCACTACCCTCACAAAACCAAACCGCCGCCCGTGTTGGGCGGCGGTTTCATACACTCGTGGTCCCAGGTCTAGAACCGTCGGGTCAGCCGTTCCAGCCCGTCCAGGCCCCGCTGCAGAACCTCCATCTCCGGTCCAAAACTGACGCGGCAGTAGTTGCTGTAGCGGGCGTTGGCGCGCCGCCGGTCGGGGTTGACATCGAAGAACACGCCGGGCACCGTGATCACCTTCTCCTTCAACCCCTCCTCAAAGAAGGTCATGCCATCGTTCAGGGGCGGCGGCAGCTCTGACAGGTTGGCCCACACGTAGAAGGTTCCCATGGGCTCGGCATCCACGACGATGCCCATCGCTCGCAGCCGGGACAGGGTGTAGTCTCGTTTCTCGCGGAAGCAGCGCTGGATGGCCGAGGTCTCCCGGATCGCCGTCTCGGGCTCCAACAGCTCCAGCGCCTGCGCCTGGAAGGGATGGTTGGCGCCGCCGTCCAGGAAGGAACCGGCGCTGGAGATCGCCCGGACCACGTCCTTGGGCGCCAGGGTCCAGCTCAGGCGCCAGCCCGGATAGCGCCAGTTCTTCGTCAGACCGTCCACCAGGATGACCGGATCGCTGTCCACATCCTCGACATAGGCGGCCGCCGAGACCATCTTGGGCGGGTCGCTGTTCGGCGATCCAGTGTAGATATAGTGGGAATAGAACTCGTCCAGGATCAGTGAGCACTGCAGGTCGCGCGCCATCTGCACCCAGCGCCGCAGCCGGTCGTTCTCCACCAGTTGGCCGGTGGGATTGCAGGGATTGCTCGCCAGCAGGGCGCGCAGGCCGCGCCCCTGGATCTCGTTCCGCAGCGCAGCCAGGGAAACCTGGTATCCTTCCTCGGGGTCCAGGAGGATGGGGATGGGGATGAACGCCTTAAAGACGCTGAGCAGCTCCTCATAGGCGGTGTAGTCGGGCAGAAAATGCCCCATGTTGATGTTGCCCAGCGCTGCGGCCAACCGCGTCAGCGCCGCCCGCCCGCCGCCGGCGATGCTGACGTTCTCATAGGTATACTGGGATGCCTTGCCCTGCCGGTAGAGCAGGTTATAGAGGTCGGCCACTTTCTGCCGCAGCTCGGTCTCTCCCTGGATGGGACTGTATTCCTGGAAGCGCGGATCGATCGCGATCTGGTCGATGCGCGGCGGCGCCCCCGGCATCGGCCCTGTTTCCGGGGAGCCTTGGCCCAGGTTGGCCCACTCGGGGTGCCCATAGGCAAAACCAAGCTCGCTCGCCCGGCTGATCACATAGATCACGCCGGTGCGTGGCACCCGGCGAAAGCCGGGGATACTATTGTCAGCCATTGTCCTGTCCTAACTGACGTCGGATTTGCTCAATCAGAGTCATGCTTCACTCTCGTCCACAATGTGGGCGCCAGTTCAGATATCATGCCATCAGCCTGGCAGCCAGCCTGCATTATAGACACAACCGCCGCCTCCTGCCAGCAGGTCCCCCCCGGCCTTCCGTTCTCCTGCCTCCCCCACCTATGGCCATACCACCGCCTCCCGCCAGCAGAAAGTCGGGGCCATTCGTTTAGCGGCGGGCAAACGCCCCCCGGAAAGGCCGCACCCCAGTTCGGCCCGGAGCAGAAAGGCATAGCCGTTTGGCGAGGGGCATACACCGTGTTATTTTGCGCTGTCCCCAGTCCGTTTCCTGCACCGCCTGTTCTGGCCGGCCGGCGCTTATTCTCCCTTGGCCAAGTCATGTCTCATCACCCTCTCAACCCAGATACACCCCCTCCCCATGTCATTGCGAAGGGCGTCAGCCCTGAGGCAACCCCCACGGTGGTTTGGCGATTGCCTCACTTCGTTCGCAATGACATGGTCAGCCTGCTGCTTGTCGCCGCAGCGGCCATGCTTCTGGCCGCCTGCTCCGCCGCTCAACCCACTCCCGCCGCAGACGGCAAACTCAAGGTGGTCGCCACCACCACCCTGGTCGGCGATGTGGTGAAAGCCATCGGCGGCGACACTATCGACCTCACCGTCCTCCTGCCCCCTGGCGCCGAGCCGCACAGCTTCCAGCCCACACCCAAAGACGTGGCAGGGATCACCAAGGCCGACCTCGTCTTCGTCAACGGTCTCAACCTGGAAGAAGTCCTGATGCCTACGCTCACCAACGCCCTGGACAAGGCCAAGATCGTCGCCGTTTCCGATGGCGTGCAGACGATCGCGTTTGCCGGCGACCAGGGTGAGGAGGCGAATGCGCACGGCGGCGTGGATCCCCACACCTGGACCGATCCCAACAATGTCATGGTGTGGGCCGACAACATCGCCCGCGCCCTGGGAGCAGCCGATCCCGGCCATGCCGACACCTATACCGCCAGCGCCGCCGCCTACAAAAAGCAGCTTGTGGACATCGACAAGTGGGTTACAGACCAGACGGCGCAGGTGCCGGCGGAGAATCGCAAGCTCATCACCGACCACGCCGTCTTTGGCTATTTTGCCAAGCGCTACGGCTTCGAACAGGTAGGCGCTGTCATCCCTGGTTTTAGCGCCATGGCGGAGCCTTCCGCACAGGAAATGGCTGCCCTCGAGGACAGCATTCACCGGTTGGGGGTCAAGGCCGTGTTCACGGGCAACACCGTGAACCCGGCGTTGTCCAGGCGCGTGGCCGATGACACCGGCGTCAAGCTTGTGACCATCTACAGCGACTCCCTGAGCGATCCCACCGGCCCCGCAGCGAACTACCTTGACTGGGTGCGCTACAACGTCACGGCCTTCGTCGAGGCGCTGCGATAGGACACAAAAGCTACAGCGTACCGGCAGGGTTCTGAGTTGACCAGGACGCCATGCGGTGATAGACTATGGCTATGGTCATGACTATGACTATGGCCTTACGGAGAGTGCAGCCTATGATCACAGTTTCCAAAAGCAAGCTCAAGACCCATATGCTCAGGATCTTTCGCGAGATTGAGGAGAGCGGTGAAGAAGTGATCGTCACCGACAACAATCGACCTGTGCTCCGGATCCAGCCGCTTCAGAAGGGCTCACGCGTCGAAGACGTGTTCGCGGACGTGCAGGGCAAGGTAGTTTATGCCGAAGACCCCAACTCTCCGACCATCGACGAATGGAGCTTGACCTGATGGTCGTCTTGGATACTTCGGCGCTGCTCTTCTGGACCCTAGACAACAAGAAGCTGTCAGAGACTGCCGCTCACACCATAGCCTCCGCCGACAGCATCGCCATCAGCTCGATTTCCGTTTGGGAAATAGGAATCAAGATCAAACGCCAGAAGCTCACTCTCCCACTCACTTTGCAGGAATACGTTGAGAGGCTCAAGCATGTCGGGATGCTTGAGGTCATCCCTGTCGATGAACGAATCTGGATCAAGAGCCTCGAGTTGGAGTGGGGACACCGTGACCCGGCCGATAGAGTGATCGCCGCCACGGCCAGTCTTCTCGGTTGCCCCCTGGTCACATCCGATAGCGTGTTGCTTGCCTACTATCAGGGCGCCGTGTGGTGACGTGACCTTCAAGATCCGCCCGCAATTCCTTGTCCTCGCCGGCGCCGTCCTTTGGGGCACGGTGAGCGTGACAGCCAAATACCTCTATGGCCTGGGACAGATCACACCTCTCTCCCTGGGCTTCCTCCGCCTGCTCGTGGCGGCGCCGCTGCTGGCTCTGCTCAGCCTGCGCCTGGATCGGGGACAGCCCTGGCACTGGCGGCGCCAGGACCTCATCTGGTGGCTGCTGGCGATGGTGAGCATGGGCGCCTACCAGCTCTTTGTCTTTGCCGCCGTCGAGCGCACTACGGTCACCACCGCCATCGCCCTGGCCATCTGCACATCCCCGGTGTTGGTGGCGCTGGCGGCGCCCCTTGTCCTGGGCGAACGCTTTCGCCGCCGCACCCTGCGTGCAGGCGCCCTGGCCATTGCCGGCACGCTCCTGGTGTTGGGCGTGGGCAGCGCCAGCGGCCTGTTCAGCGCCAACTATCTACTCGGCAACCTCCTCGCCATTGGCGCCGCCGCCTCCTGGGCGACCTACGTCATTGTCGCCAGTCACCTGGTGCGCGACCACAGCGTCACCCGCATCACCTTTCTGACCTTCGCCGGCGCCACGCTGCTGGTCCTGCCACTGGTGATCCTGCAGGGCCAGCCCATCGTCCTGCCACCCTCCGGCTGGGCGCTCGCCATCTATATCGGCGTCGTGCCCACCGCCCTCTCCTACTACCTCTATGTGCGCGGCTTGCACGGCACCCCTGCCACCACGGCCGCCTTTCTCACCCTGGCCGAACCGGCGACGGCGGCCCTGCTGGCCGCAATCATCTTCGACGAGCGCCTGACCCTCCTGGGTTGGCTCGGCGTTCTGCTGCTCGTCGTTGGCTTGATCGACCTCAACCGCTGACTTCTCACCGCCATGACCACACCTGCCGCCCGCCCCACCTCCCACCGGTCCCGGCGCCTCTATTTCCTGCTCATTCTGGCCGGCCTGCTCTTCCTGGCAGGCGTCGCCCTCTTTGCGGCCCGGTTCTCCCGGAGCCGGACCACAGCCGCCGCAGGCCCGATGGCGCAAGGCAGGGTCATCTACGAGACAAGCTGCGCCGGTTGTCATGGTCGCGAGGGGAAAGGCCTGGGTGTGCCCAATGCGCCACCCCTCAACAGCCGCGGTGAAATCTGGAAGCTGCCTCCCGGCGAGCTGCGCGCGGCTGTATTCGGGGGCACCCATGAGGGCATGCCGGCCTTCGGCCAGCGGCTGAGCGAAGCGCAAGTGGATGCCGTCCTGGCCTACATCCAATCCTGGTGGTCGCCTGAACAGCTCTCCAGCCACCAGGCGGGGGGCCAGCCGGACCCCCCACCCACGGCCACGCCCTAGCCGCTCAGTCCGGCGTGGCCGTCGCCGTGGCCTCCATGCCGGCCAGGGCAGCGGCCAGCAGCGCCCGTGTCAGCTCCTTGGTATCCCATTCCAGGGCTTCGGCGGTGTCGGACGTGGGACCGATGCAGGCCGGGCAGCCGCGCACACAGGGGCACAGGGCCAGCACTTCGGCCGCCGCCTGCAGCAGCAAAGGCTGGATCTCAAAGAGACGCTCGGCCAGCCCGATGCCGGCAGGGACACGGTCATAGAGAAGGAGGGTGGGAAGCGCCGTATGGGCCGACTGCGGGTCGGCATAGGCGCCGAGATCGCTGGGGTCACACATCAGGTGCAGGGGCGCCAGGTTGCCCAGGAGATAGGCCAGGCCCGCCAGGCCCGACCGCAGCCGGCTGCCGGTCTCCAGGCGCTGGTGGCACGTGCGGCAGAGGGTGCGCAGGTTGTCCAGGCGGTTGGCCTCCAGGTAAGCCAGGTTGAGGCCACGCCGGTAGCCGAAGCTGCGGAACGGCCGGACATGGTGGACATCGTGCTGGCGGCCATTCCGCTCGGACGCGCCGCATTGGGTGCAGCGGTAGCCATCACGCGCCCGGGCCAGGTCGCGCTGTTCCGGCCAGTTGGGGCCGTAGTCATTGGGATCGCTCTGCCACAATCCCCGCTGCCGGAGGGCGTCGACCAGCGGCTCGGCGAAGCTGAGCCAGTAGGCGCTCGTCTGCAGCACCGACTCCGGCAGGTCGACCTCGCCGTAGCCCAACGTCTCATGCGTCCAGCGCTTGACCCGGCGGTAGCCGCTTGTCTGCGAGCGCACCTCCACATCGCCGTACCCCTTGACCAGGTCTCCCTCGACCACCTGCTGGTGGGTGGCAAGCACCTCGACATCCGTGGTCGACGTCGACTCGGTGTAGTAGTCGACCTCAACCGGCTGCACATAGGCATGCCCTTTGTCCCAATCCAGCCGGTTGACGAGATAGGTCTGGCCCTCGTGCAGATAGACGGCGCCTTCGTAGAGCAGCATCGGCGCCGCCTCGCGCTCGAGTTCGCCGATGGTGCGCGGCCCCTCCTCCGCCGCAGCCGGCTGAGCCATGATCACCACCGGATCGGCCGACGCCGTGCGCAGGCTGACGCTCTGCGCCGGATAGGCGCTGTCCATCCAGTACCAGCGGTCGTCGATCTGCTGCACTTCCCCCTCGCTGGCCAGCATGCGCAGCAGCTCGTCGGTGAAAGCGACACCGCCGAACGGCTCGTCCGCGCCGAAGGGAAGCTCGAAAGCGGCACAACGCAGGTGGTTGACCAGGATCACCAGGTTGTCGGGATTGGTCAGGGCATGCTCAGGACTGCGGCCAAAGAAGAAGTCAGGGTGCTGGATGAGATACTGGTCGAGCGCCTCGGCGCTGGCGATCAGGACGGCCATGCTGGCATCCTGGCGGCGGCCGGCGCGGCCTGTCTGCTGCCAGGTGCTGGCGATGGTGCCGGGAAACCCCGTAAGCACCGCCGCCTGCAGATGGCCGATGTCGATGCCCAGCTCCAGGGCATTGGTAGCCACTACGGCTTCGATGGCTCCTTCGCGTAGACCTGCTTCGATGGTGCGCCGTTCCGCCGCCAGGTAGCCGCCGCGATAGCCGCGGACGGCGGCGGGATCGCCTCCCTGCTGCCGGTAGGCCTCGCGCAGATAGGTTAGCAGCAGCTCGGTGCGCAGGCGGGAGCGGGCAAAGAGAATCGTCTGGACACGCGCCTGCAGCAGGCGCAGCCCGATGCGTTCCGCTTCCAGCAGGCTGCTGCGCCGCAGCCCGAGATCGGGATCGATCAGGGGTGGGTTGTAGAACAGAAAGTGCCGGGCGCCGGTGGGCGCCCCATTGTCGTTGACCAGGGTCACCGGCGCTTCCACCAGGCGTTGGGCATGTTCCTGGGGGTTGGCGATGGTCGCCGAGGTCAGCAGGAACTGCGGATCGGCGCCGTAGAACCGGGCGATGCGCCGCAGCCGCCGCAGGACGTTGGCCATGTGCGAGCCGAACACGCCGCGGTAGGCGTGGATTTCGTCGATGACGACCACGCGCAGCCCGCGCCAGAACTCGCTCCACTGGGGGTGGTGCGGCAGGATGCCCGTGTGAAGCATGTCCGGGTTGCTGAGCACCAGGCGGGCGCCCTCGCGGATACGCTTGCGCTGCGCCTGGGGAGTGTCGCCATCATAGACGGCGACCCGGATGTCGGCCTGCAGCGATTCCACCCAGCCGTGCAGCTCCACGAGCTGGTCCTGGGCCAGCGCCTTCGTGGGAAAAAGGTAGAGGGCGCGCGCCCGCGGCTCGTTCAGGAGGATGTGCAGGGCGGGCAGGTTGTAGCAGAGGGTCTTGCCCGATGCCGTTGGCGTCACCGTCACCACATGGTCCCCGGCCAGCGCCGCCGCCACCGCCTGGGCCTGGTGGACATAGGGCAGATAGATGCCCCGCTGCTGCAGGGCCATCGGCAAGCGCCAATCGAGTTTCGCCGGGTAGGGCGCATAGCGGGGCGGCCGCGGTGGCGCCTCCCGCCAGGCCGTCACGTTGCGCAGGAAGCCGGCATCGAGCCGTAGTTCGTGTAGTAGCGCATCCAGGGACATACCAGTGCAGTATGCGCCCCCCAGGTCAGAGATGCAACAAGCTGGGAACGCCGAGCCCCAGCTCGGCCCCGCGCGCCCCTCCCGCCAATCCAATCTCCGTCCGATTGGCGGCGCCCCTCGCTTGCGGGATAATACCGCCACGGCCCCTCCTGCAGTCTCCATGCTTGCGGAACCCGTTCCACCCTCCATGACCACGATTGACTCCCTTCGCGCCGCCCTTGCCGAGATCACCCTTCCCTTCGGCGATGAGCGCACGCACCTCTGCCGCCTGGATGTGGCCGCATTCACCGGCAAGCGCTGTGTTCTCAACGGAACCGTGCTCGACGTCGACACCGGCGCCGCGGTCCTCCTCGCCCTGGCAGCGCGCTTTCCGTCGCTCACCTTCGACACGGCCGCCGTGCGCATCCTGCGCCGCGGCGAACCCCGCTGGCTGACCGTGGTCACGAACCTGACCAGCCTGCACCGAGACCCCTCCTTCCTGGCCGAGCCCCTCACCTCCCTTCTCAACGGCTGGCGCGTCGAAGTTCTGGCCGAGGAGGACCTTTGGGCCTTCATCCGCCTCAGCGATGGCTACCTGGGTTGGGCCTACCTGCCCTACCTGGCCGGCGTCGCGCCGCCCGCCGCCAACCATGTCGTGACGGACCCGCTGGCGGTGCTGCACGCAGCCGCCGCCGACAGCAGCCCGATCACCGGGCGCGTGCTGGCGGGGACAACCGTGAGCGTTATCGGCCAGGAAGCCGGCTGGGCGCAGCTTGCCCTGGCGGGCTGCGCTTCCGGCTGGGTCCCGGCAGCCAGCCTGCGCGGTCTTACGGCTCAACCGCCCACCACCGCCGGCATCCGCCAACAGATGGCCGCCGACGCCCTGCGCTTCGTGGGCACACCTTACCTTTGGGGCGGCGGCTCCGCCTGTGGCAGCGACTGCTCCGGCTTCGTGCAGGTCGTGCACCGGCTTTCAGGCCTGACCATCCCCCGTGACGCCGACATGCAGCTCGGCGCCGCCCATCCGGCAGCGCCGCCCTTCCAGCCTGGCGACCTGCTCTTCTTCGGCGGCAGCGGCGCTTATCGTTCCATCTCCCACGTGGGGATGAGACTGGGGGACTGGGACATCGTTCACGCGTCGCGGGCGCGCAACGGCATCTACGTCGATGACGTCCAGGCCGTCGCCCACCTGCGGGATGCCTTCCTCGGCGCCGCCACGTTCCTTGGCGCCGCCTGACCCCTTTACGGCCCGCAGGATGGACGCCATGACCGCCTTCGCTCTCGCAAGCCCGCCAGGGCCGCGCGTCCTGATCGACGGCAGTTGGCGCGACTACTTTGCCGGCACCGGCTACCTGGGTCTGCAGGGGCATCCGGCCATCGTCCGGGCGGGGATCGAGGCCCTGGAACGCTACGGCCTCACCACGGCCACCTCGCGTGGCGGCTACGGCGAGCACGAGGCCTTTCGGGCAGTGGAGGCGGCCGCAAGCCGCTTCTGGGACGTCGAACGGGCGATCTATGTCCCGTCAGCCTATCTGGGCAATGCTATTCTGCTGCAGGGGCTGCGGCCGGACTACGATCGCGTCTTCATCGACGAAGCCAGCCACTACAGCGCCTGGGATGGGGCCCGCACCGCCGGGGCCCCCCTTGTCCCCTTTCACCACCGCGACCCGGAGGACCTTGAGCGCCAGCTCAAGACACACCTGCTGCCGCGGGAACGCCCCCTGGTCATCAGCGATGGCGTCTTCCCCATCTCCGGCGCCATCGCGCCCGCACTCGCCTTTCTTGACGTGCTCGCCCCCTTCGACGGCGGCATGCTCTGTCTTGACGATGCCCACGCCTCAGGGGTGTTGGGCGCCCACGGCCGCGGTGTGCTTGACCACTTCCAGATCGTCAGTGATCGCTGCCATGCCACCCACACCCTCAGCAAGGCGCTGGGAGGCTACGGGGGGATTCTCCCCGGCTCCGCCAGCTTCGTCGCCGCCTTGAACCGCTTATCGGCCATCTCCATCGCTGCCAGCCCCCCACCAGTGCCCGCCGCCCAGGCCTCCGCAGCCGCCCTCGCCCTGGCCAGCGCCGAACCGGAAAGGCGGCATCGCCTGTGGGCGAATGTCGCCCACGCCCGCGCGGCGTTCCGGGTGTTGGGCTGGTCCCTTAACGACAGCCCGGCGCCCATCCTCTGTCTCGGCGCTCGCCCCGGCCTTGACCTGGCGCATATCCAGCGCCAGCTCTTCGCCCGCGACCTGTGCGTCGCCCACGTCACCCGCTACAGCAGCGCTCCCCCTGGCGGCGCCCTCCGCATCGCCATCTTTGCCACCCACACCATGGAGCAGATCGACCGGCTTGCCGCCGAAGTCGCAGGATTGCTGTGAGGTAGTGAGGCCGCGTGTCGGGATCGTGAGACGTGTTGTGTCTTGCGCGACCAGCAACACAGGGATCAAGCATTTGCTACCTGCTGGCTGCTATCTGCTACTTCATGCCCAGGCCGTGGCGCAGGAAGGGATTGATGAGCGCCTGCACGACATCCAGCACGAGCATGATCAGCGCCACTCCGATGACGGAGTAGACGGCAAAGCCCAGGGCCATCGGGGTGTCGGGCACATTCCCCAGGGAGTTGATGATGAGATCGGAAACGCCGGGATAGTTGAACACCGACTCGATGACATAGACGCCCGTCACCAGGGACGCGGCCGTCAGCGCTGTGCTGGTCAAGGCCGGGGCGGCGGCGTTCGGAAAGACATGGCGCCACGCCACCTGCCTGGAGGGCAGGCCGCGCGCCTGCGCCGCCGTCACGTATTCCCTGTGCGTTTCCTCGACCACACTGGCCCGGGTCAGGCGTGTGAGCAGCGCCCAATAGGCCACCGCCAGCGTGAACGCCGGCAAGAACAGGTGCCGCAGCGCATCGAGAGTGACATCCAGACGGCCGTTGAGCAGCCCATCGAGGGTGAGAAATCCCGTGAACGACCGGAAGGACTCAGAACGCATGATGGCTGCGGCTTCGCTGCTCTGGCGCCCCAGCAAAAACCAGTGCAGCCCCACGTAGAAGACGGAGATCAGGACCAAACCCAGGATAAACGGAGGAATGGCGCCGCCGACGTAGGCGGTGAAGCGCACCAGGCGGTCGCCAGGTCGGCCCTCCCGCCAGCCGGCAAACATGCCGGCGGCCAACCCGACCGGGATGAACAGCAGCAGCGCCAGGGCCGCCAGCTCGACCGTAGCCGCCGAGCGCTGCATGAGCAGGGTGAAGACGTCGGCGCGGAAGATAGGGCTCCAGCCCCACTCCCCCCGCACAAGACGCCCCAGCCAGCGCCCATACTGAAGAGGATAGGGATCCTTGAGCCCGTGCTGCCTGATGACACTGTTGAGAAAGTTCTGCTCCTGGTCCGGCGGCAGGTTGGGACGCGTCCGGGTGGACATGTAGAGCCGCGCCCGCGCTTCCGGCGGCGCCAGCATCGTGATGGCGTACAGGACGGCCGTGATGAGCACGAAGGAGATGACGATGGCAGCCGTTCGCCGCAGCAGGAAGATCAGCACGACGGTTCCTCAGCGTTTGCGAGCAGCCCGGCGCGGGTTCATGGCGTCGTTCAGGCCGTCGCCGAGCAGGTTCCAACCCAGCGCAAAGAGAATCAAGGCCAGGCACACGGGCAGGTAGGTCCACCAGTAGCGCAAAGGGTTGCCGCTGCCGCCGATGACCCAGGGCCGGCTCAGCCTGAGCAGCATCCCCCACTCGGTGACTTTGGACAGGCCGATAAAGGCGAATGCAGTTTCCAGGACCAGGAAGGCGCCCACGTCGCGCGCCATGAGGACGACGGCAGGGGGCAAGGCATTCGGCAGCAAATGGCGGGTGAGGATGCGGCCCTGGCCCGCACCCAGAACCCTGGCCGCTTCCACGTACTCGCTCTCCCGCAACCGCAGCATGTTGGCGTTGATTAGTCGGGCGTAGGCCATCCACGAGAAGAGCACGAAGGTGATGATGACGGGGTCGAGCAGCGCCAGCATCCGCTGGAACGGCGTGATCTCACCCTCGGTCAAAGGACCCGGCACCAGGCTGTTGAACAGCCACAGGCCGGCAATGATCGGGAACATCAGAAAGGCATCCGTCAGCCGCATCAGGACGTCATTGGTTCGCCTCCCTGCCACACCGCCCACGGCGCCGACCACGATGCCGAACCCCGCCGTGCACACGGTCACGATGAGCCCAAAGCGCAGCGCCGACCGCGTACCCCATACCAGCGAATAATAGACGTCGATCTGGCCCGTCTCCGTGCCCAGTGGTGCAGCCGGGCTGGGCGGCTTGGGCACCTTGTCATAGGGTTTGCCCACCACCTGGTAGGGCGCCGGGTTGCCCGGATCGGCAGGCGGGGCCAGCAGGGGAGCAGCCAGCGCCACGATCAGGAAGCCGGCGACGATGATCGCCCCGGCCAACGTCTGCCCGTTGGCCAGCCAACGCTTCAGCCTCCTGGACATGGTTCAGCCCGCAACATGCAGACCTACGGACGTTTCCGTCCGTCCAGGACAGCCGTCAGGAGCGCTCCTGCCAGGACCAGGCTGGAGGCGATCAACACCAAACCACTCAGCCATTCGCTCCGCAAGGACACGGGCACTTGCGGTAGCGCCGCCACGGCCGCCGGTGCTGTTTGCGCTCCCTGTGCGCTTCCCCAGCGGTAGCTGGCGGCGTTGGCGGGTGTCAGGGTCGCATCCGCCGGAATCAGGCCGTTGGCGCGGGCGAGAAACGCGGTCAACTCCCAGTACTGCTCTTCCCTGAGGCTGCCGGGCGCCTGCCAGGGCATGCGCGTGCGGATGAAGAGATACAGGGCCTCGGCGCTGCCGAAGCCATCCAGGATGCCGTTCCCCATAACCGGCGGCACGGCGTGGGGAAGCATGAAGCCTTCCGGGGGATGGTTGGCCGCATGGCACTTGGATTGCCAGCAGTTCCGGTCGGCCGGGCTCCCAACCGAGCGCCATTCCTCGGTCAGACCCTGGCCGCGATCGCCGTGACACACCATGCACACGAGATAGTAAACATAGGCGCCGCGATCGGCCTGCGTGGGATGCTCTGGCATGGGCGGCGGCGCCAGGCGCTCCGAGATGGGCGTCATGCCTCTACCGGAAGGCTCCCTGCCGCCACCACCCTGCGCCTTGATGACATCGCGGCCGGCGAAACCGAACACCAGGGCCAGCGCCAGGCCGAGACACAGACTGCTCCAGGAAAGCAAGCGCGCCCGGCTCATGGAACCATCTCCTGGCAGCGGACCAGTGTCACGGGGCTGAAGCCGTGGAACAGGCACGCGACGCCACCGCCCGCGGGTGCACGAGCGCTCATCAGCACATAGCTGCCCCACTGCGCCAGGCGGGACACGACGGGCGTCCCGCCCATCCTGCGCCCCTGTTCCAGGAGCCAGGCCTGCTGCTCCCTGGTTGCCGCCACCTGGCATTCAGGGCAATCCAGAACCTCCCCGGTCAGCATGGCCGCAAAGCCGCGCGTGAAGGGTGCGCTGGCATCATAGCAGTGTGACACCTGCCTGATGTCGGGATCGACGATGACGGTGCAGTCGATCAGGGCGCCGCTCGCGAAAGCGGCCGTGACCTCCACCTCCTGCGCCGGACCGAGATCGGCCGCGGCCACCTGCAATGTGTAGGGACCAGCCATTTTCGCCTGCAAGCCCTGAATGGCATTGTAGTTGAGACCGGTCTGGTTGCTGAGGGCAAAAAGATCGCCGGAGTAGTCGCGGCCGGTGGCAATGACTTCGTCCACCAGGGCCGGCGCCAGACGCAAGGGACGCTGAAGCATATCGTCGGCCACGTAGCCGGCGCCCGCGACCAGCGGCAGCGGGAGCAGCAGCAAGAACCAGCCCCGCCCGCCAAGCCGCCCGCCAGCGTCCATTTCGCCGGCGATCCCTTCCAGGCGCGTATCCTGTACGACCCCCAGCAGGACAAGGATGAGCACGATGAAGAACCCGGCGATCCACAGCCCGGCGCCAACCGCCTCGTCCGCGTCGACGACCGCCAGGCCGCGGAAACGGCTGTCGATCAACCCAATGACCAAGTTCTGCAGTTCGCGTGCCCGCAGGCCGATGATCCAGGTCATCGCCAGCGCCACCAGCAGCCATGCCAGCAGGCGCACGGGCCCCCGGTTCCAGCGCGTGGTTATCCATCCGGCGGCGGCGCCCAGGAGCACCATCGCCACCAGGCCCACCGCGTAGCTCGGCCATGCCTCCCGCAGCGGGTGCCGGAGGAGATTCACCACTGCTCCCGCCCAAACGCCCGCAGCCAGCGCCAACCCGACAAGGGCGCCGTTCAGGATGCCAAGCCGCTGCATCCTCCGGTCATCATCGCCGTGGCCCGCTGAAGTAGCTGACATAACCAACAGAGAGCCGTACAGTGCAGGCAGCGCCTACGCTGTACGGCCCCCACCCATACGAGAAGAAGATGTAAAGAGGTCGCGCTTCTATCCCTGCTTGCCGCGCAGCTTGGGGTCGAGGATATCGCGCAGGGCATCGCCGACCAGGTTCCAGGCCAGCCCAAACAAAAGCAGCGCCATGCCCGGGAAGAAGACGATGTACCAGAACTCGTTCAGGCTGAGGATGTAGGCGCGGGCGAAGCTGATCAACTGGCCCCAATCGGCAAAGCCAAGCTCGGTGCCTACGCCCAGGAAGCTCAAAGCGGCGAAGCTGAGAACGACGGCCCCCACGTCCAGCGAGGCCAGGACCAGGGTGGAGAACACGGCGTTGGGGAGAATGTGGCGGCGCAGCAGCCGCGAGTCCTTGGCGCCCAGCACCCGTCCGGCCAGCACATAGTCGCGCTCCTTGACGGTGAGGATGTCCCCGCGGACCATGCGCGCATAGGTCATCCAGCCAAAGAGAATGAGAGCGATCAAGGCGGGCCAGATGCCTTTGCCCACGCGCTGCGTCAGAATGGCCGCCAGCGTCAGGGCCGCCAGCAGGAAGGGGAAGGCCATGAAGATCTCGGTGATACGCTGCAACACATCGTCGAGGACGCCGCCGTAGAAAGCCGACAGCGAACCGACCAACAAGCCGATAATCAGGGTGGAGAGCACCACCACGACGCCGACAAACAGGGCCGTGCGCGTCCCCCAGATCACCCCGTACCAAATGTCATATTGGCCGCTGGTGGTGCCCATCAGGTGTACCCATTTGTCGTTGCCGGTGATGACGGGGTACCAGCGGGGCACCGGCGGCGCGTTGCGCGTCCAAGGCGTGCCGGGCGGCTTCGGCTGGGAAGCAAAGCCATCGCGGGGGATGGTGTAGGGATTGGCGTTCGCCCGTACGGGCGGCGCCAGGATGGGCGCCGCCAGTGCTACGACGACGAACATCGCCAGAAGCACGATCCCGGCCACCGAGAGCGGGTTCGTCACCAGCCCGCGCACCAACCGGTAGGACTCCGGTCCCAGCAGGCGCTCGAGCCGGCCCGGCTCGCGCAGGATAGCGCCGCCGAGTTGAACGGGGGGAGGGGCGGTCGCAGTATCAGCAGCCATCAGAGCACCTCCTTAGTTGAAGCGCACACGGGGATCGATGAACGCGTACATGATGTCGACGACCAGGTTGGCGACGATCAACAGCGTGGCGCTGAACAGAACAAAGCCCAGGACAGTGACCACGTCCAGGCTGGCGGCCGCTGCGGCCATCGCCGAGCCCATGCCCGGGTAGACAAACACCGTCTCCGTGATCACAACACCGTTGAGCAGCCCCACCACCGTCAACCCGCCGATCGTCGCCACCGGAATCAGGGCGTTCTTACGGATGTGGCGGTTGACCACGGTCGTTTCGTCCAGACCCTTGGCCCGGGCCGTGCGCACGTAGTCCTGCCGCATCGCTTCCAGCATCGACGATCGCGTAACCTTGAGCAGCAGCGCCCACTGGATGTAGCAAAGCGTCAGCACCGGCAGTACCAGATGGCGAAGCGCATCCAGGAAGATGTCAAAACGCAAATTCAGCAGGGCGTCGATGGTGATGATGTGCGTGTACTGCGTATAGGCTGAAGAGCGGATGACCGCCGCCGCCCAGTCCGAGATACGCCCAGGCGGGAACCACCCCAGCTTGGCATAGAAGATCATCAGCACCAGAAGGCCGAAGACAAAGGTGGGGAAGGAATAGCCGATGATGGCGAAGATGCGCGCCGCCTGGTCCTGGATCTTGTTGTGATTCATGGCCGCTTTGATCCCCATCCAGATGCCCACGCCTATGATCGGCACGATCGCCCACAGGGCCAGTTCCACCGTGGCCGGCAAACGCTGGGCGATAAGGGCGCTGACATCCTGCGTACCAGTACGTGAATAGCCCATGTCCCCGCGCAGCACGCCGCCCACGCGCTTGCCGCTCACCGGATCGACCGTGCCGATCAACCACTTCCCGTACTGGACGTAGAACGGCTTGTCAAGGCCATACATGACGATGATGCGATCGATCTGGCCCTCGGTCTTGGGGATGTCCTTGACGTAGAGCGCCGCCCGCTCGGCCGGGTTGAGCGTCTGTATCATCAGAAAGACGAGCAGCGTGACGCCGACCAAGGTGATGGGGAGCAGAAGCAGACGGCGAATGATGTAGGCGGTCATGAGGCGCTACCTCCACAACAGTATCTTGTAGTGGCGACTTTAGTCGCTCCCTGGGTTCTTGATGGAACTGCGGCGACTGAAGTCGCCACTACGCTCCATGCCACTTTCTGTGTTTGGACCCAGGTCATCGCAGCGGGTGTAGAGGCTCCTCCCGGCAGGAGAAGCCCCCACATCCGCCGGTCACTGGCGGCGGGGCCGCCGCCAGTGACACGGGGGTGAGAGCCTGGTCCGCTATTGGCGGGCCAGATCCATCTGGTAGAAGTTGTAGCCGATGCTGTAGACGATCGGGTTGTAGATCCAGTCCTTCACCCAGCACTGCTCGTAGTGCTTGCCAACGACCTGGGCCCCAGTGACGGCGGGCACGTTGTCGTAGTAGTACTGCTGCATGGCGAAGTAGGCCTTTTCGCGCTCCTTGGGATCGGCGGTGGCCACACCGGCGTTCTGGAACTCCTGGAACTTCGCCTTCATTTCAGCCGGCATGTTCTGGCGGCTGGCGTAGGTGCCGGTCGTAAACGGCCCCACCCAGTTGTGCGGATCATGGATGTCCTCCGCCCAACCGGAAACGAACATGGGGGTGCGCTTGGCGCGGATCTCGGCCAGCAGGGTGGGCCAAGGCAGGCTCAGGATCTCGATCTTGTACTTCTCGTTGACCTGCGCCAGGTTGGCCTGCAGGATCTCGGCAATGGTCTGGCGGGCAGCGTTGCCGGTGTTATAGGTGATCTGGAAGCGGAAGCCGGTCTCCGGCAGCTTGCCACCCCACGCCTGCTCGAGCTCGGACTTGCAGGTGTCGAGGTTGTACTCGTACATCGGCCCGTTGGGATTGTAGCCGAGCATGTCCAGGATGATGGGGCCGTTGTTGCGCACGCCGTCGCCGTTCAGCCCTTCGGCAATGTAGGTGTCGTAGTCGAAACAAGTAGCCATCGCCTTGCGGACGTGGATGTCGCTGAAGAAGTCCGCCGGAATGCCATTGCCGTCCAACTTGCCGCTGCCGATGTAGGGGTTGTTGCCCTTGTCATCGGTGGCGATGTTGAAGTTCATGAAGATGTCGGTGCGGGTGGGGTTGGGCAAACCGGCCCAGCTGCGCCCCGTGGCGGTGGGCTTGTCGGTAGGCTTGCACTCGCCGGTCTTGTAGTCACAGGTCTCACCCACGTACTCGTCCGCCTGCGGGCGATTGCCGGGGTCAACCGTGATGATATCGGCGTCGCCGGCCTGGAACATGGCAAAGCGCGTGCCCCATTCCTGGATTTCCTTGTGCTCGACGTTCTTGATGCGGGCCTTGCCGGCGGGACCGCCCGGCCACACAGGGTCGTTGTCGGTGCGCCAGTAGGCGTCATTCGCCACCAGGCTGTAGCCCTGGCCGGGGGTCCACTGCGCCAGCTTGTAGGGGCCGGTGCCGTTGATCACGGCGGTCAGCTTGTCGTTCTCTTTGCCAACGGCGTAGAAGTTCTGCCAGGTGTCGCAGGAGCCATCCCAGTCACCCTTTTCGACGGCCCATTCCTTGTCGAGGACCATGCCCCAGCTCTGGGCCAGGGTGGCCAACAGCGGGCCCCAGGATTGGGCCAAGTTCAAGGTGACGGTGCCGGCAGCGTCGTCGGCGACGATGGCCTTCTGCACGGCCTCACAAGTGGCCTTCAGATCTTCGGGCTTGGCGTTCTTGATCAAACCCTCGCGGTCGCCGGCATACTTACCCTCATCGATCTTCTCGGTGATGTCGCCGGAGGTGAAGCCCATGATCGGCTCGATCAGCAGCCACTGCGGGCCGTTCGGATCGGACTGCAGCAGACCGCGCTGTAGCGAGTAGGCAACGTCGCTGGGGGTCAGGTCGCCGCCTTCATGGAACTTGACGCCCTGGCGAATCTTGAAGGTGTAGGTCTTGCCTTCGTTGGTGATGCCGCCGTTTTCCGCGGTGGGCACTTCCGTGGCCAAGTCGGGCTGGAAGGTCGTGGCGTCCGTGCCGTTATAGGTGATCAGGGGTGACATCACGTTCAGGATCAACTGGCCGCTGGCGGTGTCGTAGGCCAAGGCCGGGTCCATCGTGTCGATGTCGCCGTAGGTGACCTCGGTGATGGTGTCCGGATTTTTCGCCACGCACTGCTTTGGCGCCACCGTCGGGGTCACTTCCACCTGCACTTCCTTGGTGACCTCTTTGGTGACCTCGACCTGCTTCTCAACTTCCTTGGTGACCTCCACGGTCACGACCTTTTCCACGACCTGGGGGGTGGCCTGCGCACAGGCGGACAGGGCCAGCACACCGAGGACGAGGACGGCCAAAACGAGCAAGAGTTTGTTGCGAGACATCTGTTCTCCTCCGTCAGAGATAGGATGGATGGCTTGTTCCGGCACGCACCGAAGACAAACCCGAAAGAAACGACAGTTCAGATTGCCAACCTTTCTGCCGCTGCAAACGATGGAAAGTCAAAGGCTTGAGGATACCTCCTTAGCGCCAGAGATAAAGGGTTTAGATATGAGAACTCTGCCAGCGGCGAAATCGACAGCGCCAGGCGGTCGCCGTGGTGAGCGCCGCCGCGGCTGCTCCGCCGCAAGTCAGTCATAGAGATGGCAAGCGGTCCAGTGTTCGGTGTCAGGCGTCCCGATGTTCTTGAACTCAGGATCGACCTCGCGGCAAACGTCCATCACCCGCGGACAGCGGGTGTTGAAGCGGCAGCCCTTGGGTGGATTGAGCGGGCTCGGCACGTCCCCCTGCAGGATGATGCGCTGCCGCTTGGACTCGATCGTGGGGTCCGGAATCGGCACCGCCGAGAGCAGAGCCTGCGTGTAGGGGTGCTTGGGATCTTCGTAGAGCGTCTTGTAGTCGGTCAGCTCGACGACTTTGCCCAGGTACATGACCGCGACCCGATCAGAGATGTGCCGGACCATCGACAGGTCATGGGCGATAAACAGATAGGTCAGCCCCAGCTCATTCTGCAGGTCCTGCAGCAAGTTGATGATCTGAGCCTGGATCGAAACATCCAGGGCCGAGATAGGCTCATCGGCGACAATGAAGTCCGGGCTGACCGCCAGGGCGCGGGCGATGCCAATACGCTGGCGCTGCCCGCCCGAGAACTCGTGCGGATAGCGATTCACGAAGTAGGGATTGAGCCCGACCATGCGCAGGAGCTCCTGCACCCGCTCGACCTTCTCCTTGCCCGAGGCAAGGTTGTGGATCTCCAGCGGTTCGCCCACGATGCTGCCCACCGTCATGCGGGGATTGAGCGAGGCATAGGGGTCCTGGAAGATCATCTGCATCCGCCGCCGCTGCCGTCGCAGGGTCTCACCCTTCATCGTCGTCAGTTCCTGGTCGGCGAACACCACGCTGCCGGCTGTTGGGCGGTAGAGCTGCAGGATTGCCCGCCCCGTGGTGGACTTACCGCAACCCGACTCGCCCACCAACCCCAGGGTCTCCCCGGCTCGGATCGAGAAGGAGACACCGTCCACCGCCTTGACATCTGCCACCTTGCGCTGGATCACGATCCCCTTCATGACGGGGAAATACATCTTCATATCTCGGACTTCGAGCAGGTTCTCAGTCACGGGCGCCTTCCTTCATCGACTCTGCCTTGATCACATCTTCCCAGCGCCAACAAGCGACCCGGTGTGTCGAGGTGACGTTCTCGACCGGCGGCGTTTCATGCAGGCACCGATCGATCCGGTAGGTGCACCGCGGGGCAAAGGCGCAGCCCGGCTGCATGTCCACCAGATCGGGCGGCAAGCCTTCGATCGGCACCAGCTTCGAGTTATGCGCCTGATCCAGACGGGGAATGGACTCCAACAGCCCCAAAGTATAGGGATGGTGCGGCTTGGCATACAGGTCATTGACCTTCGCCTCCTCGACAATCCGCCCCCCATACATGACGATCACGCGGTCCGCCAACCCGGCCACCACCCCCAGATCATGGGTGATCCAGATGATGGCCATCCCGATCTTGTCCTTCAGTTCCTTCGCCAGGTCGATGATCTGCGCCTGGATGGTCACGTCAAGTGCGGTCGTAGGCTCATCCGCGATCAGAAGCTGCGGGTTGCACGAGAGGCCCATGGCGATCATGACGCGCTGGCGCATGCCTCCCGAGAACTGGTGCGGGTAGTCATTGAGACGTCCCTCCGCACCCGGAATGCCGACCAGCTCCAGCAGCTCCACCGCACGCTTGCGGGCCTGCTCTTTGTCCATGCCCAGGTGCAGCTCAAGCGCCTCGGTGATCTGCTGGCCGATCGTCAGCACGGGATTCAGCGAGGTCATCGGATCCTGGAAGATCATAGCGATGCGATTCCCGCGCACCTGGCGAATCTCGTCATCGCTCAACTTCGTCAGATCACGGCCATCAAACCAAACCTCGCCGGCGGTGATCTTCCCAGGCGGCTGCGGAATCAATCGGATCAGGGACATCACGCCCACGCTCTTACCCGAGCCGCTCTCTCCCACGATGGCCAGCGTCTCACCTTCATCGAGGCGGTAGGAAATGCCGTTGACCGCGCATACAACACCTTCGTGCGTAAAAAACCGGGTCTCCAGTCCTTTGACCTCGAGAAGAGTTGCCATTGCGACTCCTTAGGGATGTCTGTCTAGGGTCGGCTGCCGTTGGCATGAAAACAAAGTTGGCGCCTGCCAATCTTGGTCATCCAACGCCGGTCGGCAGGCCGGGGGAGCTATGAGCAGATGCGCAGATTCCGAGAGCAGCCTTACCTTAGAAGCGGCAGTCTAGCACACGGCTAAAAGTTCTGTCAAACAACTTTGGCAAATCAACCGGAATTGAGGGCTAGGAATTGGCAATGAGCGGCTCCAGCCACTGAAGCTGCTCAGCCAGGAGACGAGCGGCTTCACTCGTCGTCGGCCCCTCCACCTGGAGATGCAGAATGGCTCGATCCGGGTCAGGCCGCACGAGCACCCAGTAGCCTTCCTGCAAGCAGAACTTGATGCCATCCACGACTTCGACAGGGAATCTCTCTGCCCGTTCGCCGACCAACCTCATTACCTTGCCCTTGGCATCCCAATGGCAGGGCACTGTGAGATGCAGCCAGGAGGTAGTGGGCAGCGCATCCACCACGGCACCCAGCGTGGTCTTGTGGCGGGCGAGATAGTGGAGCATTGAAGCCAGTGCAAACATACCATCGGGCACGGGGTGGAACGCCGGCAGAATGAACATGCCGTTGCCGGCAAACGCAAACGCCACCTGCCGTTCGTCTGCGACCGCCATCAGCGCATGCAGATCGACTTTGGTGCGCAGCACTTTTCCCCCTCTGCGGGCCGCCAGTTGCTCGAAGAGGGAAGGTTGGTCAACCGGCAAGGCCACCAAGGCGCCCGGTTGATCGCGCCAGATCAAGTCGGCCAGAGCCGCGGCCGCAAGAACCTCATCGATGCGGCGCCCGCTTTCATCGACAAAGTAGACCTCGCTGCCGCTGACATCCAGTTTGGCGCCAAGACGCAATCCGGTGGCCTGCACGATCGTGCCCAGCATTTCCAGGCCGCGGCTCCATTCTCCCGGCGACACCGAGAGCATCGACGGCTCCACGCGTTCATTCAACCCGACCACTTCGACGCCCAACTGTCCCAGCAGAGGTTCAAGCAGGTCGACAGTGGTGGAATGGGCGTAGTCCACGGCGATGGTCAGGCCGGCCTTACGCACCGGGCTGGGACCCAGGGCGTCTATGAACGCCTGCATATACTTCTTCTCGACATCGGCCGCGTACTCGATGGTTCCGATGTCATCCACCTGGGCGCGGCGAAAATCCTCGCGGAAGAAAAGGCGCTCAACTTCGCGCTCTTTGGAGCGGCCGAGGTTGAGACCGTTGGCATCCATGAAGCGCACATCCACCACGCGCCGGTCATACGGCGAGAGGCGAACGTGAACGCCAGCATCGGCATGGGAGATGCGCGTCAGGTAGCGCGCCACCGGCATGGGCTGGGTGCGCAGATCCAGCACTTGCACGCCGGCGGCCGGCAATCCCGAGATGATGGCGCGCTTCAGCATGCGTGAACTGGGATGCGCATCGCGATTGATGGTCACGATGCTCCCTTTGGGCAGACTGGCGCCAAAGGCGACGCCCAGTTTCGCTGCGAATTCAGGTGTCAGCTCGACGTTAACCACCCCCGTCACGCCAAAGCGCCCGAAGAGCACACGCCGCCCCTGCGAGCCCCAGACGATGCTGTCGCGCACCAGCGCCCCCGACTCGACTTCCTTGCCCGGCCACAACTTCACATTGGTGAAGATAATCGCATCCTCACCGATCACACAGCGGTCGCCGATCACGGCTCCTTCCTGCACCGTCGTCCGCGCCTTGAACACACACTGCCGGCTGACCAGCGCACCGTGAAGCTGCACATCTTCGCCAACATAGCACCCGCGCCAGAGAACGGAGCGTGAAATGTGGGCGCGGTGGTCCACCACCGTGTCATCGCGGATCACCGCCGGTCCCTGGATGATCGCCCCGCTCTTGATCTGCACATTATTGCCCAGGTAGACAGGGCCGAACAGGTGGGCGTCATTGGCGACGCTCACGTTGTCTCCCACCCAGATGTCGCCCACCATCTGTTTGCCAAGAGGCTCGTGGTGCAGGCGATTGTAGAGCAGGTCGGCGTTCGCCTGGAGATAGGCCCCCGGCGTTCCTACATCGCACCAATACCCCTCCAGTGGGCAGCCGTAGAGGCGGCGCTGCTGTGCCATGAGCTTGGGGAACAGATCGGTGCTGAAATCGTAGGCGACGCCGGCCGGAATCTGCGCAATCACCGGCGCTTCCAGGATGTAGATCCCCATGTTGATGAGATCGCTGACCACATCTCCCCAACCCGGCTTTTCCACGAACTGCGTGATCCGGCCATCGTCGTCGGTGATCACCATGCCGTATTCCAGGGGATTCTCAACCCGGTGCAGCGCCACCGTAACGTCCGCCCCGTGGCTGTGGTGGAATTCGACCAGCATCCCCAGTTCGATATCCGTGGCCGCATCCCCACTCACCACGAGCACCCGGTCATCTCTGCCGATAAACCCGTGGGCCAACGCCTGGGCAATGCCCCCCGCCGTACCGAGCGGCATATCTTCGATGACGAACTCAATGTTCGTCCCTGCCGTCACGCTGCCCGTCAGATAGCTCTGAAACCAGTCCGCCTGGTGCTGTAACGTCAGGATGATGTCGTCAACGCCGTTTCGTTTGAGCCAATCGATGATATGCGCGATGACAGGCTTATTGACAAGGGGCAGCAGTGGCTTGGGACGGTTGACCGTCAATGGCCGGAGACGAGAACCTTGTCCACCAGCCATTACAATTGCCTTCATGAACTAAGTACCTCGTTGTGGCCTTAAAGCCAAGTCTAAGGATAACACACATTGGACGTCCTTACCATGCCCCATGATATGCTCCCAGGGCTTCTCAAAAGTCGCGCGAGGGGAGCAGCAGCCTAGAAAAAGACTCCTTCGGCTGATAGACTGGTGTCGTCCAAAACATCACGTCACAGCAGGAGGAGTCAGGATGAAGTGTAGCACAGACGAGGAAGCGGGCGTCGTTGGCGAGTTGGGTGAAGCAAGCGACGTGCGCAGCTTGTACGGGCACATGCAGGGGGT
>JAKOVD010000051.1 GCA_029782215.1 Chloroflexota bacterium
ACCCCCTGCATGTGCCCGTACAAGCTGCGCACGTCGCTTGCTTCACCCAACTCGCCAACGACGCCCGCTTCCTCGTCTGTGCTACACTTCATCCTGACTCCTCCTGCTGTGACGTGATGTTTTGGACGACACCAGTCTATCAGCCGAAGGAGTCTTTTTCTAGGCTGCTGCTCCCCTCGCGCGACTTTTGAGAAGCCCTGGCAAAAAGCCCCTAAGGCGCCGAGAACACCCTTACCGCTTGGGTCTTGCCCTTGAGCAGGTACTCACCCTGGTCGGTGACGCCGATATTGGCGCTCAGGCCCAGGCGCGTGGTTTCGTCCATCAGGACCGGCACACCCACGACTTTCGTGTGCGATTCCAGCCGCGCCGCCAGGTTCACGGTATCGCCGACGCAGGTATAAGTGGCGCGGCGGGAAGTGCCGGTATACCCGGCGATGACCGGCCCCGTGGCAATGCCGACGCCGATCCTGATCGGCGCGCGGTTCGCCGCCGTCCGCTCCATGTTGTAGAGCTCGATGAGGTCGACCATGGCCAACGCCGCTTGGACCGCCCGCTGGCGGTGGTCTTCCTGCGGCACCGGGGCGCCGAAGATGGCCATCAGACCGTCGCCGACCATCTGGTTCACGATGCCGCCCTCGCCGCCGATGGCGTCCATCATCATCATGTAGTAGTCGTTGAGCAGCTCGATGGTTTCGGCCGGGGACTGCGCCTCGGTGATGGTCGTGAAGCCGCGAATGTCGGAAAACATGGCGGTCGCTTCGACCATCTGGCCGCCCAAGTTGAAGCCCGAGGTCAACAGGTTCTCCGCCACCTCTTCGGTGGCGAACTTGCTGATCAGCTCGCGCTGCTGGTCGCGCAGCCGCTTCTTCTCCAGGCTGGAACTCAGGCGCGCACGCAGCAGCACCGGGTTGACCGGCTTGTGCAGGTAGTCCTCGGCGCCCAGCTCGATGCACTGCACGATCCGCTCCAGTTCGTCGACGGCCGAAGTCATGATCACCGGCAGGTCACGCAGGTGGGGGTCCTCGCGCATTTCCTGCAGAACCTGGTAGCCATCGAGCTCGGGCATTTCCAGGTCAAGCAGGACCAGGTCGTAGCTTTCTTTGTGCAGGACGTCAAGCGCCTGGCGGCCGTTTTCGGCAAAGGCGGCTTTGTGTCCAAGCTGTTCCAGGGTGCGGCCCAGGAAAAGCCGGTTGACGCGGTTGTCGTCGACGACGAGAATCCGTCCTGGTTGGTTCATGCCAGTACCTTAGGTCCGTGTTGATGGCGGGTGGGTTGGGATCGGTCGAGCATCCTAACACGCGGGCGGTGATTCTTCCTACCAGACCCCGGACGGTGTGTCCGGCCTGGCCCTTCGCTGCGCGACTCTTGTCACGTTGAGCGGGTTGGGCGGCCAATCGGGTTCGGCGAGTCACGACAGCGAAACGTCTCGCCTGGCCAAAGAGACCCTTCGCTGCGCTCAGGGTGACAGGGTGTTCATTCCATGAGTTCCTGCCGGACGCGGCCAAACTCTGCCTCCACGAAGGCTATCTTGTCATCCAAACCTGCCAGGCTGCCCGCCCTGCCGGCGTCCTCGAGCTCCTTGGCGGTGTCGGCCAGGGCATTGGCGCCGAAGGTG
>JAKOVD010000123.1 GCA_029782215.1 Chloroflexota bacterium
GCCTCGATCATGCCGGTGGAGGTGATGAAGGAAATCAGCCGCCGCCTGCCCCATCTGCGCCTGTGGAACCTGTACGGCCAGACCGAGATCGCGCCGCTGGCCACCCTGCTGGGCCCCGACGACCAACTGCGCAAGCCCGGCTCGGCCGGCCGCGCCGCCCTCAACGTCGAGACGCGCGTGGTCGACGACGCCATGCGCGACGTGGCCGTGGGCGAGGTCGGCGAAATCGTGCACCGCTCGCCGCACCTGATGCAGGGCTACTTCCACGACGACGAGCGCACCAGGGCCGCGTTCGAGGGCGGCTGGTTCCACTCGGGCGACCTGGGCACCCTCGACGACGAGGGCTACATCACCGTGGTCGACCGCAAGAAGGACATGATCAAGTCCGGCGGCGAAAACGTCGCCAGCCGCGAGGTGGAGGAGATGATCTACCGCCTGCCGCAGGTGAGCGAGGTGGCCGTCATCGGCCTGCCCGACCCCAAGTGGGTGGAGGCCGTGACGGCGGTGATCGTCGTCAAGCAGGACCAGGATCTGAGCGAGCGCACGGTCATCGACCACTGCAACGCCCACATGGCAGCTTTCAAGAGCCCCAAGCGCGTGGTGTTCGTCAAGGCGTTGCCCAAGAACCCGAGCGGGAAGCTGTTGAAGCGGGAATTGCGAAAGACCCTGGCCCTGGATTGAGAAGCCGGGGCGCCCCGCGCAGGGGAACTTTTCATCCGACTCCCATTTTCCCGCGCGGGTCCGATCCCGCTGTTGCAACCTCATGACGATCAATCGTTGGTTTGCCACCTTGGAGCGCTTCCTCACCGTTTCATCGGTGCCGGAGCTGACCCACCTGCTCACGCAGACTTGCCGGCAAGCAGGGTTTGACAGCGTGGTCCTCGGCCTGCAAAACCGAAGTGGAGCGCAGCCCACCGCGCCCAGGCTGGACGCCTCCACCACCATTTCCGACCCCTGGAACGCGCACTACGCGCGCCGGCGTTACTACGAATTCGATCCGCGCATCGCGCACTGCCTGCGCAGCACCGTGCCCTTTCATTGGCATGCCGGCACCCGCTACGCCACGCCCGAGGCCATGCGCATGGCGCGTGAGGAACAGGACTTCGGCGCCAGCGCCGGCATCTTCACGCCCACGCACAACGCGGATGGCCGCTTGACCGTGATGTGCGCGGGTCTGCGCCGCGTGCCGCAACGCGCGACGCGCGATGTGCTGCAGCATGCGCAGCCCCTGATGCCGGCGCTGGGTGCCTATGCCAACGAAGCGTTTCTGCGCCTGATGGCACAGCCTGCCTCGCCAAAAAAGGATGTGCCGCGCCTGACGCGGCGTGAGCAGGACTGCCTGCAATGGGCGGCGGCAGGCAAGACGTCCTGGGAGATCGGTCAGGTGCTGCACATCACCGAGCGCACCGTCAACTTCCACCTGGGCCATGCCATGAGCAAGCTGGGCTGCCACAGCCGCCAGCATGCGATCGTCAAGGCACTGGCGCTGGGGTGGATCAAGCTGTAGAAGCAACCGTCGCACCCTGTCAGATCTGCCAGTTTTCTGCCGCCCGGGTTTTCGCTCCAATAGCTGCCGCGCGTGCCGGATCGCCGCGCGAACAGCCATCAAAACCTGGAGGAAACCA
>JAKOVD010000138.1 GCA_029782215.1 Chloroflexota bacterium
GGCTGACGCATATCTGGAAGAGCTGCGCCGCAGCGTGGACCGGCCCGCCAAACGGGAGGGCATCCCGATCGAGCAGGCGTGGGAGATCGCCCGCGAGGAGGAGCGCAAGCGCCGTGAGCGCGATCTGCGTCTGGCCCGCCAGCAGGAGCGCGCTGCTCTGGCGCAGGAGCGGGCGCAGACGCGCCTGGTGCGTGTCGGGACGCAGGCCATGCTGCCGCTCCTGAACGCGATGACGGCCGGGTTTTCCAGCCTGAGCGAGACCGGCAACCGGGCGATGAGCTCGCTGAACAAGCTGAACACTGCGCTGGCCGGGATGCAGATGGCCGGCTCGATGATGGGCGGGAGACTCGGCGGCTCCCTGATGGGCATCGGGTTCATCGGCACCATTGCGACCAGCATCGGGATGGCCGTGGCGCAGGCAGTGGACGCCGCGACGGCGCGTAAGGAGCAGCAGGCTGAAGAGGCAGCCGCGCGAACAGCCGCTGAGGAAGCATTCGCAAACGCAAGGCGAATTCGTTGGGAAGCGCAGTGGGGGACAGACCCCTTCGGTTTGTTTAGACCGGACCTGCAGGCAGCTGAACGAGCAGCACGCGAACTGGAGCAGATGGGACAGAAGTTTGCTCACTCAGCAGCAATTATGGAGGCAGCCCGCCAGGCCCGCCAACGAGCGGAGGCCCTGCGGCGTGCCAACCTGACGCCTGAAGAGCAGGCGCGTGAGACTGCGAGCGAGCTGCAGTCCAGTGCCGCCGAACTGCGAAAGGCCGCAGCCGACCTGTTGACCATCGAGAAGGGCAGTCAGACGGCGCTGAGGATGCAGGAACAGGCGAACGATCTGGAGCGCCGCGCAAACGAGCTGCTGGAAGACATCGCGAAGAACACGCAGACATGGGCGGAAGGGGCGCTGGAGGCCATCGGCGGCGGGCCGCGCCTGCAGCGGGCACTGTCGCTGTCCGAACTCCAGGGCGGGCGGCGGACCGTGACGCTCAACTTCAGCGGCATTACGGACGAGGTGGCGGCGGCGCTGGCCCGCCGCTTCGGCCCGATGATCTGGGACGCTCTGCGCCAGCTGGGATATCTGCCCGGCTAGGTTTGCGGCAGCTGGCGGGTGCAGTGCCCGCAGACAACCGCGGCATCCGGGATGACCATCTGGCACCACGGACAGCGTCGACGTGCGTCTGCTGAGAGAAGGACGACCAGCCAGCCGAGCGGGCCAGCCAGCATGCCCCAGAAGATCCCGAATCCCGGCCGTCCGCGCCATGCGCCGATGGATCCGCCGATCACGGTATTGACCGCACACCAGGGAATGGCAGCCACCAGCACCATGGGCGAGACGCCTGTCTTCGGATCGGAAGCCATAAGCGCCAGGATCACGATGCCGATCAGGCCGAGCAGCACGGCGTATAACAGATACACATCATCGTTGGCGGCCGGAGAACGGGGCGGAGGCGGTGGCGACGGCGGGGGCGGGCACTGGTGCGGCGTGCCGTCATAGTAGCACTGCCCGCAGCGCGGACATTTGTGCAGTGTGAGTGCCATTCAGGAAACCTCCCTGCCACGAGTATACCACATGCCCATCGGCGACACGCTGACAATCGAGATGGACGTGCCCTCGTCCAGTGCGGGCGCGCGCGTGGCCAAGCACCCACCGATACACGACGGGTTCGACTTCTCCTGGGCGCGAGGGACATCGGACGCGGACTGGCCATCGCCCGGGTGGTGGATCTGCCCGCTCACCGGGCATCTGCAGCTGCGGCCGCTGCAGCTGAGCCACGCCTGGGCCACCACGACCACCGGCGCCTACGCCCGGCTGCGCAAGAGCGACTGGAACCTGACCTCGAACGATTGGGCGGAGATCGAATACCGGACGCCCGGGGACTATTTCCTGCTGTCGCGCGGGACGAACGAGGAGATCGAGAGCGTGCGGGGCTTCCTGAAGGGCCAGCCGTTCTTCATTGAGCTGCGGGCGTTCGCCACCTCCGGCGACCGGCTGGAGATGGCGCGGATCCGCTTCGGGCAGTATACACTGGCGCTCTACTCCACGGGCGAGACCAAGCTGACCGGCGGGGACCTGCCCTCTTATGGGCGAATCGGCTTTATCGTGCCGCGGCCGCGGGACATCTCCGGCGAGTTCGTGCAGCTGCTCATCCAGCCGCTGGGCCCGCTGGGCGAGGACCGCATCCTGATCTACAGCCCCTCGCATGAGTGGGGCTGGATCTACTACGGAGCGTGGCACGTGGCCGCGCCTCTGCGCGTGCGGTTCCCCAACTCCCAGGGGATGGTGAGCGCGATGCACTGCGTCTACCCGTCCGGCAACGTGGAGTTCGTGACGCCGCCGCGGTATCTGCCCGTGGCTCCCTCCGCCGGGCAGACGCCCTCCATCGGGCTGGATCAGTGGGACACCCCCGAAGGATGCGGCGTCATCGCCTCGGTCATAGAGGCAGAGACGGACAGCGGCATCTCCTGGGACGGCAGCAAGCGGGCCTACCGGGTGAAGTATGTGATGTTGTCCGGCACGGAGCCGGGCCAGAACCCGGACGGGCGCCCGAACTGGACGCCCACGGTCTACGGCGTGCGCGTGACCATGCCGGGAGTCAGCGCCGGGCGCGGGGGCAGCGCGAGCGAGATCACGGACGACGTGGTGGAGCTTCGCCTGACCTTCGGCCAGGGGCGAGACGGCGTGCAGGGCAGCATCGCCCTCCGGCGGGGCGAGCAGCACGGCGGCACGGCCCTGCTGCACAACCGCCTGGTGCGCATCAAGTTCGGTTCCGAGCCGGTGTTCCTGGGTTTTGCGAACGAACCGGCCCGGACCTTTGGCCCAAACCCGGATGCGCGCCGGGCGCTGTGGTCGCTGGAGAGCGTGCTGGCGCTCCGAGCGCGCACGACACAGATGCCCGCACACGGTCCCTTTGATGGTGAGCCCGTGGAGGAGGTGGTGCGATATCTGCTGGAGCTACTGGGCGCCACGGACGAGCAGGACATCGAGCTGCCGGACCTGGAGGGCCTGACGATGCCGGATGGCGGCAAGGGCCGCAGCGCGATCTGTAAGGTGGAGGCCGGGCAGACCGTGGGGCACTGGCTGGATTTCATCGAGAACGTCTTCGGCTACACGTTCGGGGAGCGCAGCCGCAGCGGCCGGTGGGTGCTGCGGATGTTCCACCCCTTCGACCCATCGCAGGAGCCGGTGAAGACGTTCTACCTGACGGATGCCGAGCGCATTCAGGCGAACAAGCCGCGCCACACGCTGGCCTGGAGCTACGAGGAGCGCGCCATCCGGCCGGAGGCGAACGAGCTTTGCGTTGACTACTGCACGCCGGAGGGGGAGCACAGCCTGATGCAGGTGGTGGACACGGACGCCCAGGACCCGGAGAAGCCCCTTGCGCAGCGGCCGGCAGGCTGGACCGGAGAGCGCACCTGGGCTCTGCTGCGGGAGAGCAGGATCCGGCACGACGAGCATATCCGGCGGATCCTGCAGTCCCTGATCTCACGGCCCGGCGTTATGGACCCGGTGAGGATGGCGCAGTGGACGGCGGAGTACGACCCGGACATCTGGCCCGGGGACACGGTGAGGATCCAGGGGCGGGGCGATTTCGTGGTGACCGGGATCAGCGTGAACGTGGTGCGGGACACAGACGCCTTCTACCACCGGCCGGCCACCTACGCGGGGGAGCGCAGGGATGCCTAGGCTGTTGACGAGCGCGCCGGCTGCGCCTGAACCGCTGGTGCCGCCGGAGATCTCGGGCCCGGCGCTCCACCTGAGTTACGCTCCGCCGCCGATGCCGCAGGCGCCCGCTGTGACGGCGTGGCCGCGCGAAGACAGCTGGTTCCTGCGGATGACCCTGCCGAGGCTGGAGCGCGAGCGCGCAAGGCGCAAGCAGCCGGAGCCGCAGGCCCGCCCGGTGGAGGAGGCGCGCCCGGAGGAGGCCAGGGCGGCCGCAGAGCAGCCGGACCCGGCCGACCCGAACAGCCGGGGCTGCCAGGGGCCATACACGCGAGTGATCACCTACACCCGCGCGGAGTTCCATACCCTGATGGACCCGGTGGACGACAGCACCCCGGTGACATGAGGGTCTACGTCGCCGAGGCCGAGAGTCAGACGAACGACGCCGGCTGCGTCTGGGAGTTCCTGGCGGGGAGCTCGCCGTCGGGCTACGGGTACTGCCCGGACAGCGTGGCGCTCGCCCGGATGCGTGTGGAGGACAACTACGCGCATGCGGACGTCACGATCGAGATGCGCCGGGACCCGCATGACCAGATGCGCTGGGAGCTGCGTCTGCTGTGGCTGGAGCTGAAGATCGGCTACGACTACGATTGGCCGGTGACGGAGCCGGTGGTCCTGGCGGACGGTTACAGCCCGCAGGGCGTGACGGTCCCGGTGCAGGTGGAGATGCGCCTGGAATACCCCACCCGCCTGGTGGCGGTTCTGGAGGAGCTGGACCGGACCGGCTGGGGGCGCACCTGGGGGCAGACCGGCGAGATCCGGGACCTGCGGAAGTACGACGCCTGCGTCATGGAGCGCTTCAGCTGGTGGCCGGGCGGCCGGGTGCGGGTGCGCGTGTGGGGGCAGGACTACACCCTGGAGCCGCAGACGCCGGCGGACAAGCTGCCGCGCGGCCGCCTGATGATCACCGGATACTTCCGCGGCGCGGGATTCGAGCAGGCGCCGGGCCGG
>JAKOVD010000185.1 GCA_029782215.1 Chloroflexota bacterium
TGGAAGGTTATGCCGATCTGTCCATTCCGTCGGGCGCGTGCTACGTCAAGCAGTAAGCGCTGCGCAAGCTCCCGGAGTGGAGCCCCCGGCGGACAAATGTCGGGGTCGGATATCGGCCGACCGAATCGTCTCGACCGCCTGACCCCGATCCAGCGCCGCATGCGCCGCCAGCGTCTGCGCGCAGGCGCGCGCGGCCTCGGCCCCCTTGGCCACGAAGTGCTGGCTGAAGAAGGCGCGGTGCGTCTCGTGCTCGTGAAAGTCCTTGGGCGTCAGCACCACCGAGAACACCGGCACGCCCTCGTCCAGCTGCACGCGCATCAGGGCGTCGATCACCGCGCGGGCGACGAATTCGTGGCGGTAGATGCCGCCATCGACCACCAGCGCGCAGGCGACGATGGCATCCACCGCGCCCAGGCGCGCCAGGCGCTGGGCCAGCAGCGGAATCTCGAATGCGCCCGGCACCGGATGCACCGCCACGTCCGGTGGCGCGCCCGGCCACAGGCGCGCGCATTCGGCCACGAAGCCGGCGTGGCCCTGGCGCACGATGTCGGCGTGCCAGCTGGCCTGCACGAAGGCGATGCGCGGCGGCGCGCCGGCCGGCCGCGCGGAGGTTTGGGATGGGGTGGGCTGATTCATGGTGAGCTCCAGTGGAGTGGGTTGCCAGAATCAGGGCGCACGGCGAACGCGCGGCCGCACGCAGGTTGCCCCACGCGTCAGCCGCACACCGTCGCGCTCTCTTTCATCCGGACTTTAACCGTCGGCCCCGGCATCGCACCGGGTCTGCTGACCCCGCGCCCTCGGTGTGAAGGCGCGGGCGCTCGCGGGCTCCAGGCGAAGGCCTGATACCGCCGGTGGGGACTTTCACCCCGCCCTGAGAACGCTGCGCGGCGACAACCTGGCATAGACACGCCCCACCGGCGCCGCGCCCTTCAATTCTAGTCGGCGCCTTCGTCCCGTCATGCCACACAAGGGACAGATGCGCACCTCGACAGCTATTTGTGCAACGAAATCACGCCATGGCTTCATTCGGGCATTGGGCACAAGTCTGTTCTCACCCACGCGATTGTTCCGATCATGGAACAGAGAATTTCACGCGTTGCTCAATTCATTTTTGCCCTGTATAAAACCACGTCCTGCTGCACGCTCCACTTGATTTTTCTCTGTTGCCTCAGAAGATATATTCATCCTCAAACAACAATAAAAATATCAACATCTACAACTCGCTTCAGCTCATGACTATTTTCAGTTCGGCTTGCCGGATTTCCATGAATATCCTTGCCACACTCCCCTTCATTAGGACCCGGGCGCTGGGCATGCGCAATGCCCGGCCCGCGGTATTGATGCCACTGCTGCTTGGTGTCACCATGTCAATGACCACGCCGGCAATCGCTCAGGTGTGCGGCCCAGCCGGAAGCTATCAAACGTTTGCCGCATACAACGGGCAGTCACCCAGCGAGACCATCATCAACAACAATGAGTTGTTTTTGGAACGATCGGTCCTGAAGATAAAAAATGAGCTCTCCGGGAATGCGGCCATCAACACCGACAGAATCAGCGACACGCACTACCCGGGAGAGCCCGGCGTGAACCTGGGGCATCCTTCGGGAGCAGCCACTTCGATTGCCGATTCGATCACGACCACCTTCGAGTTCTTTGACCCAGCATCGCCAGGAAACTACCTGCCCGTTACCGACCTGAGTTTCCGCCTTCACGACATCGATGCAGGAGACAATATCATTGTCAATGCCTACGATGAAAATGGAGATCTGATTTCATTGGATACACCGGGTTTCTACAGCCTCTATCCTTCATCGTATGCCAGCTATGTGGCAAGCAATCGCTTCACATCCGGCAACGCCGATGATGCAGCATCCGGGACACGCCTGGGCACCATTGACTTCGACTTCACCGGAAAGAAAATCCAGCGCATCGAATTCATTTACTGGGATACTGCAGCACTCGGCACCTATACCATTGCCGAATTCAAAGCCTGCAATCCACCACCGCCACAGCCGCCCGGCCCACCTGCACCCGTTCCCGCCACGTCATGGTGGTCTCTGGCGCTGATGGGGCTCTTGATACCCGCGGTTTCAGCCGCACGAGCAAAACGACGCAAGAATCGATGAACCCGATCATCCGGCTGCAATCACGCGATGTGCCTTGTCGCCGGCAACTCCCCGGGGTGCAGTGGCGTTCTGGATCAATTCATCACCCCCTCATCGACATTCACCATGCCAAAAGTCTCAAGTGCCATCATGCTGCCGCTTTTCTCGATGACACTTGCCGGCTGCAGCCTCAACATGCACCCCGCCAATCAAGACCCATCCAAGTCTTCGCCCTCGGCCCAGCTTGCCAATCCAGCCTCCGTGCATTGCATTTCCAAAGGCGGAAAGCTGATTTCAAAGAAAGACAAAGAAGGCAATGCTTTCAATCTGTGTCAGCTGCCTGACGGCAGCCAGGTTGAAGAATGGGAGCTCTATCGACGTGATCACTCGTGAGTGTTGCTCCCGCGATCGAGATCAAACACTCAGAACTTGAGTCGGATCGCCCCAGCCGCGTCCTGGACATCGCCACCGGCAAATCCAGAACCCCATGATGGATCACGGCAAACCGCTTCAAGCCATTCGGGTCTGCGCTCCCTGGCGCCCTCATTCAACTCCCCCGCATCCACTGGAATCAACATGAGCTTCGAACGCTTCACTGCCCGCAACGCCATCATGCTGCTCGTCGACCATCAGGTCGGCACCATGAGTTGGGTGAAATCCATCCCGTTCGATGAAATGAAGCGCAACGCGCTCATGCTGGCCCGTGCCGCTGCCATTCTGCAGATGCCAGTGGTGCTCACCTCCAGCATGGAGCAGCACGCCCAGGGCCCGTTGTTGCCGGAACTGGAAAACATCCTGCCCGAGGCGTATGCCTCCCGTATTCAACGCCTTGGCATCGTCAACGCAATGGACGACGAACATTTCGCCGCCGCGGTCAAGGGCAGCGGCCGCAAGAAGATCATCATCGCCGGCGTCACCAACGACGTGTGCACGGTCTACCCGACCCTGAGTCTGCTCGGCGATGGCTACGCGGTGCAGGTGATCGCCGATGCCGGCGGTTCGCCGGGCGTCATGGCGGACGACATGGCCCTGCGCCGCATGCAGCAGGCGGGCGCCACGCTGTCGAGCACCAACCAGGTGATCGCCGAACTGGCGTACGACTGGAGCACGCCCGAAGGCAGCCGGATCGTGCAGGACGTGTTGGCGCCGGCCCTGCAAGGCTGATCTCGGCAACGGCTCGGGACAAGCTCGGCGACTCAAATCCCGCAGGCATCGCGGTCGGACGATACCGACCGGCGGGCGGGGCCGTGCAAACCTGCAAGGCCATCGGCGCAGCGACTACGCGGCCGCTTCGGGATTCAATGCGCCACGCAAGTACTCAATGAAGCAGCGGGTCTTTGCCGGAACAAGACGTGTTTCAGTGACCGCATAGGCCTGAACGGGCGTCAATTCCCAGTCCGGCAACACCCGGGTCAGAGTTCCAGCGGCCACATCTTCCTTGACCATGGCCTCGGGTAGCGCGGCAATGCCCTGATCGTGCAGCGCGAGGGTGCGCAACATGCCCATGCTGTTGACACTGAATTTCCCGGCGTGCTGGTGCTCATGGATCGAGCCCTCATGCCGCAGCGTCCATTTTTGGTGTTCCTGGGGGGTTCCCATGCGCAGGCACTCGAATCGGGCCAGATGTTCGGGCTCGGTGGGCGTGCCGGATTGCAATAGATACTTCGGAGACGCGAACAGATAGCGCGGAATGGTTGCCAACAGACTTGCAACCAGGCTGGAATTGGGTTGCCGACCCATGCGAATGGCAAGATCGTACGGCTCTGCAATCAAATCGACTCGCCTGGAAGTCAGATTCAGTTCGAACTCGATGTCCGGATACCTTTGAGCAAAACCGGAAATGATCGGGCTCAGGTAGATCGTCGCAAAATCCACCGGGAGCGAGATGCGCAACAGCCCTTTGGGTTTGGCCAGAAAATCATCCAGCTGCTCATGGGCTTGCCTTGCATCTTCGACGATGCGAACGCACCGTTCAAAATAGACATTTCCTGCTTCCGTAAGCTCCAAGCGCCGCGTCGTGCGATTCATCAAACGCAGCCCAATGGACCGCTCAAGGTCAGCGATGCGCCGCGACAAGGTAGAAAGAGGCATATCCATGGCCTCAGCAGCCTGCCTGAAGCCGCGGGCTTTGACCACCTCCACGAACAACGCCATATTGTCGAGTTTCTGCATGATTGCCTGCTGAAGGTTTGCCGAATGGCCAAGGCAGCAACAAGACGGGAGCAAAGCCCCGCATGTGGGTCTGCGCGGATTCAACGCGCCGACGACGGCACGCCGCCGCCACCGCGCAATTTCCTGTACAGCATCGTCACCCCGACCGCGACGGCACCGGTGACGATGCCGACGACGGCATTGGCCAGCATCTCCAGCAGCCAGCCCATGCCGCCGGCTGCGCGCGTCCAGTCGGTGATCGCGTGGTGCAACGGGCCAATGCCGTGCGCGATGATGCCGCCGCCGACCAGGAACATCGCCGCCGTGCCGGCGACGGACAGGAACTTCATCAGCCACGGTGCCAGTGCCAGGATGGCGCGGCCCAGGCTGCGTGCCGCGGCACTGCTGCGCCGGCTCAGCCACAGGCCCAGGTCATCCAGCTTGACGATGCCGCCCACCAGCCCATACACGCCCACGGTCATGATCAGGGCGATGCCCACCAGCACGGCGACCTGCGTCCAGAAGGCGGCCTGCGCCACCGCGCCCAGGGTGATGGCGATGATCTCGGCCGAGAGGATGAAGTCGGTGCGCACCGCGCCCTTGATCTTGTCTTGTTCCAACGCGGCCAGATCCACCGCGGGGGCGGCCAGCGCGGCCTCCAGTTCGGACGCGTGCGCCGCGTCCTCGGCCTGGGCATGCAGCAGCTTGTGCGCCAGCTTCTCGAAGCCCTCGAAGCACAGGAACGCGCCGCCCACCATCAGCAGCGGCGTCACCGCCCAGGGCGCGAAGGCGCTGATCAGCAGCGCGGCGGGCACCAGGATGGCCTTGTTGACGAGCGAGCCCTTGGCTACCGCCCACACCACCGGAATCTCCCGGTTGGCCGCCACGCCGGTGACCTGCTGGGCGTTGAGCGCCAGGTCGTCGCCCAGCACGCCGGCGGTCTTTTGCGCCGACAGCTTGGTCAGCACGGCCACGTCGTCGCTCATGACGGCGGCCTTCCTGGCCGAGATCTTGGTCATGACGGCCACGTCGTCGAGCACGGTGGCGATGTCGTCGAGCAGGGCCAGCAGGCTGGATGCCATGAAAATTTCCTTCCCTCGGTTGGATGCCGCAAGCGACTTATGTGATGATTTCGACCGCTGGCGCGCTTGCATCAAGCGCAACCAGCTCCTGATTTTGCAGTAGCCAGGCCGAGATGGCCTCGGGCTCGTTGGTGAGGCGCAGCGCGTCAAAAGCCTGCTGCGCCTCGCAATAGGCGTGGCGCAAGTAGTTCAGCCACTGCTTCAGGCGCCCGGCGCGGTGGCGGCGCTCGACCCGGCCGCACACGTCCTGCCAGAACTGGGCCAGCAGCGGCACAACCCGCGGCCAGGGCAGCGCCGCGACGGTGGGATCAAGGTCCGCCCGGTCATTGGCCACGCCCGCATCGCGCTGGCGAATGGCGCGCGCCAGCGCCGGCCGGCGCACCAGTCCGCGCCCCAGCATCAGTGCGCTGCAACCCGTGACCGCGCGACAGCGTGCGGCGTCCTCCACCGTCCAGATGTCGCCATTGGCGACCACGGGCAGGCGTACCTGCTCGCGCACGCGGGCCACCTCCTCCCAGTACGCCGGCGGCCGATAGCCCTGCGCCTTGGTGCGCGCGTGCACGGCCAGTTCGCTGGCGCCGCCGGCCTCCAGCGCCTGGGCGCACTCCAGCGCGCGCCGGTCGTCGTCGATGCCCAGGCGCATCTTGGCCGACACCGGCACCGCGGCCGGCACCGCGCGGCGCACGGCGGCCACGATGGCGTGCATCAGCTCGGGCTCGTCCATCAGCACCACGCCGCCGCGGTGGCGGTTCACGGTCTTGGCCGGGCAGCCGAAGTTCAGGTCGATGCCGGCCGGTTGCAACTCGGCCAGGCGCGCGGCGTTGTCGGCCAGGCAGGCCGGGTCGCTGCCCAGCAGTTGCGGGCGCACCGGCACGCCGCTGGCGGTGCGGCTGCCGCACAGCAACTCGGGCACGACGCGCGTGAAGCTGCGCACGGGCAGCAGCTGGTCGGTGATGCGGATGAACTCGGACACGCAGCGGTCCACCCCGCCCACCCGTGTCAGCACCCGGCGCAAGCCGTGATCCAGCAGGCCTTCCATCGGAGCGAGAATCAGCATGGCGAATGCGGCGTGAGGCCCGGGCGACGCGGGCAAAGCGATGATTGTCGCCGCACCCGCGCCCGCTGCGCCCGGCCGGCGGGTCGATCTGGGCTACCATGCCCTGTTTTTTGCACCGATGCGCGCGCGGGTTCCTGCAACCCCTTTGGCCGAGCGCGCCCACCCCAAGGGGATGAACACGATGAAGACGACCAACACCCAGTCCGCCCGGGCCACGCCGGCGGCCCTGCTGGCGTTGCTGCTGCTCGCCGGCACGGCGGGCGCACAGCCGGCAACACCGCCCGCGCCCGCGCCCGAGGCCAGCGCCGCGTCCGCGGCGGCGCCTACCCTGACGCTGACGCCGGGCGACGACCGCCAGGGCACCTTCAAGACCGTGCAAGGCCAGATCACCCACGCCCATGGCGGCCGCAGCGGCCCGGCCCAGGTGGGCGACGCGCTGTGGGAGGGCGACCGCGTGAGCAGCGGCCCCAAGAGCGCCGCCGCCATCACGCTGCGCGACGGCACGGTGCTGTCCATCGGGCCCGACAGCTCGGTCGATCTGGCGCAGTTTCAGTTCGAACCCACCACCCACGAAGGCAACGTGCTGATCGCCCTGGCCAAGGGCAGCTTGCGCCTGGTCACCGGCCTGATCGCCAAGCTGCGGCCCGAGCAGGTCAAGGTCACCACGCCCACCACCGTGATCGGGGTGCGCGGCACCGACTTCATCGTGGAGCAAAAGCCATGAAGACCGCCATCCTGATGAGCATGGTCGCCCTGCGGTGCGCGGCGTGCGCGGCCCCCCCGACGCAAGTGGTCCTGCTGCCCCAGCCGGGCGGCGCCGGCGCGGTCGAGGTCAGCACCGCGGCCGCCAGCCAGCGGATCGACCGCGGCTATGCCGAGGCCACCGTGCAGGCGGGCGGCGCCATCACGCTCGAGCAGCTCGACGCCGAGCAGGTCAAGGTCCGTTACCCCCAGCTGCTGGCCGTGCAGCCGGCGCCGGCGCAGGACTTCACGCTGTACTTCGACACCGGCGGGGTGGTGCTGACACCGCAATCCGAGGCCGCGCTCAAGACCGTGCTGGCCCTGGCGCGCGAGCGCCCCGGCGGCGAGATCGTGGTGATCGGCCACACCGACCGCGTCGGCTCCGCGCAGAGCAACGACGCCCTGTCGCTGCAGCGCGCGCGCGCCATTCGCGAAAAGGTGATCGCCGACGGCTTCGACCCCAACCGCATCACGGCAGCGGGCCGCGGTGAGCGCGACCCCGCCGTCGCCACCGACGACGAAGTGGCCGAGCCGCGCAACCGGCGCACCGAAGTCATCGTGCGCTAGAAATGGCCCACCCCCAAGCTCCACACGCTGCGCGTTGTTGCGCTTCCCCCCTTCGAGGGGGCGCACCCATTGACCGGGGAAGCCCCGGCCAGGGGTGCCTTGGCACGGCCTGCTCCGCGGCCCCCTGACTCCTGCCTTGGTCGTGCCGATGTGGTGCTCCATCAAGTCCCTGTGCACGGTCGTCTGCTCGCTGGCCTGCGGCCTCGTGTTGATCACCGGTTCGGATGCCGCCCCCGCGTTTGAAGACAGCATCGCCCAGCGCACGCTGGCCTGCACCGCCTGCCATGGCGACCAGGGCCGCGCCGGGCCCGACGGCTATTACCCACGCCTGGCCGGCAAGCCCGCGGGCTATCTGTACAACCAGCTGCTCAACTTCCGCGACGGACGGCGCCACTACGGGCTGATGACACACATGGTGGACGTGCTCAGCGACGCCTATCTGTTCGAGATCGCCAGCCACTTCGCGTCCCTGCAGGTGCCCTACCCGCCGCCGGCGCCGCCGGCCCAGCGCCCGGCGCCCGAGGTGCTGCAACGCGGACGCACGCTGGCTCTGCAAGGCGATGCCGCGCGGCGCCTGCCGGCCTGCGCCGACTGCCACGGCCGCGCGCTGATGGGGGCGCAGACGCATTTCCCGGCCCTGCTGGGCCTGCCGGCCGACTACCTGACCGCCCAGCTCGGCGGCTGGAAGACCGGCCAGCGCCGCGCCGCCAGCCCCGACTGCATGGCCCGCATCGCCGAGCGCCTGAGCGACGCCGACGCCCATGCCGTGGTCAGCTGGCTGGCCAGCCAGCCGGTGCCGGCCCACACCCAGGCCGCCGACGCGCGCCCGGCATCGCGGCCGCTCGCCGCCGACCTGCGCTGCGGCAGCGCGCCCGTGCCGACCGGCCCGTCACGATGAAAGCCCTGGCGCGCGCCCTGCTGGTCCTGGCCGCACTGTCCGTGCTCGCGGCCGCATGGCTGTGGCAGGCCAACTTCAACGACGGGGTGGACATCGACGGCCCAGCAGCCGCCACAGCCGCCCGCCTGGCCACGCCAGCGCAGCAGGCGCGCGGCGCGTATCTGGCGCAGGTGGGCAACTGCCTGGCCTGCCACACCGCGCGCGGTGGCGCTCCCGGCGCCGGCGGCCTGGCGATCGCCACCGGGTTCGGCACCGCCTTCAGCAGCAACCTCACGCCCGACCCGGCCCACGGCATCGGCCAGTGGAGCGCCGCCGCATTCTGGCGCGCGCTGCACCATGGGCGCGCACGCGACGGGCGCCTGCTGGTGCCGGTGTTTCCCTACACCCACACCACCCTGCTCACGCGCGCCGACTCGGACGCGCTGTGGGCCTACTTCGGCAGCCTGCCGCCCAGCAGCACGCCCACGCCAGCGCACGAACTGCGCTGGCCCTACGGCACGCAGGCGGCGCTGGCCGTGTGGCGCGCGCTGTACTTTCGCCCCGGCACCTACACCCCCGAGCCCGCGCACGACGCGCGCTGGAACGCGGGCGCCTACCTGGTGCGCGGCGTGGCGCATTGCTCGGCCTGCCATGCCCCGCGCGATGCACTGGGCGGGGCCGACTGGCGCGACCTGCGCGGCGGCCGGATGGCGGCCCAGGGCTGGTACGCGCCTTCCCTGCACGACCCGCGCCAGGCCGGCCTGGCCGACTGGTCGGTGGCCGAGATTGCCCGCCTGCTGCAAACCGGCGTGGCCGAGCGCGGCCGCGCCAGCGGCCCCATGGCCGAGGTGGTGTTTCACGGCACCCAGCACCTGAGCGCGGACGATGCCGCCGCCATGGCCGTGTACCTGCGCGCCCTGCCGCAAGCCGCGCCCGCACCGCCGCCGGCCGCCGCGCCCCGCAGCCGTCTGGCCGAATCCGGCGCCAAGCTGTACGAGCAGCACTGCGCGCAATGCCACGGCGAGCAAGGCCAGGGCCAGGGCCAGGCCTACCCGCCTCTGGCGGGCAACCGCGCCGTCACGCTCGAGTCCGTGGACAACCTGCTGCAAGCCGTGCTGTACGGCGGCTTCAACGCCGCCACCGCCGGCTACCCGCGGCCCTTCGGCATGCCGCCCTTCCTGCTCACGCTCAGCGACCAAGAGGTGGCCGC
>JAKOVD010000189.1 GCA_029782215.1 Chloroflexota bacterium
CTACCCCGACTCCCAGAACCTCTTCACCCTGGGCAAGGCCGCCATCTACCCCACCGGCTCCTGGGAGATCGGCGTCTTCAAGCCCCAGGTCGATTTCGAGATGGGCGCCTTCAAGCCGCCCCTCCCCGAAGGCGCTGACACCTGCTACATCAGCGACCACACCGACATCGCCATGGGCATGAACCCGGCGACCAAGAACCCCCAGGCGGCACGGGCGTTCCTGGAGTGGATGACGACGCCGGAGTTTGCCGATCTGTACAGCAACCAGCTCCCCGGCTTCTTCTCCCTGTCCAATCACAAGATCCAGATGAAGGACGAGCTGGCCCAGACCTTCCTGGACTGGCGCGGCCAGTGCAAGAGCACCATCCGCAACTCCTACCAGATCCTCTCTCGCGGCGAGCCCAACCTGGAGAATGAGCTGTGGCGGGTGAGCGCCCAGGTCATCAACGGCGACATCACCCCCGAGGAAGGCGCCAAGCAGATCCAGGACGGCCTCGCCAAGTGGTACAAGCCTCAACAGCAGTAGCCGTCAAGCTGTCCTAACCTACCTGGCAGCGCCTCCGCACGGAGGCGCTGCCAGCCTTTTCATCATCCGCAGCAAGAGGGGACCTCATGGCCGATGCACGCAGTCGCCCGGCAGGGCGGAAATTCCCCACCTATCTGTTCGTGTTTCTGGCGCCAGCCACGATCATCTACACCCTCTTCATGGTCTATCCGCTGTTCGATTCGCTGCGTCTGAGCCTCTTCAGCACGGATCCACAGGGCAAGGAATTCTTTGTCGGAACTGCCAACTACGCGCGGCTGTTCACCAATGACCTTTGGCAGCCTCGCCTGATCGGCGCCTTCCGGAACAACGTCATCTTTTTCATCATCCACATGTTGGTGCAAAACACCGTCGGCCTCTTGCTGGCGGCGCTGCTGACCTCGCGCAGCATTCGGGGGCGGGGCTTCTTCCGCACGGTCTTCTTCCTGCCTACCATCCTGTCGGTGGTCATCGTCGGCTTCATCTGGCAGCTCATCCTCAGCCCGCTGTGGGGCGTGGCGGAGGGCATGATGGGTGTGGTGGGGCTGGACCGTTTCTTCCAACCGTGGCTGGGTCTGGAGGGACCCGCCCTGGTCGTGCTCTCGCTCGTTTCGGTCTGGCAGTTCATCGGCATTCCCATGATGCTGTTCTACGCCGTCCTGATCGGCATCCCGGACGAGCTGATCGAGGCGGCGACCGTTGACGGCGCCACAGGCTGGCAGTCGTTCTGGCGGATCAAGTTCCCGCTTATCCTGCCCACGGTGGGCATCGTGGCTGTCCTCACCTTTGTGGGCAACTTCAATGCCTTTGACCTGATCTATACGACCCAGGGAGCGCTGGGGGCGCCCAATTTCAGCACGGACCTCTTCGGCACCTTCTTCTACCGCACCTTCTTCGGCCAGCAGCTCCAGCTTGGCAATCCCACCATGGGGGCCACCATTGCGGCCGTGATGTTCATGATCATCCTGACCGGCGTGCTGCTCTATATGTTCGGTTACCAGCGCCGCGTTCAGAGCTACGAGCTCTAGGGAGGACTGCACATGGCGACAACCGGTGGTTCCAGCGTGCGCCAGCGATCGAGCACGATCGTCGCTTATGTCGTGCTGCTGGGCGCGATGCTCCTGGCGCTGTTCCCTATCATCCTCATCATCCTCAACTCCTTCAAGAGCCGCAAGGCCATCTTCTCGTCGCCACTGATGCCGCCTACGCCGGAGACCTTCAGCCTGATCGGCTATGAAAAGGTGCTACAGCGTTCCCATTTCAGCACGTACTTCGCCAACAGCCTCATCGTCACCATCGGCGCGATGTTTCTGATCCTGTTCTGCGGCGCCATGGCGGCCTATGCGCTGTCAGAATATGACTTCCGCGGCAATGCCTTCCTCGGCCTGTACCTGGCCATCGGCATTATGATCCCCATCCGCCTGGGCACGGTCAGCATCCTGCGCCTGGTGGTGGCCTTGGGACTGGTCAACACGCACCTCGCCCTGATCCTGGTCTACACCGCCATGGGGCTGCCGCTGGCCATCTTCATCCTCACCCAGTTCATGCGTCAAGTGCCCAGGGAGCTAAAAGAGGCGGCGCGCATCGACGGCGCCAGCGAATACCGCATCTTCAGCCTCGTGCTGCCGCTGGTGCGCCCGGCCATCGCCACGGTGGCCGTCTTCACCATGATCCCGATCTGGAACGACCTGTGGTTCCCGCTGATCCTGGCCCCTGGCGAGCAGACCAAGACCGTCACCCTGGGCGCCCAGCAGTTCCTCGGCCAGTTCGTCAGCGACTGGAACGCCGTGCTGTCCTCGCTGACGCTGGCCATGGTGCCCGTGCTTATCCTCTACCTGATCTTCTCGCGCCAGCTCATCCGCGGCATTACGGCCGGAGCGATCAAATAGCGTTGGAACGTTGGTACGTTTGAACGTTTGAACGTTTGTTTTTGTCCATTTGGCGCGACTTGTATACGTGATGCGTGATGCGTAGGAGAGAGCGCATGGTTTTCTTACGTATTACGCAGTACGGAGTACGAAGTAGGTATCACGCAACACGCGTCACGAAACACGCCTAACGTTCGAACGCTGCAACGTTTGAACGTTCCAATGTCTTTTCGCAAGGAGACCCTATGCGCGTAGGTATTGTTGGGGCGGGCGCCATGGGCGGCGTCCATACCGCGGGTTGGACCCAGACCGGGGCGGAGATCGCCGGCCTGTTCGACGCGTACGAGCCGGCGGCCCAGGCGCTGGCGGCGCGGCACGGCCTCCGCGCCTATCCGAGCCTGGAGGCTTTGCTGGCCGACGTGGACGCCGTCGACCTCTGCGTGCCCACGCATCTGCACTATCCCCTGGTGCTTGAGGTCGCCGCCGCTGGCAAGCATATCCTGTGCGAGAAGCCGCTGGCCCGCACGCTGGCCGACGGCCGCGAGATGATGGACGTCGTGAGCCGCGCAGGCGTCAAGTTGATGGTGGCGCACGTCGTCCGCTTCTTCCCCGAGTACGTGCAGGCCAAGGAGGCGGTGGACGCCGGACGGGTGGGACAGGTGGCGGTGATGCGGTTCAAGCGCAACGTCTACCAGCCCAAGAAGGCGGAGGGCAACTGGTTCGTGGACTTCCAGAAATCGGGGGGCATGATCCTCGACCTGATGATCCACGACTTCGACTATGCCCGTTGGGTGGGAGGCGAGGTCACCACCGTCTTCGCCAAGAGCATCCGGACCCAGAATCCGGCGGCAGCGAGCGATCACGGCCTGGCCATCCTCACCCACGCCAGCGGCGCCCTGACCCATGTCGAGGGTTCGTGGGCCTACCCGCCGCCGACGTTCCGCACGCAGTTCGAGATCGCCGGCTCCGGCGGGCTGCTGCTGCACGACTCGGAAGGCACGGCGCCCATCACCGTCCGCCGGCACGGCGCGCCGGGCGAATCGTCGGACGTGCCCCTGCCGTCCAGCCCCCTGCTCGAAGACCCGTACACGACCGAGATCAAGGCCTTCTACGACGCCGTGCGTTATGACAAGCCTGTACCGGTCACGGCGGGTGACGGCCTGACCGCGCTCCAGATCGCCCTTGCCGCCATCGAGTCGGCGCAGAGCGGCCGTCCGGTGCACCTCGAATCCCTGCTGGAGGTGGTCCCATGAACAGCCAGGGTGGTCCCGTGAACAGCCAGGGTAATAACATGAGAGATCTGCGACTTGGCCTTCTCAGTTTCGCCCATGTCCACGCCGAGGCCTACGCCTATCACCTGGGCACGATGCCCGGCGTCAGGTTCGTGGGCATCGCCGACAGCGACTCGGTGCGCGGCCATGCCGCCGCCCAGCGCTACGGCGTCCGTTTCTTCCCCTCGTACCACGCCCTGCTCGACGAGGGGCTGGACGGGGTCATCATCTGCTCGGAGAACGTCCGCCACCGCGCCCTGGTGGAGCTGGCCGCCGCCGCCAGCGTCAACATCCTCTGCGAAAAGCCGCTGGCCACTACGCTGGAGGATGGGCGGGCCATCATTGCGGCCTGCGAAGCAGCGGGCGTGGTCCTGATGACGGCCTTTCCCATGCGCTTCAGCGCGCCCGTGCGCGAGGTCAAGGCGCTCCTGGACCAGGGCGGCCTGGGCAAGGTGCTGGCCTGCAACGGCACGAACCAGGGGCAGGTGCCCAAACGCTACCGCGAGTGGTTCGTGGACAAGGAGCTCGCCGGGGGCGGCTCGGTCTTTGACCATACGGTCCACCTGGCCGACATCCTGCGCTGGTACCTTGGCAGCGAGGTCGTCGAGGTTTATGCCCAGACCAACCGCATCGTCCATGGGGAGGACGTCGAGGTGGAGACGGGAGGGCTGCTGATGCTGACCTTCGCCGACGGGACCTTTGCCAGCATCGACTGTAGTTGGAGCCGTCCCGCCAACTATCCCACCTGGGGCGGGCTGGGCTTCGACCTGATCGGGGAGAAGGGCGTGGTCAACGTCGACGCTTTCCGCCAGAACCTGACGGCGTACAGCAACGCCCCTGAGCATCCCGCCTGGCTGGCGTGGATGAGCGACCCGGACCGCGCCATGATCGCCGAGTTCATGGCCGCCATCCGCGAGCAGCGGACGCCTGCGGTCACCGGCTTCGACGGCTACAAGGCGATGGAGGTGGCGCTGGCGGCGTACCGTTCAGCCGAAGCCGGACAACCCGTACGTTTGAACGTTTGAACGCATTTCGCATTCCGCAGTTCGCAATTCGTGATTCCCATGCCAAGGCAGCTTGAACAAACGGGACCGCGCCAGGTCCGTATGACGCCGTATGAAGAAGCGCCGTTGGGCGTGGGTGAGGTGCGGGCGGCCGCCGTGCTGAGCGGGATCAGTCACGGGACAGAGATGAACCTGTACCGCGGCGCCTCGCCTTTCGCCGACAAGGTGTTCGACACCGATCTGCGGCTGTTCCGGCCGGCAGCGGGCCAGGCGGAGACGCCGCCCCTGGGCTACGAGTGGGTGGGCCGCGTGACGGAGACCGGCGCCGGCGTCACACACCTGCGGCCGGGGGACACCGTACACCTGCTGTACCCTCACCGGGAGACGCACACCTTCGTGCCCGAGAACATGCCCTACCGGGGACGCCTGCAGGCCCTGCCGCCGCAGGTGACGCCCGACCAGGCGATCTTCCTGGCCCTGGGGGGCGTGGCGCTGCAGGCCGTTCACGACGCTCAGATCAAGCTGGGCGACCGCGTCGCCATCTTCGGCCTGGGCGCCATCGGCCTGCTGGCGGTGCAGATTGCCCGGCTGGATGGGGCCGTGTGGATCGACGCCGTCGACCCGATCCCGCAGCGGCGCGAACTGGCGCTGGCCTACGGGGCCGACCGCGCCCTGGACCCCGGAGGCTGTGACGTGGGCTACGCGATCAAGAGCGCCAGCAAGCAGCACGGCGCCGACGTCGCCATCGAGGTCTCCGGCCATGCCGCCGGTCTGCACGAAGCCATCCGCAGCGTCGCCAAGGCGGGGCGGGTGGTGGCAGCCGGGTTTTACCAGGGCGGGGCGGCGGCGCTGCACCTGGGCGAAGAGTGGCACCACAACCGCGTCACCATGGTCTCGAGCATGGCAGTGTGGGACTGCCCGCACCGTGACTACCCCCTCTGGGACCGGGCGCGGGTGGAAGGGGTCGTCATCGACCTGCTGGCCGCGGGCAAGCTGCGCACCGACGGCATGATCACTCACCGCTTTCCCTTCGACCGCGCCGCCGAAGCCTATGCCTTGATCGACCACCATCCTGAAGAGGTCATCAAGGTCGTTTTGACCTATGGATGACCGCTAGACCGGGAGAACGCACATGGCACGCATCTACTACGTCGGCGATTGGGCCGTCAGCCTGGGACCGGTGTTCGCCGAGACGCCCTTCAATTACACGTACAAGGGCCTGGACATCTACTACTACGGGCGCTGGCTGAAGGAGGCGCTGGAGAGCACGGGCGAGCACCAGGTGGAAGATGTGCCCACCTGGGACTTCTACAAGCTGGGACCGGGCGAGTACGAGCAGATCCTCGACAGCTATGACGTCATCATCTTCAGCGACGTCGAAGCCAAGAACTTCCAGTTGGCGCCGAGCTTCTTCGACCGCAAGAAGTTCGGCACGCAGGTGCTCACCTTCCCCGACCGCGTGCGGCTGACGGTGGAGGCCGTGCACGCGGGCAAGCGGATGATGTTCTTGGGCGGATGGCTGGCGTTCACCGGCGAAATGGGCAAGGGCGGCTGGAACCGCACGCGGCTGCGGGAGATCCTGCCCGTGACCTGCCTGGACTACGAGGACCTGATCGAGAGCACGGAGGGGTACACCGCCGAAGTGACCACCGCCGGCGCCAGCAGCCTGAGCGCGCTGGACTTCGACACCTTCCCGCCCATCCTGGGCTACAACCGCACTCTGCCGCGGGCAGACTGTGACATACTGCTGCGCGTCAAGGAGACCGGCGATCCCCTTGTCGCCGTAGGCCAGTTCGGGGCGGGGCGTGTCCTGGCCTACATGTCAGACCCGGCCCCGCATTGGGGCTGTAACTTCGTCTTCTGGGACCAATACGCGCCGTTCTGGGTGCGCTGCCTGCGCGAGCTGCTGCGCTAGACCCTCTTAGGACAGAAAACGAGGGGAGACCACAGATTTGGTCTCCCCTCGTATATGGCACATCGGCTGCGGCTGGCGCTGCCGCGCCAGCATGGCGGCTCAGGCCGCAGGGCCGCGCAGCTTGGCCCGAGCTGCCCGGATGACGACGACCTGGCTGTAGATGACCCAGGCCAGGAACAGGGTGATCACGATCGAGCTAACCACATACACGATGGGAATGAGGCGCTGAAGCCCGCGCGAGGTGTCCTGGACGGTGGCAAGTTGGCCGTCGATGTTGCCCAGCTCCGTGTCGATGTTGCTCAGGCGCTCGTTGGCCCGTTCCACGGCGGCCGTGACCTTGCCGATGGCGTCGCTCGCCCCGGCGCGGACCGCCGCAACCTGGGTGCGTATCTCCTGAATCGTCTGGTCCAGGTTATCCACCCAGGTGGCCAGGTTCTCCAGCTTGGCCTTGTCCGGCTGCGGGAGCTTGACAAAAGGCAGGCGATTGATGGAACGGTAGAGCTCGACCGCCGCCTCGAGGGTCTCGCGGATGCCGGCGAACTTGGCATTGAAGGTGTCGACCCTGGACTGCAGCTCCTGCTCCTTCTCCGGCGGAAGCAGGGACATTACCAGACCCTTGTCGTTCACGTTCTGGCTGAGCTTGGTCGTGGCGTCCTGCACCGCAGTGACCTGGGAACGGATGTCGCCTACATTGGTGCGGATGTTGCCGATACTGGTGCGGCCGGCGCCGGCGATCTTCTCAACGCCGACCATCAGCTCGACGGCCGAGGTTGAGACGCGGTTGCCGACTACCCAGGTGCCGATGATTCCGGCGGCGCTGAGGACAAGGACGATGACGGCAAGGACAATGGAAATCCAGGCAAAGACGCGTTGCGAGGGGGTGGTAGCCATTGAGATGAACCTTCTGCGAAGTGCAAGGTATGGGACGCTTTGGGATGAACGGGCGTAATCGTAGCAGCACGTCAGCCGTTTGTACAGTGCCAGCCAAGGTCGCGGAGACAGACTCCTGCGCACCATCATCGCAGAATCGGACTCACCCCTACTTTCTGAAAAGTCAGGTGGCGCGAGGATGCCACTTAGCCGCCATGACGGCAAGTGGGACGCCCCACGAAAGCCAGGAAAGCAACCGTGCCAGCCGGTGCGTCCGCGCACCGGGTCAGTCACGGTCGTTGCTGTACAGGGCTGCCGCCGGCGCCCCACCTGTTGTCACTGCGGACACCTATCCATCCCAAGAGGATTTCATTATGGCAAGTACAGCCGTTTCCCAAGCACCCCGCAAGACGGTGGTCTTCGATGACCCGCCGTTCGCTCGTTCCCTTTTCGCCAGCACCCGTTGGGCGTGGCTCTGGCTGATCGTTCGCGTTTACGTAGGCTACTCGTGGATCAGTTCGGGCCTCGGCAAGCTGGGCAACCCCGCCTGGGTGCAGACAGGCGAGGCGTTGAAGGGTTTCTGGCAGCGGGCAGTGGCCATTCCCGATGCGCCAGCCAAACCGCTCATTGCCTTCGACTGGTACCGCTCGTTCATCCAGGTCCTGCTCGACGGCGGACACTACGTCTGGTTCGCCAAGCTGATCACCGCGGGCGAGCTGCTGATCGGCGCCGCCCTGCTCCTTGGCCTCTTCACCGGCATCGCCGCCCTTTTCGGCGGCTTCATGAACTGGAATTTCATGATGGCGGGCACGGCCAGCATCAATCCCGTCCTGTTCCTACTCTCCATCCTGCTGGTGCTGGCCTGGAAGGTTGCCGGCTGGTGGGGACTCGACCGTTGGGCGCTGGCCGCCCTGGGGACGCCCTGGCGGCCGGGACGCCTCTTCACGCCTGAGCCACAGCTCGACCCCCAGCCGGCGAAGCCATAGGCTTCCATGCCTTCGTGCCGTCTCCGGGGTCTGGAGACAAGGACGTCTTCAGATCCCGGAGCGACCGTGACAGTGCTTGAACTTCTTGCCGCTGCCGCAGGGGCAGGGGTCGTTGCGCCCGGCGGTCGCGAACGCCGCCTGCGAACGGGCGTCCTCGGCGGCGTAGACCTGCATCAGCTCCGCAGGGGCGCGGCCCTGGCGCAGGAGGTTGGACATGATCCGCATATCGCGGTCGATGTGGTGGAAAAAGAGCTTGTACCCTTCGCACAGGTAGTTGAGCCCCGGCTCACCGTCGGGCGTGGTGATAAAACGATCCTTGGGGCAGCCGCCGTGACAGGCGAAGCGCACCTCGCAGGTGCGGCAGTGACGCGGCAGCGAATCGAACTTGTCCTCGCCGAACCGGCGCTGCGCTGGCGACGTGACCAGCTCGATCATCGGCGTCTCCTGGATGTTCCCCAAGTAGTACCTTGGCTCCACGAAGTGGTCGCACGAGTACATATCCCCGTTGTGCTCCATGGCCAGGGCAAGACCGCAGGTCTTGGAATGGACGCACAGCCCTGAGGGCTCGCCATGCCAGTTGGCCAGGGCCACGTCGAACATCTGGACGTAGACGCGGCCGATATCCCGCCGCACCCACTCATCATAGACGCCGTTCAGGAAGCGGCCGAACTGCGCCGCCGTCACCGAGCGATCGGTCACATAGGTCCCTTCCTGCGTGTACAACGGCCGGTCGCGCCAAGACGACCAGGGCGCCGTGCTGACCGGCGCCGGTGAGGCTTCCCGCACCGGCACACCGGCGCGGGCGATGTCCTCCTCGTCCACCCGTTCGATGATGGGGATGTACTGCTGGTAGTTCGAGCCACACTCGTCCCGCAGGAAGCGGTAGACCTCGACCGGGTGATCGGCATTGGCATGGTGCAAGGTGGTCAGCGTGTTGTAGTCGACGCCGTGCTGGCGGAGAAAGCCCAGCCCGCGCAGCACCCGGTCGAAGGTCGGCTGGCCGCCCTTGTCGACCCGGTAGGCGTCGTGCATTGCCCGCGGGCCGTCGATGCTGATGCCCACCAGGAACTGGTGCTCCTTGAAGAAGGCCGCCCACTCGTCGTCCAGCAGCGTGCCGTTCGTCTGGATCGTGTAGGTCACGCGCATGCCGGGCCGCCGGTGCTTCTCGGCATAGGCGACCGAGCGCCGGAAGAAGTCCAGGCCCATCAGCGCCGGCTCGCCCCCCTGCCAGGCGATCATCACCTCCGGAGCGCGATGGGCTTCGATGAGCTGGCGGATGTAGCTTTCCAACAGCTCGTCGGCCATGCGGAAGCGGCTGCCCGGATACAGCATCTCCTTGGACAGGAAGAAGCAGTACGAGCAGTCGAGGTTGCAGGCTGCCCCGGTGGGTTTGGCCAGGAGGTGGAAGGCGGGTGGGGTGTTCACGGAGGGGGAGACGTGTTACGCAATACGCAGTACGTAGTACGCATCACGTGCTTCGTACTACGTACTACGTAATGCGTAATGGGTGGGTGATTACTGGGGTGTGCCGATGCCGAGGGCGGTGAGGAGGGTACCGAGCGCCAGCACACCTCCGCTCAGCAGGGCGACGGCGACGACGGGGGCGAGGATAATCAGGACGAAGACCAGCAGGGGCAGGAGTAGGGTGCGCCAGCCCTTGGTCCCGTGCGCCTCGGCGGCGGCCATCCAGACGGCCAGAACGGTCATCAGGACGGTCAGGAAGTGCGCCAGCGGCGCCACGACCGGGATGTAGGCCAGGAGCTCGACGAGCGCCACCGTGCGGGCGAAGCCCATGGCGCGCATGGTGGCTGTGAAGGAGCCCTTGCGGCTGAGCAGGCGCCCGGCGGCGTAGACGACCAGCACGGCCACAAGCCAGGCGACCGTCGTGACCGCAAGGCCTTCGAAGGGCCGATTGGTAAAACGGAGGACGCCTGCAACCAGGGAGAGCCCCACGCCGAGGAGGAGGGCAGGGCCGGTCATGCGGCTGTCCTGTGCGACCTCTCTGTAAGTCGGGCGGTTGAGGAAGAAGGCCGACACGGCCCGGCCCAGCCAGAGACGTCCCAGCTTCAGGCCCCCCCAGAGGTTCGCCAGCGTCCACTGCTCCTCTTCGGGCTGGGAAGGCCGCGCCGGGACGGGCGCCACCGTGACCGGCTGGCCGCGGCGGTTGTTGAGGATATGGAACACGTCCGTCGAGTTGCGGGTGGGCGTCACCGGCATGTCCGAGGGGTGGAAGATGAAGGCGTCGGTCTGCTCGCCGCCCAAGCCGCCGTGATTGCCAATCAGTTCCTCCAGCGCCGCCACCGTGCCATCGGGGTAGAGGGTGCTGATTACCATCAGGTCACCGGCATGGGGGAAATCCATGACGCGGCGCACCTGCCACACACGGGTCTCCAGCGAGGCGGCGCCGATGGCGTCATCGCCGGGGATGGCGTACTGCAGCAGCGGGTCCACGCCGATGACTTCGTCGGTATGCAGGTTGCGGCGGCCCTCCTTGCCGATGGCGACGGGCGCACCGTCGTCCTCGTAACCGCAGACGAGGCCGATGCCCTCATGCGCGATGAGTGCGCCGAGCATGCCCGGGTAGGCGGCTTCCAGCTCGCTCAGCTTGATGCGCCGCGGATAGAGGTCGAAGTAGACCTGGGCCAGGTTGCCGCTGCCGTAAGCGGTGACCGAGGCCTGCTTGACCACGGCAAGCTCAGCCTCCTGCTGCTTGACATTGCTGTCCATCCACTTCTGGCTCTGCCTGGCCACCGCCCGGCCCACCCCGCTGCCGGTTCCCTGGTCCTGGACGTTCTGCAGCTCGCTCGATACCGCATTCAGCGAGGTGACGCCCGTGTCGCCGCCGATGGACTGCGCCACCGTGGTGCCCGCAGGCAGCAGCTTCTCGATGAACTCCTTCAGGGTGACGCCGTAGCGCATCTTGAAGGTGGGGCCGAAGGACTGGCCGTGGTCCGACAGGATGATCAGATCGTAGGGGCGAGGCGCCTTCTCCTCGATGGTGCGCTTGATGCGGGCAATGACGCGGTCGTAGCGCGCGAGCTCGCCAAAGGCGTCGCTGGTCCAGGGACCGGAATGGTGCGCCACCTCGTCATAGCCAGGCCATGTGACGTAGATCGACGCCGCCCCGCGAATGATGTCGAGGATGGTCAGGTTGGCGGAGATATCGCGCACGAAGACAGTGGTGGCGGCGCGTATGAAAGGATAGCCCCCGTGCAGCCGGTTCAGACGCGGGTACTCATTCCGGCGGCGCTGCTGCCAGCCCTGCCACAGCTCGCGCACCACGCCGCCCAAGAAGAGGGCCACGGTGCGCATGAAGAAGTAGGGGTTGAGCATGAGCAGGTAGATGTCTTCGGCCCGCCGCTTCTGCTGCTCCTTGCCGGCGGTGCGCAGGTCGGCCAGCGTCAGCAGGGATTTCTCGGCGTCGCCATTCATCATGTTGTCGATGCTGGAGCCGCCGCGCATCAGCCCGTTCCCCTTGGCATAGCGGGCGTTGAGCTCGGCGGCATCATGGCCGGAAACGATCAGCTTCTGCTGGTCCTTGTCGAACCAGCGAAAGGCCGGGATGTCGAAGTTGTCGCCGAACATGATGCCCGTCTGGCAGGCCGAGGTCTGGGAGGGAATGCCACAGTCCACCCGTGTGAGCTGGTAGCCCTCTTCCTCCATCATCTGCTGCAGGGTGGGCAGCTTGCCATCGGCCAGGGCCTTGCGGATGTGGTGGTAGCTGAGGCCGTCGATCTCCATCATCACCAGGCCGCGACCGGGCTCATCGGAGCTGCTGAACTTCTGGCTCCGGGCCAGCTTCTCGATGCGGCCCTGGTAGTAGGAACCATCCTCGTTGACGTCCATGATGCCGGTGAGGATGACGTTGATCGCCCCGAAGACAATGCCGCCCACAATCGCGGCGCCCCAACCCGAGATCGCGAACCCCTGCATAAGCAGCGCCGTCAGGTACAGAACGACGCCGTTGACCAGGAACCCGATCACAAAGACGGCAATGAAACCCAAAGGCCGGGAGATGAGCATGATGATCGGCCGGATGAGCAGGTTGATGATCCCTAACACAAAGGCCGCCGCCAGAGCTACAACCAACCTGGGGAACCCATTGACCGCCTCCAGGGTGATGCTCGGCAGAATCAGGGAAGTGATGAACAGCGAGACGCCATCAACAAGCCAAAGAAGCAGGAAACGGAGAATGGATCGGGCGATCCGGCCGAGGAACATGATCATGATGGACTCTCTCCAAATTGCACTACGGCGCGCCCCAACCTCAGGCGCTGCGTAAGTATACCAAAAGGTCAGCCCCAGGGAAGAGATGCCTATGCCGTTTGACCTAAAACGCCCGCCATCAAGCAGCTTCCACCCTGCCGTTGGCCATGACCAGGAAGCGGTCTGCGAAACCCGCTGCCGCCGGTTGGTGCGTGATGACCAGGCAGGTGCGCCCAGCCATGAACGGCTGCAGCGCCTCCCAGACGCGGCGCGCCGTTAGGGCGTCCAGGTGCGCGGTTGGCTCGTCAAGGATCAGGATCGGCGCGCCCTTGAGAAGGACGCGGGCAATGGCCAGCCGCTGGCGCTCGCCGCCGCTGAGCCGCAGGCCGTTCTCGCCGATCGGCGTATCGTACCCCAGCGGCAGGGCGGCGATGACATCGTGAATCTGGGCTTGCCGGCAGGCGGCCATGATGGTCTCGTCGCTGGCATCAGGGTCGGCGAGCAGCAGGTTATCGCGCACGCTCGTGTTGAACAGGTGGGTGTGCTGCGAGACGACGCCGATCAGCGCCCGCACGTCCTCCGCCTGGTATTCGCGCAGCTCGCGCCCGCCCAGGAGAATGGACCCCTCCTGGTAATCCCAGAAGCGCACGAGCAGGTTGGTCAGGGTCGTCTTGCCGGCGCCGCTGGCACCGATCAGGGCCACCGTTTCGCCGGGCGCAAGGCGCAGACTCACACCATCCAGCACCGCCGGCCCCTCGGGCGCATAGGCGAAGCGCACTTCCTTCAGCTCGATCCCATAGTTGAGCGGCTGCGGCGAAGGGTGCGGCGGGTCGACGACGGCGGGCGGGGCGTCGATCAGGGCGAAGAGGCGGGCGCCTGCCGCCCGGCTGGCTTCCAGGTACTGCAGCGCCTGCGACAGCGGCTGCACCGCCTCAAAGCTGGCGATGGCGGTGAGGGGCAAGAGGGCCAGGTAGACGCCGTTGATCTGGCCGCTGCTGACCAGGGGAATGGCCAGGCCAAGCACGGTCAACCCGGCCAGGCTGGTGAACAGGGCCGCCAGACCGTTGCCCATGCCGCGCACCAGGGCCAGGCGCTCCTGCTGCCGGTTCAATTCCTGGCCGAGCCGGAGCGATCGCGCCTGGAACGCCCGCTCCTGCCCAAAGGCTACCAGGTCGGCCATGCCCTGGATCTCGTCGACAAGGGCGGCGTTCATCTCGGCGCGGGCGGCGATCAGGCCGGCGGCGGGCTGGCGGCTGAGCCACTGCGACACCAGCGGCAGGACCAGGCCGGTGAGGACCAGGAACACCAACAGTGCCACGGCCAGCATAGCATCGAAGGAACCCAGGATGAGACAGGCAAAGAGCGTGACCAGGACGGCGGCCAGGGGCGGCACGACGACACGGATGTAGAGGTTTTCCAGGGTCTCGATGTCGGCCACGATGCGGGCCAGCAGGTCGCCGCTGCGGTAGCCCGTCAGGCCGGCCGGCGCTAGCGGCTCGATGCCGGCATAGAACCAGACGCGCAGGCGGGGCAGGATGCGCAAAGTGGCCGTGTGCGTCACCACGCGCTCGGCGTAGCGCAGGCCGGCGCGGGCGATGGCAAAGAAACGCACCCCCGTGATGGCGAGCGACAGGTCGGTCACCGAGACGGCGAGCGCCGCCCTGGAGATAAGATAAGCCGACATGGCCATGAGGCCGACGCTGGAGCCGATGGTGGCGAAGCTGAGCAGCACCGCCAGCGCCACCCACCAGCGGAAGGGAGCAATGAGCCGGAGCAGGCGCGCGATGGTGTTCACGCCGGCTCCCCTGCCGCCCAGGAAGCGCTCTCCGCGTAGGATGCGGCCAGGCGCGCATAGAAGCCCCCAGCAGCCAAGAGGGCGTTGGGCGTGCCCGCCTCCACGACCTTGCCCTCGTCCAGCACTACGACCAGGTCGGCCTCATAGACGAGCGTAAGGCGGTGGGCAATGACCAACACCGTACGCTGGCGCATGAGGCGGCGCAGGGCATCCTGGACCAGCGCCTCACTTTCCGCGTCGAGGTGCACCGTGGCCTCATCCAGGATCAGCAGGGGCGCATCCTTGAGGAAGGCGCGGGTAAGAGCCAGACGCTGGCGCTGGCCGCCGCTCAGGCGTGCGCCCTGCTCGCCCAGGGGTGTGTCATAGCCCTGGGGCAGCGCCTGGATGAACTCGTGCGCGTGCGCCGCTTGCGCAGCGGCGACGACCTCGGCCATCGTCGCCTCGGGACGGGCAAGCCGGATGTTTTCGGCGGCCGTGCCGTGGAACAGGTGGGGCTGCTGCGGCACCCAGGCCACCTGACGGCGCCAGACAGCGGCATCAATGGCGGCAAGCGGCGTGTCGCCGACAAAGAGGGCGCCCGCATCCGGGGTGATGAAGCGCAGCAAAAGCTGGGCCACGGTCGTCTTGCCGGCGCCGGTCTTGCCCACGAGCGCCACCGTCTGCCCCTGCCGTATCGTCAGCGACAGACCGGCCAGAGCGGGACGCTGTCCGCCCTCATAGGTGTAGGTCACGCCGGCAAAGCGCAGATCCCCAGGCAGCGCCGCCAGGCCCGGCGGTGAGGGCGCTGCCGGCGGCGCAGGCGCCGGGCTGTCCAGAATCGCGTAGATGCGCTCGGCCGCAGCCTTGCCGGCGGCGCCGGCATGGTACTTGAGGGCCATCTGCCGCAAGGGCAGGAAGAACTCCGGGGTGAGCAGGAGAACAGCCAGGGCCGTGGGAAAGCCGAGGACGCCGTTCATCAGGCGCAGGCTCACCTCAAGCGCCACCAGGGCCGTGGCCGCAGTGGCCGCCCACTCCTGGACCAGCGACGTTTGGAAGGCCGTGCGCAGCACCTCCATCGTCGTACGCCCATAGTGCTCGCTGATCAGGGCGATGGTCTCGGCCTGCTCGCGGCTCCGCCCAAAGAGCTTGAGCGTAGGAAGTCCCTGGAGAATGTCGAGGAAGTGGGCGCTCAGCCAGCTCAGCTCCTGGAACCGGCGCTGGGTGATCTCCCGCGCCCGGCCCCCGATCAGCGCCAGCAGCAGCAGCAAGAACGGGCCTGCCACCAGGTACACCAGGGTTGTCCACGGATCGAGGACCAGAACCACCAGGAAGACAAACGCCGGAACCAGGCCCGCCAGCAGACGCGCCGGCAGAAACTGGCTGACATAGTCGTCGAGCGCCTCAATGCCTTCGACGGCGGTGTTGACGAGCTCCCCGCTGCGTTCCCCGCGTGCGTAGGCCGGACCCAGGGCGAGGAGATGTCCGGTGAGCTGTTCACGCAGCCTGCCCTTGACCCGGCTGCTGGCGTGTTGGGACAGGACATCGCCCATCCAGATCAACGCCGCCCGCGCCACAAGAAAGACCAGCATGACCGCCAGCACCGGCGCCACCGCCGGCAGCGGCTGGTGCTGCAAGAAGACGCGGTCGACAGCCACGCTCAGCAGCAGCGCCTGGCCCACAAAGAGCGCAGCGGCAAAAAAACCGGCGCCCACGGCCAGGTACACAAGGCTGCGGGCGCGGTTATCTTGCTGGAGGAGCCGGCTGGCAGCCGGGGGGGATGGCGTCAAAAGAGATCGCCCTGGACCGGCGGCGGGACAACCCGCCTGGTCCGCCTCAGTAGCTCAACTGGTCGAGCCGCACCCGGCCGCGGAAGATGTAATACACACCGGCCGTATAGAGCAGCACAAAGGGCAGACCGATCAGGGCGATGATGAGCATGACCATCAGGGTGTTCGGCTGCGAGGCGGCATTGAAGATCGTCAGGTTGTATGCCGGGTCCAGGGTCGAGAGCAGGAGGTTCGGGTAGAGCCCAACCGCCGCCGAAAAGAGCAGACCGGCGATCATGGCAGCCGACAGGAGGAAGGCAATGAAGTAGTGTGCCCGCCGCACCATGAAGTAGGCCACGAGCACAGCCGCCAGCGCCGCCGCCGGGAAGATGGCCAGCACTGGCTGCTGCAGGTAACGGGCGGCGATGACCTCGTTGCGCAGAATGGTCGCCGCCACGAGCACCGTGTTCAGCACAAAGAACACGGCCATCAGCCACGGCAGCGCCTTCTTGACACGGTTCAGCAGATCACCTTCGGTCTTCATGCTCAGGTACATGGCGCCGTGGGTGGCCAGCATGAAGACGGTCGTCACGCCCACCAGCAGCGCAAAGGGGTTCAGCAGGCTGATCAGCGAATTCAGGATGTTGCCGCTGGCGTCAAGCTTCACACCCTCCATGATGTTGCCGAAGGCCACGCCCAGCAGCAGGGCGATGCCGGCGGAGGCGACGAAGAACACGCTATCCCACAGCCGGCGCCAGCCCGGCGCCGGTCGCTTGCTGCGGAACTCGATCGCCACCGTGCGCAGAATCAGGACCAGCAGGACCAGCATCATCGCGGCATAGAAGCCGGAGAAGAGCGAGGCATACACCATGGGGAAAGCGGCAAAAAGGGCGCCGCCGCCAAGGACCAGCCACACCTCGTTGCCATCCCAGACCGGGCCGATGCTGTTCAGGGAGACCCGGCGCTCGGCATCGGTTTTGGCGAGGAAGATGTGCAGGATGCCGACGCCCAGGTCGAACCCGTCCATGATCAGGTAGCCGGCAATGACGATCACGAACAACACGTACCAGACGATGTTAAGCCACATGGTGTTCTCTCCTCAAGCACGCGCCCGGCGGCGGAAGATCTCTTTGAAGGTATCGGGAAGCGACGAAACGGCTGTTTCATCGGCAATCGGGTCCGGTCCGTGCTGGATCTTCTCGTTGAGCAGGTAGAGGAACAGGATAAAGAGAATGGCATACAGCACCACGAACATCAGCACCGAGGCTCCCACCTGGAAGCCCTGGAGCAGGGGCGACACCGCGTCGGATGTCCGCAGCAGGTTCCAGACGATCCAGGGCTGGCGCCCGAACTCCGCCGTCCACCACCCGGACATCGTGGCCAGCTCGGTGAGGAAGATGCTGACCACGAAGATCCAGAGCACCCACCGGGCCGTCCACAGCCGGCGCCCCCAGAAATAGTAGAGGACGCCGAGCAAGCCAATGGCGATGAACAGCCCGCCCAGGTTGATCATCAGGTGGTAGACCTGGAACACCAGGTTGATGGGAGACCAGGTTTCCGACGGGAAGGAATTCAGCCCGGTGACGACGGCGCGGGGGTTCTGATAGGCCAGCAAGCTGAGCAGACAGGGGATCTTGATGCCGGTTGTGCTCTGCGCCGCCACATTGACCCACCCCACCAGGTACATCGGGGCGCAGGCCTCGTCGTTCCAAAGGCCTTCCATGGCCGCCAGCTTGACGGGCTGGTAGTTCGTGACTTCCACGGCCTGCGAGGCGCCGAAGGCGGTCAACTGCAGAACGCTGAAGACCACGAAGAAGGGCAGCGCCACCTTGATGCCGGCCTTGGCCATGTCGACGTTCTTGTTTTTCAGCAGATACCAGGCGCTGACGCTCAGCATCAGCGACGCCCCCACCATCCACGACGCCACCCAGGTATGCATGATGCGCGGGATGAAGGAGGGTGTGAAAACCACCTCCTTGAAGCTGGTCATGACGGCGATCACGCCGCCGCCGGTTTGCTGGAGGGCGTAACCCGCAGGCGTCTGCATCCAAGAATTGGCCATGATGATCCAGAGGGCGCTGAAATGGGCACCAAAGACCACCAGGAAGGTGGCCAGGAACCACATGCGCGGCCCCAGGCGGTTGCCGCCAAAGAGCATCAGGCCTAGGAAGCCACCCTCAAGGAAGAACGCGAAGATGCCTTCAGCCGCCAACAGACTGCCGAAGATGTTGCCGACGAAACGCGAATAGTCGGCCCAGTTAGTGCCGAACTCGAACTCCTGCACAATGCCGGTGGCCACGCCCATCGCAAACACGAGCGCATACACCTTGACCCAGAAGAACGAGATCTGCCGCCACTTCGGGTCTCCGGTGCGCAGGTAGATGATGCCGATGACCACCAGCAGCAGCCCCAAGCCCATGGAGATGGGCGGATAAATAAAGTGGAAACTGGCCGTAAGCGCGAACTGCAGCCGTGAGAGCAGTTCGGGGTTCATAGGACGCCTCCTTTGGACACGAACCTCGGTTGGTGAAAGATGTCACGCATTATGAACCAACGGTCGTGACTGTGTCAAAGACGGCGTCGCTGCGCTTTTGCGATCGGCACCAGCCTGCGAGTCCTCTAACTCGGCGATCACAGCCGCCACCGCGCGGGCCGCGACCTGGTAGGCAGGACCCTGCACCAAGGGTGCCTCCGCCAAGGGGTGGATGTCGTCCGGGGCGGCAAGCCCGGTGTCGAGCAGGACCCTCCAGCCCGGTGCGGCCACATCCTCCGGCAGAACGAAGGTCAGCGGTTCCCAGAAGGCATTGATCATGAGGTACAGGCGCCTGCGGCCGTCCACCGATTCCCCGGACAGTGCCAGGGCATGGGAGGTGTAACCTTCGTCGACGGGACCTCCGCCCACGCCGTGGAACTCAGACTGCGCCCGCTCGAGCACGTCCGTGAGCGTATCGTTGTCGGTCCTGCCCTGACCCCAGCTTCGCCTGGCTGCGATCAACTGCTTGACGAAGCGGAAGACATCGGCATGCCTGGCCACCAGCGTCCAATCGAACCAACTGATCTCGTTATCCTGGCAGTAGGCGTTGTTGTTGCCCCGTTGGGTCCGCCGCACCTCATCGCCCATCTGCAACAGCGGCGCGCCCACGGCCATCAGGAGCAGGGCGAAGAAGTTCTTCACCTGGCGATTGCGCAGGCCCTCAACCGCCAGGTCCTCGGTCGGACCTTCGACGCCGCAGTTCCAGCTCCGGTTATCGTTGGCGCCATCGCCGTTGTCCTCACCATTGGCCTCGTTGTGCTTCTCGTCGTAGGAGACCAGGTCGTTGAGCGTGAAGCCATCGTGCACGGTGACGAAGTTGATGCTCTGCTCGGGCTCGCGGTGCTCATGGCCGTAGACGTCCGGACTGCCGCTAAGCCGCTGCGCCACGGCGCTCACGTAGCCGTTGTCGGACTTCAGAAAGCTGCGCACGTCATCCCGGAACCTGCCGTTCCACTCCTTCCAGGCATCGCCGACGAACACGCCTACCTGATACAGGCCGGCGGCATCCCACGCTTCGGCGATCAGCTTGGTGCCGGCCAGGGCCGGGTCGGAGTCGATGTCCCAGATGATCGGCGGGTTCGGCAAGGGCTCGCCGTGGGACCCTCGTGTCAACACCGAGGCCAGGTCGAAGCGGAAGCCGTCGACGTGCATCTCCTGCACCCAATAGCGCAGGCTGTCCAGGATGAGACGGCGCACCACGGCATGGCCGGCGTTGAGCGTGTTTCCGCAGCCGGTGAAGTCGGCATAGCGCGAGCGATCGGCCGGGTCCAGGATGTAATAGGCGCTGTTGGCGAGGCCGCGAAAGCTGAGGGTGGCGCCTTCGCCGTAGGCCTCGGCGGTGTGGTTGTAGACAACGTCCAGGATGACCTCGATGCCCGCCTTGTGCAGCGCCTTGACCATGTCGCGAAACTCGTCGAGGACGGCGAGCGGCTGGCGGCGTGAGCTGTAGGCCGCATGGGGAGCAAAGAAGGAGACCGGCTGGTAGCCCCAGTAGTTGGTCAGCCCGGCAGGGGCCGTCGTGGAGTCGAACTGAAACACGGGCAGCAGCTCCACGGCGGTGATACCCAGGTCCTGGAGATAGGGAATTCTATCCACCAGTCCGGCATAGGTGCCGCGCCTCTCCGGCGGGACGCCCGAGCTGGGATGGCGCGTGAAGCCAGCCACGTGCATCTCATAGATGATCGTGCCGGCGAACGGGCGCCGCAGCGGTTGGTCGCCCTCCCAATCGTAGCGGCTCGCCGCCGCCACGACGCTCTTCATGGCCGTGGCGGCGTTGTCGCCGGGCCGGCCGGCCGCATCGCGGCTGTACGCCTGGGGCACCGCCACGGCGCGGCCATACGGGTCGAGGAGCACCTTGCCGGGATCGAAGCGCAGACCCAGAGCAGGCGCGTTGGGTCCGTGGGCGCGGTAGGCGTAGATCTGGCCCGGTTCCAGGTCCGGCACGAAGACGTGCCAGTAGTGGTAGGTGCGGTGTCGCAGCGGGTCGAGGGGGAAGACGCGCGCCGGGCCGGCGTCATCGACGCGGTCAAAGAGCAGGAGGTCGACGGCCTCGGCCCTGTCGGCAAAGACGCTGAAGTTGACGCCGCCCGGCAGCGGCGTCGCTCCCAACGGGCTGGCAGAACCAGCTAGAACATCGGTTGTCATCGTTGACTTGTCCATGAAGCAGGAAGTACGCCAGGCAATCGCAAGAATAGCAGACCTGTACCCCTCCGGCGAGTTTGCGGCCCGCCCACGTACCCTTCTGCGTCAGACGCCAATCCCCTTCCTCTCCCCGTCCGGCCCTGTTCACTGTCACCCAAACGAAAACGCAGCGCCGGACGGGGCGTCCGGCGCTGCGCCACTGCGAAGGCTGATTACACGACGATGCCGAAAAGACCGAGCAGCCAGGTGACGAGCCAGCCCACGACGCCGATGCCGATGGCCCCGACGATGGCGCCCGTGAAGCCGTTGACCGTGAAGCCGGGCAGGATCCGGGCGCTGATCAGCAGGACAACGGCAGCCACGATCAGGGCGAGGATGGCGCCCAGCAAGCCAGCGCCCAGGGAAATGCCCAGGACGCCGAACAGCCAGGCCAGCACGGCGGCGACGATGGCGATGACGACGGCGGCAATGATGGCGCTGCCAAAGCCCTTGACGGACAGGCCCAGGTTCAGCCTGCTCACGATCAGGATCACGACGGCAGCGACGACGAAGTACACGATTGCGTTAAGAATGACACCCATGTTGAATTGCTCCTTGCGGTGGTGCGCCGCGAGTCCTCAGCCGGCGCACCTGCCCGGCGCCATGCGCCGGCAGGTTAAGGATAGGAACGTTGAGAGCACTGCACAACGATCACGTCGATGGTCACGCTCCTTTGGGCGCCGTGGATCGGCTGCGTGGCAGGCGGGGCGCTGAAGGCGCCTGCCGCTCATGCCGGGAATGGCCCGCCACACCAAACTATGCTTGCAGCGAAACATTCATGACAACCGATTGTCGGAATTGACAGGCCAGTACCCTACTTCACTTTCACGCAATTGGCAAGTAATTGTGGCACGATCACGGTGCAATGTTCGTCAGGGAGAGGCAGCGCACGAAGACAGCTCCCTCACGGTCGCTGCCCGGCTGATGATGCTGCCTCAATCCCCACGCCGGTTCAGCCCCGTGCTTCTGGCGAGTGAAGGGCAGCCTCCAGCTCTGCCAGCTTCGCCCGCAGCCGCGCCAACTCCTCCTGGCGCGCCTGTTCGTGCTCGTCGATCATGCGCTTGATCTCGTCGATCCGGCTCTGCGTTCCCCCAGGCACGGTGACGCTCGTTTGCTGTCCCGGCTGGTCCCCCGGCTGGCCGTTGGGTGGTATTTCCTTGTCTTTCCCGGACCTGGCGGAGAGAAACCACTGCGCCAGGAAGCTCGTCACGGCGCTGAAGAGTCCCACACCGGCGACGATCGTCATCACCCCGATCACGCGCCCGGGGTTCGTCACGGGGTATCTGTCGCCATAGCCTACCGTTGCGATGGTGACGATGCCCCACCAGAGGGCATCCGAGGCCGTGTGGATGTTGGCGTCAGGCGATTTCGCCTCCGCGCCCAGCATGAGGATGCCGCCGATCTCAAGCACGACAATAGCGCCCAGGATCACAAAGAGCAGGGTGGTCTGCGCCCGCCGCTGCACCACCACCCTGCCCATCGCGGTGTAGTCTGAGCGGCGCAGCCGGCGGCTGATGACATAGTAGGGAAGGAGCCGCAGCAGACGCAAGAAAGGCAGCGGCAAACTACCGGCGAAGTAGAGCCAGCCAAAATGCCGGGTAAGAAAGCTCCATCTGTGCCGCGCACGATAAAGCCTGAGAAAGGCATCGGCAAGCAGGAAGACCGAGATACCCACATCCACGATAATGACCACCCCGCGCTGCTGGACGCTGGTCAGGACCAGGTACAGGATCGAGTTGACCACGGACAACAAGATCACGGCTACGACAAAGGCTTCGTAGCCGGCATTGATGATCAGCGGGGGCTGCTCACTGCTGTCCTCGATCAACCTTCACCTCGTCCGACCATGGTGTGGCGGCGTCATCCTGCCACCATCAAGGTCTTCAACCAGGGCATGATACCGTAAGGCGGCTCACCCTGCCAAACGAGACACGAACCAGGCGCCAGCCAGGGCCGTAGGACGACATTCGCCAACGGTCGGCGATTGACTATAATGCGCCGTCATGGATGCAGCGATTCAGGGCCGGTGGTTGCTTCGGCTTGCCGGGACAATGGTTTGGCTCCTGCTTGTTGCAGGCTGCACCGGCATCGTGCCGGCGACTCCTGCGCCCGGCGGCAGCGGGGAACCGGAATACGGGATCTACTGGTTCGGGAAGCAGGATGCGATGCAGAAGGCGGTGCCGGGGAGACCGAATCCCTACTACGACCCTAACAGGCCCACGATGCTGCTGATTCACGGCTGGCGCCCCGACCAGGCCTACACGCAGCGCACCCTGATGTGGACCGTCGCCGACCCGGCCACGGGAAAGGAAAGCACCTACGACCTGGCAGCACCCTGGATCGATGCCGGTTGGAACATCGGTCTGTTCGACTGGGGGCCCTTTGCCGACGAGCCTGTCGTGCTCGATGCCGAAGCCAAGATCTGGACCGCCAACGGTCCCAAGGGCATGCGCTGGCGCGATCATGCCGGCAGCTACCAGACCGCGGGCGTCCTCAACATCAGTGCTGCAGACCTTCTCTACCGCACCTACCTGTCCGCCCTCGCCGACTATCGCGGCCCGGAGATTCGCATCGCCGGACACTCCCTGGGCAACCAGATGGCGACGGCCCTGGTGATGCGGCTGGTGGAAGATCTCGGCCGCGAGGACCTGCCTCCGCACCTGCTGCCCAAACGCCTGGCGCTCCTCGACCCCTACTGGTCGCCCCTCGCCCGGGATTTCCTCAACGGCGCCAGCACCGCGGAGACGGTCAGGACGGACATTGAGGATGATGTCCTGCCCGAGGGCATCCTGGTCGAATGGTATCGTTCCTCGTCGTTGACCGACGGCAGAGTGATCAGCGACGCCAACGAGGCCCTGCAGCCTGCGGTGGTCTTCGTCGAGATGGCGCCCAAGTTCTGCCCGATCACGAAGCAGATCTGCAAGCATGAAGCCTCCTGGCAGCAGTACCTGCTCTCGTTCGGTGACCCGCCTCCCCCTGAGTGTGAGTCGCCCGTCAAAGACCAACCCTGCCAGGCGACCGGCCGCGTGGCGGCATCGGCCAGCACCCCAAACGACAGGCTGGCGGAGATGCTGGCCGACCGGGCCACATGGCGTCAGGCCGTGGGGCCGGATGGGGTGGATGGCCGCTTGACGCCTGCCACCCATGACGACTGGTATGCGCGCATCCCGCCGCCGCCAACCGCCCAGCCCTAAGCCACCCCGGGCGCTCCACAGAGGAAGCAGAAACATGACCGCGACTGGCAACGCCGAACCACGTCCCTGGGTGCGCCGGCACCCATTTTGGACGATCGTCATCGCCCTGGGGATTCTCCTCGTCCTGCTGTGGGGCTGGGCATGGCTGGCGCCCTTTACGGTAGCGATGCCGCCCTCGCAGCCGGCTTCCTCCTATGAAGATGCGATCGCGCGGATCGGTGCCATCCAGGCGGCGGAAAAGGCGCGCGGCGACGTCAGACCGGAATGCGAGTCCATTCTGATGACGCACGGCGGGCAGACCGAACGCGTGATGACCTTCCTGCACGGGTTTACGAGCTGCCCGGAACAGTTCCGAGTGCTGGGCCAGGAATACTTCGACCAGGGCTACAACGTCTACATTCCCCGCACGCCGCACCATGGCCTGATGGAACGCATCGACAATGAGACCTACCAGCTCACGGCCGAAGAGCTGGCGGCCTTCGCCGGCGAGAGCGCCGACATCAGCCAGGGCCTGGGAAACAAGGTCACCGTGGCCGGGCTGTCGGGCGGGGGCACGATGGCGGCGTGGCTGGCGCAGCACCGCCCGGACATCGAGATGGACATGCCCATTGCTCCCTTCCTCGGCATCGGCTTCATCCCGGCGGCGCTGAACCGGCCGGTGACGCACTTCCTGGTCCTGCTGCCGCCCAAGTTCTATCTGTGGTGGGATCCGATCCGCAAGGCGGATAACCCGTTCACCTCGCCCTACTCCTATCCGCGCTACTCCCTGCGCTCACTGGGCGAGATCCTTAAGCTGGGGTTTGCCACCTCGGCGGCGGCCAAGGGCGCGGCTCCCGCCGTGCCTGCCATCATTATGGTGTCGAACGCCAGCGACAAGTCCGTGAACAACCGCAATATCGACCAACTTGTCGATCTTTGGGTCGCAGACGGCGCCAGGCAAGTCACGGCGTACCGGTTCCCCAAGGACCCCGTGCTGCCCCACGACCTCATCACGCCCGACCGCCTGGACAACCGCGTCGATGTCGTCTACCCCGTGCTGCACGGGCTGACGCAGGAGGCACACGCGCCGTAGGATTCACCCTCTCCTTGACAAATTGAAACCACAACCCATATAATGTGGTTACGTTCAAGGAGAGATACCATGCAGCAGTCTGAAACAGGCGTGCGTGAGCTCAAGAGCCGGCTGAGCGCCTTTCTGCGCCGGGTTGAGGCCGGGAACACGATCGTCATCACCGATCACGGCCGGCCCATCGCCAGGATCGTCCCCATCGCTCCCACCGTCGAAGAGCGGATGCAGGCGCTGGTGGAGAGCGGTCTCATGGCCTGGACGGGCGGCAAGCTGGGTCCCATGAAGCCGGTCGCGATCTCGCAGGGGGATCGGACCGTCGCCGACCTCCTGCTGGAGGATCGGGAGTGATTCTGTATCTGGACACCAGCGCCCTGCTCAAGCGCTATGTCGCCGAACAGGGATCGGTGGAAGTCGCCGCCCTCATCGCACAAGCGACAGTCGTCGGGACTTGCATGATCGCACGCGCCGAGATGTCGGCGGCGCTGGCCAAAGCCGTGCGGATGGGAACCTTGATATCCAATGACGCTGACATGGCGCTGCAGGTGTTCCGGAACGACTGGCCCCACCTAGCCCGTATTCAGGTCACAGAAACCGTAGTGAGCCGCGCCGATGGCTTGGCCTGGGGACTCGGGCTGCGTGGCAATGATGCCGTTCACCTGGCGTCAGCTCTTTGGTGGCGGGACGTCTTGGGCGAGGACATCGTGTTCGAGGCCTTTGACCTGAAGCTGCGGCAGGCGGCCGTAGTGAGCGGGCTAGGGATGGCGCCAATGTAAGAAGCAATCAGAAGTCCGGCTTCTGCGAGAAGCCGGACTTCTGGGAAGAAGCGAAAGAAAGAAGTCCGACTTGTTGATGATCATTTACGATTTATCCGAGCAAGAAAGTCCGGGCAACATTGGGGCTGAGGTAGCGACAATGCCCAAGCCTTTGGAATTAGCGTTGAGCGTGAATGCGTGTAAGGAACTCGAGCACGTGCGGGATCACGATGCGGACACCTACATGCGGGAGAAGGCGGCAGCGTTATTGAAGATTGCTGGGGGCCAGTCCGGGAGGGATGTCGCTCTGCATGGGTTGCTCAAGCCGTCCTGGTGCAATCCCATCGAGAAGCTATGGCGTTGGCCGCATCAGAACATCCTGCACCTGCACCGCCAGAGCGGCGACTGGCCAGGACTCAAACAAAGGGTAGCGGGGACCCTCGACCAGTTCAGCACCGGCTCGCCAGAGCTTCTCCGCTATACCGGTCTCTTGCTCGACTAAACTGTAAATGTTCATCAGTCGTTTCTACGTGCGGTTTGCAAGCACCTTGCGGACCACCTCCGCCAGCTCCCGCAAACGGAAGGGCTTGCTCAGATATTCATCCGCCCCGGCCGCCAGGCACTGCTCGCGATCGCCCGGCATCGCCAGGGCGGTCACCGCGACCACGGGCAGGTGCGCCAGGAAGCCACGCCTTTGCCACGAACACAGGCATTCCCGAAGGGGCCTCCCGGAGGTCTGGATCGACAGGCTTCTTCACCGCTCCAGCCTGGGCAGCCACAGTGGGTAGGCCGGCGCCTGCGTAGGCGTGGGCGTGGGCGAGGGCGTCTCGGTGGGCGTAGGCGAAGGCGTCTCGGTGGGCGTCGGGGAAGGCGTGGCGGTGGGCGTATCCGTCGCCGTCGCGGTCGGCGTCGGCGACTCCGTGGGCGTGGGCGATGCGGTCGGAGTCGGCGTGTCCGTCGCCGTGGGCGTCGGGGTGAGGGTAGGCGTCGGCGTAGGCGTCGGCGTCAGGGAAGGGGTCGGCGTCGGCGTCGGCGTGCGCGTGGGCGTCGGCGTGGGGTTCCAGTAGCTGATGATCAGCTCCGGCCGGTAAGAGGCATCGGCGGACTCGCTGCTGGGAAAGTCAAAGGCAACCAGGCCCGGGGACGACCCCTTGAGGACGACGCCCTGGTTGCGCCTGGCGCCGCTGAACCAGGACTGCGCCAGACCGGTCAGGTCGAACGTCAGCCACCGGCCCACATCGCCGAGCGGCTTGACGGCCGTGGCTGTCTGCTCCCGATCGGTGGCGCCGTTGGCCCCGGCAGTCTGCCAGGGCGTGCCCGCGGCCGCCAGGTTCCACGTGGCCTGCATCTCGTTCCAGGCGCGCAGCAAGGGAAAGACGGAAACGTTGATGGGCTGAGCGTTGCTGCGCTTGACGGGGTACAGGTCGAGGACGGCGCGGTAGATCTGGGCGCCCTGGGGAACGGAAGCCGGCATGTCGAAGCGCAGGAGCGAGGCGATGACGTCCTCGGCCCGCAAGGTCAGGGTGGTGGCGCCGCCGTAGTTGGTGGACGGCGCCCATTGGCTGATAGGGGCGTCGACATCGCCGGTGTAGCCCAGGAAGCCGTGCTGCAGGGTCACGGTGGCGCCCTCGGGCGTGGGCGTGGCCGCGGGCGGCGTGACCGGTGTGGCCGGCTCCCAGGAGAGCGCCAGCGTTCCCCAATCCGGCGCCACGGCGAAGGTGCCGCTGCTCTCCCAGATCAGGTGGCTGTCATAAGAGCCGCCATCGTCGTCGTCGTGCACGGCCATGTTGAACCCCAACACCCTGCCCTGCACGTAGCCGCCTGCCTGCAGGGCGGTAGCGGGAATGGCGACCTCGGCGTCCCAGCCGTCGATGCGGGTGCGCACTGCGGCCTGGAAGGCCGTGGTAGCGACCGCACGGTCGGTGCGGCGGCCGTCGGCATTGAGCGTGTACTGGTGGTCGTCGCTGCCCTGGCCGGAATAGTCGTGCAGGCCGTCGAAGGCCAGCTCGATCTCGTCGTCGTGCCAGGCATCGGCGCTGTCGTTCACCACGCGGTTGTCGGTCACCTGCACGGCAAAATAGAGGGTGCTGTCGGTCCACAGGCTGCGCACCGCCATCGTCAGGTCGTAGGCGCTGGGATGGGCGCCCGCCAGGGTGCGGGCCGTGGTCTCGTCGACCACCGTCCAGGGGATGGCAGGCCAGTCGGCCAGGTTGCCGTCGAGCTGCGGCGGTGTGGGAGCGAAATAGGCCGTCATGGCTGCCAGCGGTGAGGCGGCATTCATCTCGACGGCGCCCACATCGCAGGCGGCCTGGCCATCGCTGTTCCCATCCGCCGGCCGGTGCAGGCCGCGCTGGTCGATGGGAACCACGCCGCCGCCGTGGTCCTGGCAGTTGCCCTTGTCGAGGGCGGGGCTTCCCGCCAGCAGCGCCCGGGTCGGCGTTGGCCCGCCGTTGTCGGCCAGCGACCCCAGCTTGGGGTCGGGACCCGACTGATCGCCCGTGGAGGACAAGGTGCAGTTGCCGCGCTTTTCCACCAGGTTGTAGCCGCCGGAGCTCTGGGCGCCGGCGTCCAGCACGCAGTCACGGTCGCCGCTGCCGTCGCTGTTGTCGCCCAGGATCGTGTTGCGGAGCGTCGCCGTCCCCCCGCCGACGTAGAGACCTCCCCCCTTGCCGGCCGCCGTCATGGCGGCGTGGTTCCCGGCGATCGTCACGTTGTCCAGCGTAAGGCTGCCGCTGGTGGCGATGCCGCCGCCGTGGCCGTCGGCGCCCGTAGTGTCGCTGCCCATGCCCCCGGGATAGGTGGTATTGCTGCTGATGGTGGTGTTGACGATGAGAGCGGCGCCGGCGTTGGCCAATCCCCCACCCTGTCCCGCTGCGCCACCCACAGGCCCTTCGCTGCCGCCGCCTGCGCCAGCCAAGTTGCCGAACAGCGTGCTTAGGCGCAGGGTCAGCGTCCCGGTGTTATCGATGGCGCCGCCGTCGCCCCCATTTCCGGACAGCCAGACGCCGCCGCCGCCCCTGGACGCCTTGTTGGAGTGGAAGGTGCTCCAGGTGATGGTGGCCGAACCGGCATTGAACAGGCCGCCGCCGCTGCCGCCGCTGCCGCTGTAGCGACTCTCCCATGGCCTGCCGGCCAGGTTGGACTCCGCCTTGACGCTGCTGAGCGAGAGGACGCCATCATTGAAGATGCCGCCGCCGTGTGCCGCCAGGCCGGCTTCGTTCGCGGTGATCTGTCCCCCTGTGGCGGCCAGGGTGGCGCCGCTGGCGTTGTAGAGCCCGCCGCCGCTGCCGCCAGAGATACAGACTCCTTCCAGATCCCGCCAACACCCCCCATCGGCGGCGACGTTCTGGGTGAGGTCACTGTCCGTGACAAGCGCCCAGCCCGCATTGTAGAGGCCTCCTCCCGCCCCGCCCACAGCCGGACTGCCGCCTTCGAGATTGGGCCTGAAGCCGCCGCTGCCGCCAGCGCCGGAGTGACTTTCCGTGATGGCGGCGCGGTTGAGCTCCAGGCGAGCGCCGGACGCGTTGTAGATGCCGCCGCCGCCGCCGCCCACGGCGCCATCGCCCGCGGCGGCGGCAGGGTCGGACGTATCGTTGTCGCACACGCCGCCGTCGCCTCCGTCCCCGGCATGGCCGTGGAGCACGGTGGCATAGTTCAGGCGCAGCAGAGCGCCGGGAGCGTTGTAGATGGCGCCGCCGTCGCCGCCCACGGCGCCATCGCCCGCGACCTTCTGCGAGAGGCCGCCGCTGCCCCCATCGCCGGCAGCGCACTCCTCCACCCGCGCCGCGTTCGAGAGGGTCAGCGAGCCGGCGTTGAAGATGCAGCCCCCCGCCTCGCCCGGCTGGCCGTTGCCGCCCTTCTCCGCGCCTTCGGCGCCGACGGCGCCGTCCGGCGCCTTGCCGTTGAGGCTGCGGACGTTGGCCAGGGTGACGGCGGCGCCGGCGTGGATATGAAAGACCCGGTCGATGCCGCCCGCGTCCACGGTCGTACCATCGCCGGTGATATTGAGGTCATCATGGATGTCCAGGTCGCCGGTGCTGTTGCCATCCTCGCGGGCGCCGCCTCGGCTGAGGACGTAGGCGCCGGGCTTGAGGACAATGTAGTTCAGGCCCGGCGTCGTGTTGGCGGCGCAGATGGCCTCGCGCAGGCTCGTCTTGCCGTCAGGGCCGGGCAGGTCCCCGATTTGCAGGCCGGCGCAGGCGCCCCCGTGCGCATCGAGCCCATCGGCGGTGGTTGTGACGTCGATCCACGGTCCTGCTGCCTTTGCGGATGGCAAAAGGCCGGACAAGGTGAGGCCCAGCACCATGACCGTGACCAGGACGGTGACTGCAAGCACATGCCCCCCTGCTTGCCGGTCCTCACCGCCGGTCAGCTTTCCCCGGTGTGAAGCCGTCTTCATCGTGCAATCCTCCCGCGTCGCAGGCAGCAGCGCCTTGACGCAACGAGCGGCAGTCAGCCGCGTGTGGGATTCGCCCGCGCGCCCGTGTGTACGATGTCGTCCCGGCGTTGGGGCGCGGGCGACGCCAAGACTATTTGATCACACTATAGCACGATTTCGAGTGCGTGCGCGTGCGAAATTCGCGGGCGAATCTCGCGGGCGAATCTCGCGTGCGGGATTCGCCCGCAAGATTACAGAAGCGGCCGCAGGCTCTCCGCCCAGGCGCGGATGACCTCCCAGTCGCGGTGGTCCCCCTCCTTCCAGACCCCAAAGAGGACGCTGAGTCTGAACGCCAACCGGTCGCGCCGCGAGGGCACCTTGCCGATGTCGAGCGCCCCTGCGAACAGTCCCTCGCTGACCGGCCGCACCTGCGCCCGCACCGGCTGCAGCCACCGCGCCACCTCCGCCCGGTAGTCGCCCCTGGTCATGGCCAGGGTCATGCAGACCAGGAAGGCGGCAAAGGGCCTGGCTGCCAGCGCCGCCCGGTGCGTCTGCAGGAACTGCATGGCCTCCGGCAGCCACTGCTTGTCCTGGATGGCGCTGCCGGCCACCACGGCCCGGTAGGGGGCCAGGTCAGTCACCGCGCTCATGGGACGCACGTCCACCTGCACACCGCCGGCGGCCAGGGTCTGGCCGATGGCCTCGGCCACCCCGGCCGTGCTGCCGGTCCGCGTGGCGTAGGTAACGAGAATCTTGTCCGGCATCACGGGCTCCTTATGTCAACGCTCTTACATAGGCGGCGGCCGTCACGCTGGCGCCGCGGGCGCTGGCGATACGTGCTCTTTGGAGTCTAGCCTGGTCGCGACCCTTCCGCCATGACGAACGTCATACCGGGCACGCGGCCCCGCCCGGTGAACTCCTTGCCCACCGGCGTTGGCAGGCGCCGGCCGCTCGCCCCGGCCGGCGCCCCAACGTCAATAACAGACGCGACGACGATTGCTCGCCCCAACCGGCATCACGTCTGTTGAGAGTAAAGCCGGTCGCACTGGACCAGGCGCCGCACGGTTCTGTGAAACGTGACAGGTGGGTCTCTGCGTTCGACATCATCTCTCGATCATACAAATACCGCTGAGGTCATTTTTCGCACATCCGCGCGCACGAATTTTGAACTTTTTTCGCAAAGGCCGGATCGTAGTAACGACTTCAGTCGTTTCTCCGTGCCGCCACCCTATGATATGGATTCACACAGTGTCCGTGGGATGCGCGTTGCCGGATGGCTGCCGCCGAATGCATTCGGCGTCTGAGATGGCTAACCTGCTGAACCGGGTTGCGTCCGCGTTTGAACTTGCTTATGAGGATTTACAAATTGTCCGAGGTATGTGAGTTGGCGGATGGCTGCCGCCGAATGAATTCGGCGTCTGCTATCGGAAACCCGCTGAAGCGGGTTGAGGCCGAGTTTGAACCTGCATCAGCAGGTTTTGTCGGTATCAGGCCGGGAATTCATTCCTGGCCTGGCCCTCAAGAGGCCCGTTGTGCCCCAGGGCTTCTCAAAAGTCGCGACAGGGGGAGCAGCAGCCTAGAAAAAGACTCCTTCGGCTGATAGACTGGTGTCGTCCAAAACATCACGTCACAGCAGGAGGAGTCAGGATGGAGTGTATCACAGACGAGGAAGGGGGCGTCGTTGGCGAGTTGGGTGAAGAAAGCAACGTGCGCAGCTTGTACGGGCACATGCAGCGG
>JAKOVD010000212.1 GCA_029782215.1 Chloroflexota bacterium
AGGGCGATCTGTTGCGGCGTTCCGTGCGCCTTGCTCAGTTTCTCCAAGGCTTGCCGTTCCTCAGTACTCAATGTGACGACGGGTGGTTTCGGTCCCTTCACGATGTGGCCTCCGCTGGCTGCAAGATGCCCCCATCCTACTGTGTCGCAACTCCGGCGTCAAACAACGACCTTACTGTTGCTCTAACTCAGCCACAGTGTAGTAGCCTCTGTCTGACGCCCGACCCTCAGTCGAGACACGTCTGGCTGAACATGCAATGAGTGAAAGAGACGATGGAGATGATCTGATGGCTACTAATGAAGCGGCAGTTGTCGCACCCGAAATTCCCGAAACGAACAAGACGATCCTGGGACTGTACGTCTTTCCCAAAGAGGCCTACGCCATGTGGGAGGCCGATCCCGACGGCGTGAAAGTCTTGGACGTGCGCACCTTTGAGGAGTACACGTTCGTCGGCCACCTGGAGATGGCGCACAACGTCCCCTTTGTCTTCCCCAAGTACGACCCCAAAGGTCCCTCCCTGCCCGGCAGACCCCCAGGGTGCTACGGTGTGCCAAACCCTGACTTCGTCCCCGTGGTGAAGAGCCTGTTTGGTCTGAACGACACCATCCTGGTGTATTGCGCCACCGGCGGTCGCGGCGCGATGGCAGTGAACGCGCTGGCGCAGGCCGGCTTCACCAGGGTGTACAACATCGTCACCGGTCTCGAAGGAGAGCGGGTGAACGACCCGGGCAGCGTCTATCACGGCAAGCACATGCGCAACGGCTGGAAGAACTCCGGGCTGCCGTGGGGCTTTGGTTTCCATCCCGATTTGATGTACGTCGACCCTGATCCTACCAATTAAGGAGATGTGCAGATGCCCGCTGTATCTACACTTCATGGAAGCCACGAGGTTCCCGATGGGAAGGTGACCGGTCTGGGGCTCTATGTGACCGCGGCAGAAGCGTACGAGATGTGGAAGGACGACCCGGAGCGGGTCAAGGTCCTCGATGTCCGCATGGTCGAAGAATACGTCTTCCTTGGCCACGCGGAGGGAGCGGTCAATATCCCGGTGGCCTTCCCCAAATACCAGTGGCACGCCGACAAGCGAAAGTACGGCTTTGAGCTGAACCCCGACTTCATCGACCATGTCAAGGAGGTGTTCAAACCCGACGATACCATCGTCGCCATGTGCCGTTCCGGCGGGCGCAGCGCCTTTGCCATCAACATGCTGGCCAAAGCCGGCTTCACGAAGGTTTACAACATCATTGACGGCTTTGAAGGCGACACGGTGGACGATCTCGAGAGCGTCTATCACGGCAAACGGATGAAGAACGGCTGGAAGAACTCCGCGCCCTGGACCTATGATCTCGATCCGACGAAGGTCTGGATTCCCACGGGCGAAGAGCTGGAAAAACTGCGCAGCACCCTGGACATCTGACCCTGCTTCACACCCAGTGATGTCATCAAATCGTGTGGCCTCAGTAGAGCCTGCAGGGGGGCTGCACTGGCATGCTCCTTGCTCTCGTCAGTAAGGGTAGCACGACGTGACACTCGATCAGTTCCTATCCACGGTTGCGGCCTTGTCGGGCTTGACTTTTGTCGTCGCCAGCATGTTGGGGACGGGCTTGAGCCTCAGCGTGACGCAGATTCTGCAGCCGTTGAAGAACGCCCGCCTGGTGATCCTGGCGCTGATCCTGTTCGTCGTCGGGTCGCTGTTGATCGGTACGCTCATGGGCGGCCGCGATCCGGCCGTCCGCAGCGTGCTGGGGTTGGGCACGGCGCAGCGCAATGTGGCCGCCGCCATCCTGGTGGCGAGCCTGAACTTCGCAGGGACGATGACGCTCCCGTTCGTGCTGGTGCCCTCCATCGTGCTACCGCTGATCTTGATCCCGACGGCAAGGCAGTTGGGTGGGCGTGGCGCACAGCAGCGCAGGCGGCCTAGCAAGACGCCAACCCGCTTCCAGCAGAAACACCTCTCCGGCGATGCCAGCCGGATATCACCGGGGAGGCATTGTTCATCGTTCATTCCGTCCACTCAACACACGTTTTGGAGGATGCGAAAATGCCTTGTCTGTTCGCTTTGATGGCGGGTTTCTTCCCACGGCTGGCGGCCCTGTTCCTTTGGCTGGCCCGCCCCTCGATGTTCAGCGCCGCGTTCAATGGAAGCTGGCTGTGGCCGGTGTTGGGCGTCATCTTCCTGCCCTTCACCACGCTGTTCTACGTCATCCTGTGGTCGCCGGCGGGTCTGAGCGGCTGGGACTGGTTCTGGCTGATCATGGCGGTGATCATCGACATCATGCACTACACCAGCACCGCCTACAGCAATCGGAACCAGATACCTGGTTACTCCGGCGCGTCCACGAACACGACAACGTGAGAACTGCATCACTTGAGCGCGGCAGCGCTCACCAATCCTAATCTGCTTCGAGGAGGTAGACTCACATGATTAGCAGAGGACCTGTCGATGTCGTCATCCTGGCGGCGGGAGAGCCGCGCCTGGATGGCAGCATCTTTGCCGAGCTGGAACGCCGGGCGGCAGCCGGAACGATCCGGGTGTTGGACGCCATGCTGCTGATGAAGCAGGAAGACGGGAGACGCGACAGTATCGATCTCGAAGACTTGCCGGCGGACATGGCGGCGGCGGTAGGCTTCATTGACTCGGGGACGCGCGGACTGTTCGACTCCGAGGATGCCGACATCCTGTACGAAGGCATGGTGCCGGGTTCGGCCGTGCTGGCGCTGGCGATCGAGCATGTATGGGCAGTCGATCTTGTGAATGCCATGTATAACGCTGGCGCGGAATTGGCGCTGAACTACCGTGTGCCGCCAGAAATCGTCGAAGAGGCGTTTGCCTCACTCCCCGCCAAGGCATGAAGGAGGCTGAGATGCCAGGATTAGTCAGAGGAATGGCGCGCACGGCAGCCATCGTGGGCACCGCAACCGCCACCCGCAACGCCGTGGACCGCCGGCAGGCGGAGAAGAATGCGAAGGCGTATGCCAATGCGATGGATTCAGCGGGCATGACACAGGCGCCGCCGCAGTACGCACCCCCACCCCAGCAATACGCCCCACCGCCCCAACAGTATGCGCCGGAGCCAGCGCCGGCTCCGCAGGATGACATGATTGCGCAGTTGGAGCGCCTGGGCAACCTCAGGGCGCAAGGGTTGCTGACCGACGAGGAGTTTGCCGCCGCCAAGGCGAAGCTGCTCAGTTAGCAAGACATTACACGTACGTCCTGCAAGACGCTGGATGTATCAGACCGGTAGCCGGCGACCCAGGAGCGAGCCGGCGGCCGGTCCGCACTGTAACAGGAGACTTTGTCATGACCACTTCTGCAACTTCGTTGGAAACCAAACAGCGCTCTTGGGGCCTGACCCTGTTCATGGGCATCATGGCCGTGGTCGTCGGCGCTGTTCTGCTGTGGGCGCCGGCCAAGACCAAGGCGGAAACCTGGATGCTGCTGGTCGTCATGCTGGCCTTCTACTGGCTGGTCGCCGGCATCATCGACATCATCAGCATCTTCGAGGAACGCAGCGCCTGGGGCTGGAAGCTGTTCATCGGCATGATCAGCGTCATCGCCGGCGGCTACATTCTGGTTTACCCCGTCGCGAGCGCTCTGGCCCTGCCCCGGATATTCGTCCTGGTGATCGGCTTGTGGGGCTTGGTGCAGGGCGTCATCATGCTGGTTATGGCGTTCAAAGGCGGTGGCTGGGCAGCCGGAATTCTTGGCGTCCTGGGCATCCTCTTCGGTCTGATCCTGATCGGCGCCTACACTATGCCCGGCATCGGCCTGTCCTTCATCTGGACTGCGGCTGTCGCCGCGCTGATCGGAGGCGTGGTTCTGATCGTCCAGGCCTTCCGCCAACGCAGAGCCTGATCCGGGGTATCCCCACCAGGCCGGACTCGCACGGACCTGCGAGGCGGTGTGCCTGCAGAGGCGCCGCCTCGCAGTAATTCGGGGTTTCTAATACAATGAGATCGTTGCACGTGGCCGTGTGCGGCAGCGCTGTGCCCGCAGCTCGAGAAGCGGGCTGATGAACGCCTGCTGCGGCCACAAGCCAGTAGCCACCAAAGTGAGGTGCTCAGGATGTCCGTGACCGTCGCCAAGAAGACCGCACCTTCTCCCAGCTTGCGCCGCTTCGTTCCCATCCTGGGCTGGCTGCCCGGCTACAACCGCGGCTGGCTACGCCCTGACATCATCGCCGGCCTTACCGTCACAGCCCTGCTCGTTCCGGAAGGCATGGCCTACGCCGAGCTGGCCGGCATGCCGCCGCAGACGATCTTCTACGCCGCGCCGGCCGCATTGTTGCTCTATGCAATCTTCGGCACATCGCGCCAGTTGGTGGTTGTGGTCTCATCGGTGCAGGCGGTCATGTCCTACTCGATCGTGTCCGCGCTGGTGCCGGCCGGAACGCCCGAGTTTATCGTGCTCTCCACCGCCTTGGCGATCACGGCCGGCGTTGTGGCGGTCCTCGCCGGCCTGCTGCGCCTGGGGCGCATCGCCCAGTTCTTCTCGTCCTCGGTTCTGGTGGGCTTCGTGTCGGGCCTGGCCGTGGTCGTCGCGGTCAAGCAGCTGCCCAAGCTGTTCGGCCTCGAGTCCGGCTCCGGAAACGTGTGGGAGCGCCTCTACGACCTGGTCATCCATCTGCCGGAAACGCACCTGCTGACGTTGGTCGTCGGCCTCACCACGATCGTGATCATGTTGCTGCTGGAGCACTACCTCCACCGCATCCCGGCCGCGCTTGTGGCGATGGTCTACGGCATTGTGGTGTCGTCGGTCTTCGGCCTGAGTGCGCTCGGTGTGCACGTCGTTGGGGAAATCCCAGCGGGCCTGGTGCCGCCCAAGCTGCCGGGTATCACGCTCGATCAGTGGCTGTCCTTGATCCCGGGCGGCTTGGCCCTCTCCCTGGTGGTCTTCGCCGAGGCCATCGGGCCGGCGCGCAGCTTCGCCACGAAGTATCGCTATGGAATCAACCCCGACCAGGAACTGATCGGACTGGGCGCGGCCAACATAGGCGCTGGCCTGTTCCAGGGCTTCCCAATCGGCTCCAGCCTCTCCAAGACGGCGGCCAATGAGGCAGCGGGCGCCAAGAGCCAGATGTCGGGCATCGTGGCCGCCGGCCTCACCATCCTGGTGGCCCTTTTCCTGACGCCGCTCTTTCGTAATCTGCCCGAGGCGACCCTGGCGGCGATTGTCGTCGTGGCGGTCTACGGCATGTTCAAATGGCGCGAGATGCTGCGGCTGTACAGCCTGCGTCGCATGGACTTCGCCCTGGCACTGGTCACCTTTCTGGCTGTGTTGACCCTCGAGGAGTCGTTGTGGGCGCTGCTGCTCGCGGTCGCACTGTCGCTGTTGGCCCTCGTCTGGCGCACGAGCCAAGGTCAGATGACCGAGCTGGGCCTTGTGCGCGGGACGCTCAGCTTTGCGGGGGTTGGCTCTTTGCCGGCAAAGGACGGCGCGGCCGGGGAGGAGGCCACACCGATCAGCGGCCTACTGATCTTCGCGCCGGAGGAGAGCCTCTTTTTCGCCAATGCCGACACGGTGCGCACCCAAATCACCAACCGGCTGGCCGCCGAGGCATATGCCGGCGCCCAACCGGTGAAGCGGGTTCTGCTCGACCTGGAGCTGACCAACGAAATAGACGTTCCCAGCGTTGAGACGTTGGGAGAGCTGCACGACGACCTGGCGGCGTCGGGTGTGCAGTTGCTGTTGGCGCGCGTGCGCCCCGCGGTACGTGAGCTGCTGGATCGCAGCGGCGTAACCGCGAAGATCGGCGCAGTGCACATCTTCGGACGCGTGTTGGACGGCGCCCTCTTTCACCTGAGCGCAGAAGAGACTAAGCCGGAGACCTTCCTTGGCCTTTCGGCCGATGCGCTGAACCGCCTGGTGCAAGTTGTGAACTCAATGCTGCCCCAAGCCGAAGGCGCCCAGCGGGCGCGGCTCGAAGCGCTTGCCCTGCAATTGCGCCAGGCGCTCGATCAGGCACGTCACTGATCATCCGCTGTACTGCGCAAGGGACATCCGACAAACAAGCATCATGAGAGGAGGAATCACGTGACACAACAGATCGCTCCCACAACTCGCCGGCACAGCAATGCCTACAACATCTTCATCCTCGTCCTGACCGTCATCTCCCTGGTCATCATGGTGTTGATGCTGCTGCCGTTAGGCGACGCGACAATCTCGCTCCTTCGGGTCTACGACAACCTGATCTGCATCATCTTCTTGATCGACTTCTTCCTGAACTTGAAAGCAGCCTCCAAGAAGTCCGATTACTTCATCAAGGAGCGCGGTTGGCTGGATCTTCTCGGCTCAATCCCCTCCTTCGGATTGGGATTCAAGTATAGCGGCCTCCTGCGCCTGGCCCGGCTGAGCCGGCTCGCCCGCATCATGCGTTTGCTGCGCGGCGAGAACAGGAGGCAATTGGTTGAAGATGTGGTCAAAAATCGCAGCCAGTACGCGTTGTTCATTACCGTCCTGCTGACGATTGTTGTCCTGACGACCGCCAGTGTGCTCGTGCTCCAGTTTGAGAGCAAGTCGCCTGACGCGAACATCCAAACGGGCGGTGATTCGCTGTGGTACTCCATTGTCACGATCACCACCGTGGGTTACGGTGACCGCTATCCTGTCACCCCCGGGGGACGCATCACGGCGGTCTTCATCATGTTCATGGGCGTCGGGATCATCGGCGCTCTCGCCAGCATTCTCGCCAGCGTGCTGGTCGGGTCATCGTCTTCTGCAGAAGCAGAAGAGGAGGAGGCCCTCGCTGCCACACCCGCCCTTTCTGTCCAAGAAGAGCTCAAGGCCGTCAAGGAAGAGCTGGCTCTCCTGCGCCAGATGCTGGAGAAGATGAGCGCCGGATAGAGCAAGCACCATGCCACCCACTGAGACTTCGTTTTGCCAGCCAACCTCATCGCGAGACGCACAATGATCGACCCACAAGCCAAACCGGCATCCTACGTCAAGCTCCTGGCGCTAGTCTCCTTGCTGGGGTTGATCAGCGCTCTGATCACCTTCGGGTTCATCGCCCTCGTGCACCAGGGCACGTATCTGCTTTGGGAAGAAGCTGCCCAGGCGCTGGGCCTGGACACGCGCCTGTTCACCGTGATGGTTTGCACCCTTGGCGGGCTGTTGGTTGGGCTCCTGGTGAAACTCTTCGGCGATCACAACGCTATTTTTGCCGAATTGATGCTCGAATTCGGCAGGACCGGGCGGTTTGAGTATCGCCACGCGCCCGGCATCGTCATTACAGCCTTTGTTTCACTCATCTCCGGTGCCAGCCTCGGTCCGGAAGCGCCGCTGGCGGACGCCTGCGGCGGCATCGGCACGCTGGTCTCCGACCGGCTCAAGCTCAATGACCGGGAAACGCGCACGATGGGCTATTCCGGTGTCAGCGGGATGCTGGCGGCGTTCATCACCTCGCCGTTCGGCGGGGCGCTGTTGGGCCTGGAGTCGGCGCAGGGCGGACCCGGTGGAATGATGGCATACTTTTGGGTGTTGTTCCCCAGCCTGCTCGCCTCGGCCGTCGCCACCGTGGTCTTCGTCGCCCTGAGCGGGAGTTTCTTCGAGACACTCTATCCCTTCCCCGGCTATGTTCCCCGGCTGGTGGATCTGCTGTACGCCGCGCCGCTCGGCCTGGTCGGTGGCGTGGTGGGCGCGCTCTTCATGGTTTCACTTCGGCGCCTGCAGCAGCTTCTCCAACCCATGAAGACGCATGTGGTGCTGCGCGGGCTGCTGGGCGGCCTGGGCATGGGACTCATCGGCGCTCTGCTGCCGCTGACGCTTTTCTCCGGTGAATCGGAAACGGTTGACCTGATCGTCCATGCGGCGGAGATCGGGGTGCTGACGCTGATCGTCTTGGCGCTGGCCAAGCTGCTCGCGACCTCTCTGCTGCTCGCTACCGGCTGGAAAGGGGGCTACATCTTCCCGATCATGTTCGCCAGTGTGGCCCTGGGCATGGCGGTGAACCTTGTGTTCCCCGGCATTCCGGTGGCGGTGACCGTGGCGGCGACGATGGCCGGCGCGCTCGTCGCCGCCCTCAAGGCGCCGCTGTTCGCCGCGCTCTTCACGTCAGCCCTGGTGCAGAAGGAGACCGGGGTTGTCATCGCCGTTGCCGTCGTCGTGAGCGCTTTGCTGCTCGCCCTGCTGGCGTTGTGGACCTCGCGCCGTGCCGCTGCCCAAGAGAACAATCCCAGATGACTACCACCTCTGCCCCATCGCGCGGCAACATGGTTGCCGACCTGATCGCCGGCTTGACGACCGGCGTCGCCAACATCCCCGACGCCATGGCGTCGGCCATCCTGGCTGGCATCAATCCCCTGCAGGGGTTGTACGCGATCATGATCGGCACGCCCTTGGGCGCGCTCTTCAGCGGCTCAGCGTACATGAACATCGCCACCACGAGCGCCTTGTCCATCACGGCCGGAGCCGCTTTGGCCGGTTATGACAGCGCCATCCGCAACAGCGCGATCTCGACCCTGGCCCTGTTGACCGGCTTGGCCATGCTCCTCGCCGGGCTGCTCAAGCTGGGCCGACTCCTGCGTTTCGTTTCCAACTCGGTGGTCATCGGGTTTCTTACCGGCGTCTCGATCAACGTCATCCTGTCGCAGTTGGGCGACTTCACCGGCTATTCCAGCGCTTACAGCAACAAAGTGGTTAAGGCCATCGACACCCTGCTGCACCTGGACCAGATCGATCCGCAGACGACTGCGATCGGCCTGCTGACCGTGGCTGTGATCCTGCTGGTGGACCGGACCAGGCTCCGCAACTTCTCCATGCTCTTCGGCATGGTGATCGGGTCGGCAGTGATGCTCATCCTGGGTTGGACTTCGGTGCAGCAGGTGAAGGATGTGGCGGCGATCCCGGATACGTTGCGTCTCGCCACCGTGGTCCAGCTGCCCGACCTCTCATTGGCACCAGCGCTGTTGGTCGACGCCCTCGCCCTCGCCATCATCGCCCTCGTCCAGGGGGCAGGCGTCAGCAAAGGGTATCCTAACCCGGATGGCGTCTACCCGGACACCTCGCGCGATTTCATCGGCCAGGGCATGGCCAACGTCGGCGCAGGGCTGTTCCAGGGCATGCCCATCGGCGGCTCGGTGTCCGCCACGGCGCTCAACGTCAGCGCCGGGGCCAAGTCACGGTGGGCCAACGTCTTCTCGGGCCTCATTGTGGTGCTCGCAGTGTTGATTTTCAGCGGGTTGGTGAGTCAGGTCGCCATTCCAGCCATGGCCGGCCTTCTGATTGTGGCTGGCTTCCAATCGATCAAGAGGGAGCGGATCAAGGACATCTGGGACACAGGTTGGTCTCCGCGTGCCATCATGGCGGTCACACTGGCCCTGACGCTGCTCATTCCCCTGCAGTGGGCAGTGTTCGCTGGGGTGGTGCTCTCCATCCTGGTGTACTTCTTTGTGACGTCCACGCAAGAGGTGCGCGTGGTGCAGCTCACGCCCAACCCCGATGGTACCGTGACCCAGGGACCGGCGCCGGCCCAACTGGCCAGTAATGCGGTGACGCTGTTGGAGATCTTCGGCAACATGACCGCTGCCGGCGCAGAGACGGTGGAGCAGATGTTGCCCAAGGCCAAGGACGCCGTGCATCCGGCGGTGATTTTGCGGCTGCGGGCGCAAGAGGGCATCGGCAGTTCGTTTGTCGTCGTCCTGGAGCGCTATTCCCAACAGGTCAAGGCCGCGGGCGGCAGGCTCATGGTGGCCGGCGTCAACCCCAAGGTGAAGGGGCAGCTGGACCGCACCGAGACCACCAGCGACATCTTGGGCCCCGAGAACGTGTTCGTGGCGACGACGACGCTTAGCGCCAGCACCAGAGCGGCGCTCGACGCCGCTCAGCGCTGGCTGCAGGAAACGAACGCCGGGCCAAGTGGCTCGGCCTAGCCGCCTATTGGGCAATTTGAGGTGATTTCATATGTTACGTAGGTCGAAAGGTTCTTCAAGAAAGCAGGCCGAAAAGGAATTCGCCGTGATCGGCTTGGGTCGTTTTGGCGCCAGCGTGGCGCGGCGGCTGGAGGAAATGGGCCATACCGTTCTTGGTATAGACAGCGACATGGATCGCGTTCAGGCCATCAGCGACGATGTCACGTCGGCTGCGGCCCTGGATGCTACCGATGAAGATGCCTTGCAGGAAGTTGACATCGCATCCTTCGGCACGGTCATCATTGGTATCGGTGATGACTTCGAAGCTGCGACGCTTGTCACGGCATCTCTTAAGCATCTTGGCATCGCTCGGGTGATTTGCCATGCACAGACCAGTCGCCACCGAGACATTTTGGTACGAATTGGCGCCGACCAGGTCATCCTGTCGGAGGAGGAGAGCGGCACCCGGCTGGCGGAAACGCTCGCAGCGCCCAATCTGCTGGAAAGGGTGCTGCTCGATCCTGAACACAGTCTGACCGAACTGAAGACGCCCATCAGCCTGGTGGCGCAGCCCCTTGCCAGCCTGGGCCGCTATGGCGTCACCGTCCTCCTAATCCAGCGTCAAGGCATGTTGATCCCATGTCCTGGCACAGAGCTGCGGCTGGAGCAGGGTGACACCCTCTTTGTGGTGGGTGAACGTGAGAAGCTCCTGGAGGTGGCATCCCTGCCATGAGCAGCGTGCTGGATAGGCGCCCGCAACTCACGGAAGCCGCGCAGGAGGCGATGACGCTGCAAAGGAAGCGCCGGGTGCCGATCCCGCTGCGCCTGGTCATTGCCCTGGCGACGCTCATCGGCGTGGGGACCGGTCTTCTGCTTCTTCCCAGCATGACGACGCAGCCAATTACCCTCATGGACGCGCTGTTTACGGCCACATCGGCGTCGGCGGTCACTGGGCTGACGGTTCTTAGCACGAGTACCATCTTCACGAGGCTTGGACAGTGGGTGATTCTCTTCCTGATGCAGTTCGGTGGCCTGGGGTTTGTCGTGGTCACGGTCCTCACCGTGCGCTTGTTGGGACGACGCGTGTCGCTCGTAGACCGCCTGGCAGTCAGCAGCTCGCTGGGCCTTGCCAGCCCCAGGGCCATCCTGGACGTGCTTGGTCGCACGGTGGCCTTCATGTTGGCAGTGGAGGGCATCGGGACCCTGATTCTCTGGATCCACTGGAGACTGAGTGGCACGGTCGCTGCTGCTGATGCTCTCTTTTACGCGCTCTTCCATTCGGTGGCAGCGTTCTGCAACGCTGGGTTCGATCTCTTCAGTGGACTCCCGCAATACCCGGAAGGCCTCCCCACTGATGCCATCACGCTCTTAACGCTGGGTTGGCTGGTAATTCTCGGTGGATTGGGCATCCCTGTTTACATGGAGTTCCTGAATCGCAGGGCGAAAGGCAGCGGGGAACGGCGGCGACGCCTCAGCCTGCAGACGAGGATGGCGCTGTGGTCGGCGCTGGTTCTAGTTCTGATCGGATGGGTTGGCCTCCTTATCGGCGAGTACCGCCAGGAAGGCGTGCTGGCGAACCTACCGTTGGGTGAACGACTGCTGCGAACCTGGTTTCAATCGGCATCCGCACGCACGGCGGGCTTCGCCAGCCTCAGCGATTTCGCCAGCCTGCATGAAGCGAGCCGCCTCCTGCTCATCTGCCTCATGTTCATCGGCAGCGGACCGGCCTCCATGGGCGGCGGCATCACCACAGGCACCTTCTCTGTCCTCGTTGCCGCCGTGTGGAGTCTTGCCCGCGGCCATGATACGGTGCGCGCAGGCCAGCGTGCGGTGGCGATGACGACCGTGTGGCGCGCCGTCACCGTGCTCCTCATCAGTCTCGCTGTGGTCGTCATCTCCACCTGGCTGTTGCTTCTGACCCAGAAGCTGAGCTTCAGCCCGGCCCTCTTCGAGGTCGTTTCTGCGTTTTCGACGACTGGCCTCACCCTGGGTGTGACAGACACCCTCAACACGTTTGGCCGGTTGGTGGTCATCGCCATGATGTTTTGGGGTAGATTGGGCGCGATTACGATCATGATACTTCTGGTCAAGCGCACCGGCCGCGACAGCCTGGTGGACTATCCGGTCGAGACGGTGCTGGTAGGCTAACCTGGCCGGGGAGAGGGATAAAGTAGGGCCGATTCCGTTATGACGGATATAATCAGGTGAACCGTCGAACGCGTGACGGTCCACTCGATGGGAAACCCCGCCGGCTCCCAAGATAAGGAGAAGAACCGCATATGGCAGATGCACTTGAGACCCAATCGAAGTGGTACGGCCTGACGCCGGAGGCGGTTGCGCAGCAACTGAACGTCGATCCGGCGCAGGGGTTGAGCGCGGCCGAGGCGCAGTCGCGGCTGCAGAAATACGGCCCCAACGTGTTGGCAGAAGCGAAGCCGGAACCGGCCTGGCTGCGTTTCCTCAAGCAGTACAAGGAGTACATGCAGATTGTGCTGCTTGTGGCAGCCGTCGTCAGCCTGCTGATCGCCGAATACCGGACCTTCATCGGGCTGATCCTGCTCACCTTGGCCAACGCCTGGTTGGGCTACAACCAGGAGGGCAAGGCGGCCGCCAGCGTGGCCGCCCTCAGCAAGATGATGAAGACGGTCGCCAAGGTTCGCCGCGACGGCGTGGTGACGGAGGTCCCCGCCGACCAGATCGTTCCCGGCGACATCATCCTTGTCGATGCCGGCGACCGCGTGCCGGCCGATGGCCGTGTGATTGTCGCCGCTACCCTGCAGATCGAGGAAGGGGCGCTGACGGGCGAGAGCGTGGCCGTGGGGAAGTCCACCGACGCCATCACCAAAACGGATGTGCCGCTGGGCGATCGGGTGGACATGGCGTTCATGAACACGAACGTCACCCGCGGTCACGGCGAGATCCTGGTCACCACCACCGGCATGGGGTCGGAAGTGGGCCACATTGCCACCATGCTGGCGGCGCAAAAGACCGAGAAGACGCCCCTGACCAAACAGGTGGACCGGCTGACGATCTTCATCATCTTCATGGCGCTGTTTGCCTTTGTCGCCATCGTCGTCATGGGCCTGGCCCAGGGACAATCGTTTGACCAGCTCTTCATGATCGGCGTGTCACTGGCGGTGGGGTCGATACCCGACGCCCTCCCTGCGGTCGTAACCACGATCCTGTCGATGGGTACGGTTGCCATGGCGGCGAAGAATGCCATCATCAAGGTCCTGCCTGCGGTCGAAACGCTGGGCTCCACCTCGGCGATCAACTCCGACAAGACCGGCACGCTGACGATGAACCAGATGACGGTGCGTGAGATCACGACCGTCGGGCACCACTACACGGTCAGCGGCGAGGGCTACAGTTTCAATGGGCAGATCCAGCGGACCACAGGCGATGCCGAGACCGATCTTGATTATGTCATGTTCTCGTGCGCCCTCTGCAATGACGCCGACATTCAGGACGGCGCCGTGGTGGGCGATCCGACCGAGGGGGCGCTCTATGTGTTGGCGCAGAAGGGCGGTGTCGACGTCAAGGCCTTCCGGGAGAACCATCCCCGCATCGCCTCGGTGCCCTTCGATTCCGACTACAAGTTCATGGCGACCTTCCACAACATGACCGGCGCCGACGGCAAGCCGGTGGTGCGGGCCTACGTGAAAGGCGCCCCCGACGTGATCCTCGACCGTTCCCGTTACGGGCGTCTGCCCGGTGGGAAGGCGGGCGCGCTCACCGACGAGGCTCGCAGCAAGGTGATGGCCGGGAACGAGCGGATTGCCGGTCAGGGCCTGCGTGTGTTGGCCCTGGCCCAGCGCGAATTCGATCCGGCCACCTTCGATCCGAAAGGCGATCTCATGGCGCTCATGGGGGACCTCGAGATATGCGCTCTGGTCGGTGAGGTTGATCCGCCGCGCGCCGAGGCCAAGAAGGCCATTGCCGAGGCCAAGAGCGCCGGCATCCGTGTGCGTATGATCACCGGCGACCACGCCGTGACGGCTGCTGCCATCGCCCACGAGCTGGGCATCGAGGGGCGCGCGGTGACAGGGGCGGAGTTCGCCGCCCTGAGCGACGAAGAGGCCGCCAAGCAGGTGGATGAGATCGGCGTGATTGCTCGCGTGGCGCCGGAGCACAAGGTCAAGCTGGTAAAGGTGCTGAAGGACAAGGGCAACATCGTGGCGATGACAGGCGATGGCGTCAACGATGCGCCTGCCATCAAGGCTGCCGATATCGGCATCGCCATGGGCATCACCGGCACCGACGTCGCCAAGGAAGCCGCCAAGATGATCCTGGCCGATGACAACTTTGCCACCATCGTGTCCGCGGTGGAACAGGGCCGCATCGTCTACGACAACCTGCAGAAATACCTGCGCATCCAGATTGCCAACCTGTTCATGTTCATCCTGGCGTTCCTGGGCTCGACCCTCTTTGCCATTGCGGGGACGGCGCTCTTCCTTCCCCAGCAGGTGCTCTGGATCCACATGGCCATTGTGGCGCCCATCGGCGCTGTGTTGGGCCTGGATGTCGCCTCACCGGGCATCATGAAGCGCAAACCCCGGCCGTCTGGTGAACCGATCATCGTCCGCAGCATGATGGTGCGGCTGGCCGTTACCGGGCTGTATATGGCGGCTGTCGCCCTGATCCTGTTCCAGATCGGCAAGACGACCTATGGCTCGTCACCGATCGGCCAGAGCATGGCCCTGGTGGGTCTGTCGTTGATGAACATCTTCCTGGCCCTCAACCTGCGTTTCCCCGAGGACAGCGCCTTTGACAAGGCAACCCTCTCCAACTCGCGGCTGCTGTTGGCATTTGGCTGGGTCGTCGTGGGGACCATGTTGATGACCGAGGTGGGCTTGATGCAGAAGGTGTTCCACACGGTGGCGCTCACCCCACACCAATGGGAGCTGGCCCTCATTCCCGGCATCGTGCTTCTGGTCCTGGGCGAGATCTACAAGGTCATCCTGCGGGCGCGGCAGCGGACAACGGCCGAAGACGCGGCGTAGGACGCTGGCTGCGAAACGACAAGAAGGATTGGCAGAGTGGCGGGTCAGGAAGACCGCCACTCTATGCTTTCAGAGGTTGAACACCTGCGACACGTCCACGACGAAGACGGTCGCCCCCGCTTGAGCCCCCGCTTGAGCCCCCGCTTGATGCCCAGCATGTGGTGGCCTGGCCTCGCCTCGGCCTGATCGGCAGTTGACCCGGATGGTTTCCAGAGCGTCATCGACGCGGACAGCATCCACGCCGATTAGGAGCGTGGCGTTGCCGCGACGGAAGAAGCCTCCCTGCGTCTTCAATCGGGTCAACCGGTAGCCGCCGCCCAGAAGGGCGTCACTGACGCGATCCGCATCTTCATCTTGGAGGATGGCTACCACGAGCTTCATGAGGTTGGCTCCTTCAGGGGCGATGGCGGCTTGTTCGCTGGCGGGCTGCCGCGCTGCCGCCGGTGGCGCCGGGGGGAGCGGCTGGCCGGCTGACAAGGTGAGAAAACGCTCGACCGGGAGGCTGAACACCACTGCGCCCCCGACTTCAACCTCGAGCGGCACCAGAACGCCGGATGAGATATGCGGCGCATCGGGCAGGCCGGGGGTCATGGTGCTGACATAGCTGCGCCGGGTGCGGCAGGTCTCCGCCAACACGGCCAGCGCCTGTTCGACCTGGGGCTCTTCCAGGCCCATCAGGACGGTGACGTTGCCCTGTGCCAGGAAGCTTCCCACCGAATCAATGCGCGTGGCTCTGATCGCCTTGGCCGACAGTCCCTGGATCAAGGAATCGGCATCAACAGCCTGAACGACCGCAACCAGGAGCTGCACGGTCAGGCTCCTCGCTTCTGGCGGCGCCGCGCCAGGAAAGTGGCGACATCATTTTCGGTCGGCATGGAAGGGGCGGCGCCGAGCACCGTACAAGCCAGGGCGCCGCAGGCATTGGCGAAATTCACTGCCTCAGGCAGGGGTTTGCCGCGGGCCAACGCCACAGCCAAGCCGCCGCAAAAAGCGTCGCCGGCGCCGGTGGTGTCGACGACCTTGACATTGAATGCCGGCGCCCACTTGGCGGCGCCCTGGTGCAGGAAGAACACGCCCTCAGAACCCAGGGTGATGACGACGATGGCCGGTCCCTGTTCGTGCAGACGCTGGGCAGCGGTCAGAACTCCCTCACGCGTGCTGGCGTCCTCCCCGCTCAGTTGGGCTGCCTCGACTTCGTTGAGGACAAGCACCTGGGTCAAGCGGAGCATCTCCGGCGTCACCGGCCGCGCCGGAGCCGCGTTGAGCATCACAGCGGTCTGGTGCCGCGACGCTGCCTTCGCCGCCGCCAGGTTGGCGTCGGCAGGCGCCTCCTGCTGCAGCATCACGATGTCGCTGCGGGCGATCACGGCCTCGGCAGCGGTCACGGCCTTGGGCGAAAGATGCCCGTTGGCACGCGTGGCCACGACGATGGCGTTGCTGCCATTGGCATCCAGCAGGGGGCAGGCGACGCCTGTGCCCTCTTTGTGGTCTTTCTGCACGCAGGTGTGGTCGATGCCTTCTTGCGCCAGAACCTTGACCAGCATCTCGCCAAACACGTCCTGCCCGACAGCACCCACCATGGCCGTAATCGCGCCCAGCCTGGCCGCTGCCACGGCCTGGTTGAGTCCCTTGCCGCCGGCCGCGATTTCGAAACCCAGGGCGGGCAGCGATTCGCCAAGCTGCGGCAGGCGTTCCAGCCGGAAGATCAAGTCGATGTTGCAGGAACCGACAATCGTGACGCTGGGCATTGGCAGATATCCGTGACGACGGGGTCAGCGCATAGAATTGAGGCAGATCTTACCGAACGTAACCTGAAGATAGCACATCCTGCCGCGAGAGGCAATCCGCCTGCCAGGCGCAGACTCTTCCTTTGTCACTGTTGATCACCCTTCTGTTATGTCTGAACTCTCCGTGATCACCCGCACCTCCTATCCCGTGACTCGAACGCAGATCGCCAGTGACCTGGACGCCCTGGGTGTATGGCCGGGCATGGTCCTGCTGGTCCATTCCTCGCTCAGCGCCATCGGCTGGGTGCCTGGCGGCCCCGTCGCCGTCATCCAGGGGCTGCTCGATGCCCTGGGACCGGAAGGCACCCTGGTCATGCCTGCCCACTCTGCGGCCTACTCGGAACCCTCGCTCTGGGAGAACCCGCCGGTGCCGGAGGACTGGTGGCCCATCATTCGCGCCCAGACGCCTGCTTTTGACCCGCAGGTAACGCCGACAAGCTGGATGGGCCAGATCGCCGAGGTCTTTCGCAGCTGGCCCGGCGCCCTGCGCAGCTATCACCCGCATCATTCGTTTGCTGCGCATGGTCCCAAGGCCCGTTTCCTCACCGCCGATCACAGCCTGGACGACAGCCTGGGTGAAGGGTCACCCCTGGCGCGGCTCTATGACCTGGATGGCTGGGTGCTGCTGTTGGGGGTCGGACATGGCAACAATACTTCCTTCCACCTGGCGGAGTACCGCCTTCCGAACCCGCGCCGCCTGGTCGACGGCGCGCCCATCTTGCGCGATGGCCAACGCGTATGGGTTTCTGTGCACAACATCGTGCTTGACGAGGGACCCTTCGAGACGATTGGGGACGACTTTGACCGGCAGGAGCATGTGGTAAAGCGCGGCCTGGTCGGCCAGGCCGAGGCGCGGCTCTTCCGCCAGCGCCTGGCGGTTGACTTTGCCCGGCAGTGGCTGGCGACCCCTCAGAATGGGGGAACGTAAGCAAACACTCCTTTTGCGTTAGCGCCCGTTGCCGTTGTATAGTCCGTGCTGCAGGTTGTTCAGTGCCGCACAACCCATTAGGCGGGCTGTTCGCCTGCAGAATACCGTTTCTTTCCATTCAGGAGGAGTAGAATGAGACGCTTGTGGTTCGTTGCAGCAGCTCTGTTTGCGCTGGTCGTGATCCTGGCAGCCTGCGGTACCGAGACTCCGGTTCCGACGGCCACGCCTGTGCCCCAGCCAACCGCCGCTCCCACGCAGCCGCCCCCGACGGAGACTGCCAAGGAGCCCGCGAAGGATAAGTTGAAGGTGGCGTTTGTGTACGTGGCGCCGATCGGCGACATGGGCTGGACCTGGGCTCAGGACCAGGGGCGCCTGGCGATGGAGAAGGCGCTGGGCGACAAAGTAGAGACATCGTACATCGAGAACGTGCCGGAAGGTCCGGAAGCGGAGCGCGTGATCCGGGACTTTGCGCAGAAGGGGTACGACCTGATCTTCACCACGAGCTTTGGGTTCATGGACCCGACGGTGACGGTGGCGCAGGAGTTTCCGGACACGAAGTTCGTGCACATTTCGGGATACAAGACGGCCCCGAACCTGAGCACGGTGTT
>JAKOVD010000012.1 GCA_029782215.1 Chloroflexota bacterium
GATATCGCGGGGGAGCCCACGCATCCCCAAAAACGTTGTGTGCCAACCCTGCATCGTGAACCTCAAAAGTGGGAGGCCACCATACCCGTTTACAAAGCGAACAGGAAAGTCAATGAAATCAACGGTCTACCCAGACCACCCCCGCGCCAGTGCTAGCTTTGCGTACCGTCACTTATTGCACTGAAAACGAGGAGACCCCTATCACGACCGTGGTGCAGGCGCCGTCGATGCTGCCCAACACAAATGCCGACGCCATCAGGGGCCTGGTGCCGATCTCGACGCTGGCGCGTGCGCCGCAGGTACTTCTGGTCAACGACAAGGTGCCGGCGAAAGACTTCCCCAGCTTCGTGGAGTGGGCGCGCAAGCAACCCGGCGGCGTCAACGTGGCGGTGGCCGGGCCGACGGATGAAAAGTCGCTCGCGTCCCTGGCGCGTTCGGCCAATCTCAATGTTGTGGTTGTGAGCTACCGCGGCCAGGCGCTCGCGCTCACCGCCGTACTGGGTGGTGAGGTCAGTGTGCTGCTGGGCTCAGTGTCGTCGACGATGAACGAGTTCATCCAGCAGGGCAGGTTCAAGGTGATCGGCGTGACCTCGGCCGAGCCGTCTGCGGCGGTGCCCGGGGGCGTGCCGATCGGCCGTTTTGTTCCCGGCTATGTGCAGGACATCAACTATGCGCTGTGGGCGCCGGCAGGCACGCCGCCCGACATCGCGGCGAAACTCACAGCTTCGGTGCGTCAGGCACTCGATGAACCCGGCATGACCGAAAAGTTCACCGGCTTCAGCGTGCCGCTCGCGGTATCCGGCCCCGCCGAGGTGAACCGCATCCTCGAACGCGAGGCTGGTCTGCTGCTGCGCTGATCAGGCGGCCGCAATCAGGTCGGCCATCTTCTCGCCGATCATGATGGCCGGCAGGTTGGTGTTGGTCCGGGTGATTTCGGGCATGACCGACGCATCCGCCACGTACAGGTTCTGCGCACCGATCACGCGGCCCTTCGGATCGACGACCGACTGCGCGTCGGTTTCCGCGCCCATGCGGCAGGTGCCCACCGGGTGGAACGTCGAACCCACGTTGGCGCAGACATACGCTTCCAGCGCGCCCTCGTCGCGCAGCAGGTCGGCCACCGGCGGCGCGTCCTGGATGAAGTTGCGAATGATGAACTTGCGCAGCAGGGGCGAGCTCTCCATCACGGCCGCCCCGAGCTGTGTCAGCGCCGCGTTCCTGAACGTGTTCTGCTGGATCAGCCGCACCCGTGCCGAGTAGCTGCTGGGAAACGGGTGAGACGCAAACTGCGACACGCCGGCCGTCGCGTAAATGCGTGCCATGCGGCGGAAGGCGTCCATCATGCGGGCGCGGTCACGCGCGTCGGCCAGCCAGTTGAAGGAAACGTCGGGTCCGGCTGCGGCGCCCGCTGGCGCCAGCGACACGCTGCCGCGCGAATACGCGTAGGCGAGGTTGGCCGACAGCGTGCCTATACGCTGGCCAATGGCGTGCCAGGACGAGCGGCACACGGCCATCATGATCATGTCGCTGTCCCATCCGGGCGCCATACCCGAGGTGTAGCGCAGGTAGGCAAAGTTGCGGCGCGAAGCGCCGTTGGCGCGCGCTTCGCGGCTCAGGTAGGAAGAGATCGACAGCAGTGGATGGTCCTGCAGGTTGCGGCCGACGCCCGCCCGGTCCAGCACCACGGCCACGCCGCGTTCGGCCAGGTGGGCGCCGGGGCCGATGCCCGAGGCCATCAGCAGCCACGGCGAACGGAACACGCCGGCGCTCAGAATGACGTTGTCGGCGTCGATGACGCGTTGCGTGCCGGAAGCGTCGCGCACTTCGACGCCGGTGGTCCGGGTGCCCTGTAGCACCAGCCGCAGCACTTCCGTGCCGGAGACGATCTGCAGGTTGGGCCGCGCGCGCACGGCATCCGTGAGATAGCCCATCGCGGTGGAGACACGCTTGCTGCCGTCGTTGGAGACCGGGATGGGCGCAAAACCGTCGTCCCACATGCCGTTCAGGTCGGGCATGTAGCCGAAGCCCTCGCGTTCCCATTCGCGCGCAACGGCGTGGGTGAACCGGTCCCAGTCTTCGCGGAAGAAGCGGCGGATTGGAATGGGACCGTCGCTGCCATGCATGTCGCCGGGGAAATGTAGGTCCGATTCCAGCTTGCGGAAGTAAGGCAAAACGCCGTCCCAGTCCCAGCCGGTGGCGCCCAGCGCATGCCAGCGATTGAAGTCGAGCGGCATGCCGCGCAGAGCGACCTGGCCGTTGATGCTGGAGCCGCCGCCGATCACGCGCGCCTGTTCGTAGCGCAAGGGCTTGCGCTGGGCGTCATCCAGGTGCGGGACGTCCGCGCCGCGCCGGACCTGCAGGTCCCAGAAATACGAACGGTTGCCGAGCGCACGGCCCGCGTAGGTGTCCAGGATGTCTTCAGGCGTCTGGCCGGCCGTGTAGTCGGTGCCGGCTTCGACCAGCATGACGCTATGGCGGGGGTCGGCCGAAAGGCGGTTGGCGAGCACACAGCCGGCGGAGCCTCCGCCGACGATCAGGTGGGTGATTTGCATGGCGGCGGCGGTGGCGGCCGTCAAAAAAGTCGAGAGGCGAGGAACGCCAGCGCACGGCCGTGTGCCAGCGCAGCGCTGGCGGGGTGGTACGAGCCGCGGTCCCAGCAGTTGAAGCCGTGGTTGGCGCCTTCGTAGACAAACACTTCCGCGTCCTTGCCGGCGACCGCGGCGCGCACGCTCTGCACGGCCGCCGGGGGAATGCTTTCGTCGCTGGCCGCATAGTGGAACTGGATGGGGCACTGCAGGCTGGGTGCGAGCGCGAGCTGGTCGTGAATGCCGCCGCCGTAGTACGCCACTGCGGCATCGACGTCGGTGATGGCGGCGGCCGTATAGGCCAGCCGCCCCCCCAGGCAGTAGCCCAGCGCACCGACTTTGCGGCCGGCCGTCTCGGCGCGTGCGCGCAATGCAGCCACCGAGGAGCGGATGTCGGCCTGCAACTGGGCTGGCTTCAATTCCTTCATCAACGCCACGGCGCGTGTGCGGTCCTCGCCGTCGTAGGCAAGTTCCACACGCTTTTGCTGGCGCCAGAACAGGTCGGGAGCAAGGACCGTGAATCCGTCCTGTGCGTACTGCTCGGCCACGCCCTGGATGTGCGCGTTGACGCCGAAAATCTCCTGGAACAACACGATGCCGGGTCCGCTGCCGGCCGGCGGCAGCGCCAGATAGGCGTCACAGGTCTGGCTGTCGCCGGCTGCAACGGTGATCCATTCGGTTTTTACTTCTTTGCTCATGTCTGTCGTCTCCGTGTGAAAAATCTCAGGCCGCGACGGCCTCTTCGCCGCACAGCAGCCGCATGTCGGCGAGCGTGTCCAGCGCGCTGAGTTTGTCGAACAGAGCCTCGCCACGCCTGAAGCCGCCTGCCTCGCAGCAGTCGAGGAATTTCTCTTTCAGCCGCGTGTGCGGTCGGGCGCGCGCGAGTTCACCGCTGTCGAGCACCCGTCCGTCGCGCGTTGTGATGACGACGCGGTCCGCCAACGGCGGTGAGCCGTCCGCGTTGGGCGGCAGGTGCGTGAAACGGACCTTGGCGAACATCGACTGAACTGCGTCGCTGGTGACGAAGGCGTCGTCCAGATCCACCAGCGCGACGCGGCCGCGCAGCATCGCGCAAGCCGCGGTGAATTGCATGCTGAATTTGGCCTCCAGCGCGGTCTGCGGGTTTGCGAAACGCAGCACGCGCGCCTGGGTGCCTCGCACCGCCACATCAATCTGCGCCACGTCATGCGCCTGCAGGCGGTGTTCCCCGGCAAGCTCAAGGATCGCGTCGATCGGGCGATGCGAAGAGAAACACACAGGGTATTTCTTGAAGACCAGGGGCGTGGTCACGGAGAACCAGCGTCGCCCCAGGCCGGTGGCTGCGTCGCGGTTCACCTGGCCGTGTGTCGACAGCGCCGCCAGCAGGCCGTCCTGTGCGCCGATGCCGTCTTCGCCGGCCGTGAAGCCGGCCTGTGCGAGATTGACGGCATCGATCGCGGCCGCGGCAGCACGACCGGCGTGCATCGGCTTGGTCATCGAGCCGAAGTTGGCGACGACACCGCCCGTGAAACTGGCTGCCAGTGACAACGCGGTGCGGGTGGCTTCGAGGTCCAGGCCGCGAAGAAAGGCGACGGCTGCGGTGGCGGCCACCGGACCCATCACGGCCGTGGGATGCCAGCCCTTGTCGTGATAAGGATTTTTTTCGCGACCATGCAGTTCGCCCCAAACTTCGTAGCCCAGCACATAGGCCTTGCAGGCCTGCAGGCCCGATGCGCCGCCGCGTTCGGCCTCTGCCAGGATGGCGGGAACCAGAACGGTGCTCGGGTGAGCATTGAACTGTACGTCGTCGAAGTCCAGCGCGTGAGCGGCCGTCCCGTTAACGAGCGAAGCAGCCTTCGCGCTGCGCCGAACGCGGGCATTCATCAGCACGCTGCACGTGGGCCCGGCCATGTCGCCCGCGGTCGTGGTTGTGAGGATGTGCACCACCGGTTCGTTGCTTCCCGCGAGCATCACACCCACCAGGTCGACAAAGGCCTCGCGGGCCAGCGTGAGAGAAGCGGCGGGGATGTCCTGCCTGGAAAAGCCGGCGACGAAGCCGGCAATGGATCGGGTAAGGCTGGTCATGTGGGTCTCCCGCCGCATTCTTGCGCAAGCCCGACAGAGGTGCAATTTTGCGGATAGTAAATTCGCGCAGCGAATTTTAAGAAACCCCGGGCGGCCGACGCCGCCGACAGCCGGTCAGAGTGCCCGGCCGGCCAGCGCCACGGTAATCTTCCTGCTCAGGCGGGCAAGGCGCGGGCCGATTTCGTCGCGCATGAATTTGGCCTTGAGGTTGGGGCCACCGCACGTCACCACGTACTGCGGCTTGCCTGATTTGTCGAATGCAGGCGAACCCACGGCATTGACGTCGGGGTGATAGAACCCTTCATTGAACACGAAGCCGTTCGTCGCCAGGTTGGCGGCTGCGGCTTCGACGGCGGCGCGAAGCGCTGTCCATTTGCCCGTGACTTGGTACTTCAGCTTTTGCAGCGCCTCTTCCCTGGCCGCAGTGGGCAGACCCGCCAGGTAGGCCCAGCCTGCCGAGGACGTGGCGATCGGCAGCCGGGAGCCCACGGACAGATTCATCAACAGTTGGCCATCGCCCTGGGCGCGCTTGACGATGAGGATGTCGTCCTGGTCCACGATACCCAGCGAAACGGCGGCACCCGATAGCTTGGCGATCTGCGTCATCTCCGGCAACACCATCTCGCCGATGTCGCCCGAGCCCAGCGCGTACTGACCGAGGCCCAGCACCGCCATTTCGATGCGAAGCTTGTCGCTGTCCGGCGCCTGCACCAGGTATCCCAGTTGCTGCAGCGTGTAGCAAAGCCGCCAGACCGTCGGTTGGGGCAGCTTGGTCATCTGTGCTATTTCCGTGGTGCCCAACTGCGGTCGGATGGCATCGAAACAGCGCAGCACGGCCATGCCGCGTGCCAGCGCAGTGACGAATTGCCGGTCGACGGCGGTCTTGGCGCCGCGGGGTGTGGTGGCTTTCTTGGAAGCGGTGGAGGCCATGGATTCCCTGCGAGTAGCGAAAAAAAGCCTCTGGAGTGTACTCAACAGCCGGACGCTCCCGCTCACCCCCTGGTTCAGCTGGCCTTGACGACACCCCGGTGATGCAGCGCCTGGATTTCGTCGTCGCTATAGCCCGCTTCGATGAGGAAGTCGCGTGTCTCGGTGCCGACCTCGTGTTTGCCCAGCCAGTTCACGCGGCCCGGCGCATTGCGAAAGCGCGGGACCACCTCCTGCACCTGCGTGTCACCGATGACCGGATCGGCCACTGTGACCACCGTGCCGCGCTGCAGAACGTGAGGGTCCTGGAGGATGCCCTCGATGTCGTTGACCGGCGCAGCCAGCACGTCGAACTGGTTCAAGCGTTCCATAACCTCGGCCTGCGTGTGCGCCAACATCCACTCGGCGATCATTCCGTCGCATTCGTCCACGCGTTTGAGACGCTCGCGATTGGTTGCCCAAGAAGGGTCGGTGGTCAGTTCTTCACGGCCGATCGCCCTGAAGAGGCGCATGGCAGGGGAGTCGGCCGCACTTGAGACGGCAATCCAGCGATTGTCTTTGGTCTTGTAAGTGTTGCGCGGTGTTGACCAGCGGGCGCGGTTGCCTTCGCGGTTGGAGACGACGCCTCCTTTGGTGTAGTTGATCAGCATCGGACCCGTCATGCTCAGCAGCGGCTCGTACAGGCTGATGTCGATCTCGTCCCCGATGCCGCCGTTGCGGTCACGCGCCCACAGGGCGGCCAGTACCGCGTAGGTGCCGGTCAGCGCTGCCACGCCGTCGGCCAGCGGAAACGAAGGCAAGGTGGGCGGGCCGTCGGCCTCGCCCGTCACATGCGCGTAGCCGCTGAAGGCCTCGGCCAGGGTGCCGACGCCGGGGCGTTCGCTGTACGGGCCGGTCTGGCCGTACCCGCTCACGTGAATCATCACCAGGCCCGGATTGACCGCGCGCAGCGTGTCGTAGTCCAGTCCCCATTCCTTGACGCGGCCTGGGCGGAAGTTCTCGATGAACACGTCTGCCGTAGCGAGCAGCCGTCGCACCACGTCTGCGCCTTCGGGCTTTTTGACATCCACGCCCACGAGCTTCTTGTTGCGTGCCACGACGCTCCACCACAGGCTGTTGTCGCCGCGGCCCAGTCCGCGGACCACATCGCCCTTGGGGTGTTCGATCTTGATGACCTCGGCGCCCATGTCCGCCAGGTTGGTGGCGATGAGCGGGCCTGCGAAGAGCATGCCCAGTTTACCCAACTATCGCATCTACCAGCGCCGCCAGCGCGGCGAACCGCGTGTGGCAGGCGGCAAGCCGGGGCACCAGCTCGGCAAGTGCCTGGGCTGGGACACCGACGGCCCGGTGGTAGCGCGCATTGCGCCGGAGTTCATCGGTTACCAGCTGCCGCCCAGGCGCTGACCGCTATTCGACCTTGAGTTTCGCATCCCGGGCGGCAGCCTTCCAGTAAGCGATGTCGTCGCTGAGCAGGCTTTCAACTCTTGGCCCGTGCTCCGCGACCACGGGCTGCCCGACAACAAACCGCAGCGATCTGGCGGGAAATTCCTGTGCCCAGCACGTGGATGCCACGGCGAGCAGCCCGATGATAAGCAAGCGCAAGTGGCCGGTGTTCATTTCTTTGTATGCGTTTTCAGGTCAATCGCCGGTGATCTTGCCGGCCTTGATGATGGAGGTCCAGCCTTCGATGTCTTCCCGGATGCGCGCCGCGAACTGCTCGCCGGTGCTGCCCACGACGGGCATGCCCGCGGCATTGAGGTTTTTGGCCACTTCGGGGTCGCGCACTGCTTTCTGGAGCTCGCTGGTCAGGCGCGCGGCGATGGCAGGCGGCAGGTTGGCGGGGCCGAAAATACCGAGCCAGGAAGTCTTGGGCTCGAAGCCGGGCAGCGCTTCGCGATTGGTGGGCACGTCCGGCAGTTCCGAATAGCGGCGGTCGTCAATGACCGCCAGCATCTTGAGCTTGCCGGCCTTCACGTGTTGCAGCACGGTGGGGACCACGACATAGCCCACCTGGATCTGGCCGCCCAGCAGATCGTTCAGCGCGCCGCTGCCGCCCTTGTACGGCACGTGCACGATATTGATGTGGGAGAACTGGTTCAGCATCTCGCCGACCAGGTGCTGCGCCGTGCCCGCGCCCGAGGTGCCGTATGACAGCTTGCCCGGATTCTTGCGGGCGTACTCCACCAGCTCGCGCAGGTTGTTCACGGGCAAATCGGGCGTGACCACGATGGCCAACGGGTTGTTGGCGATGATGCTGAGCGGCGTGAAGTCCTTGATCGGGTCATACGGCACCTTGCGCGCGAGTGCGACAGGCAGGCTGTGTGTGGCGGGCACGGCAACGCCGATGGTGTAGCCGTCGGGCGCGGAACGCGCAAGCTGTTCGGAGCCCATGGTTCCGCTGGCACCCCCCTTGTTATCGACAATGACGGGCACGCCCATGCTGGTGCTCAGCTTCTGCGCAATCGTCCGGCCCAGGATGTCGGTGGACGCGCCCGGCGGAAACGGCACGATCAGGCGGATGGTCTTGCTGGGGTATTTGTCCTGCGCGAAGGCGGCGCCTGCCAGCGTGGCGCACGCGAGGAGCGTGAAAATCCGGCGTGAAGTAAACATGAAAAGTCTCCTGTCGTTAAAGGTCCAGCGTGCGGAAAACGGCGCCGCCCTGGTGGTGGTGAATGGTTCCGGCGTGTTCAAAATGCGCGGGCAGCAGCGTGGCGCCCGACGCGGCGCAGCGCGCGATGAGCTCACGGCGCGTCTGCTCGGCAAGCACCGCGTCGCCATCGGTCAAGCCGTACTGCGGATGCGCGACCTGCAGCGGGTGGTGAATCGTGTCGGCGGCGTAGATGAGCTGGTGTCCCCGGCTGCGCATCACCAGGTGCACATGGCCGGGGGTATGCCCGGGCGCCAGTTCAAGTGACAAGTGCGCATCCACATCACGCGACACGGTATGGTCGGCAGACACGGCGTCCAGCAGGCCAGCTTCGAGGATCGGCAGGACGCTGTCCTGGTAAGAGCCGTGATTAAGGGGGCGGGAAGCGTTCTGCGCGCCCTGGTCCTGCCAGTGTGCCAGCTCGATGTCCGAGACGAGGTAGCGCGCATTGGGAAACGTTGGCACCCAGCGGCCGTTTTCCAGCCGTGTGTTCCAGCCCACATGGTCCGCGTGCAGGTGGCTGCACAGCACGATGTCCACTTGCGCAGGTGTCACGCCCGCATCGGCCAGGCGCTGCAGATACGGAAACTCCGTCTGATGCCAGCGCGGCATGCCGGGCCGGTCCTTGTGGTTGCCATTGCAGGTGTCCACCAGGATGGTGCGGCCCGCATGACGGACCAGGAACGACTGGAAGCTGAGGTAGATGCGCTCGCTGCCGCGCTCGACCGACCAATCCGGCAGGGCATCGCGATGCGAATCGATGAATCCCTGCGGCAATGCCTTGAACAGGAAAGTCGGCGCATAGGCGACAGTCACTTCCGGTACCCGGTAGACCTCCAGGTTGCCGAGTTTCAGCAGCATCGGCGACATCGGGATCAGACCCTTGCAGTTTTCAGCGAGACCATCTTGGTGGTCGTGTAGGCGTCCAGGCTTTCGTGGCCGCCTTCACGGCCCATGCCGCTTTGCTTCACGCCGCCGAAGGGCATGTCGGCGGCAGGTCCGCCGAAATGGTTGATCGACATGATTCCGCACTCCATGGAGCGCCCCAGTCGCTCGGCGGCGTCCACCGAATTGGTGAAGGCGTAGCCGGCCAAGCCCACCGGCAGGCTGTTGGCGAGCGTGATGGCATCGTCGAGCGACGCCGCCGGTACACACAGGCCCAGCGGGCCGAAGGGCTCGACGCTCATGGCGCGCGCCGTGCGCGGAACGTCGGCCAGCACCGTGGGGGCGTAGAAAAAGCCGCGGTCGCCGATGCGCTTGCCGCCGCTGGCCACGCGGGCTCCGCAGGCGACCGCTTCTTCCACCAATTCCTCGATGGCGGCGAGGCGGCGGCCGTTGGCCATGGGCCCCATCTGCACGCCGCCGGCCATGCCGTCGCCCACCTTGAGCGCGCCGGCCGCCTCGGCGAAAGCCTTGACGAACGGTGCATAAATCGCCTCATGCACGATGAATCGAGTCGGCGACACGCAGATCTGCCCCGCCATGCGGAACTTGGCCGCACCTGCCAGGTGGCCGACCCGGACCGGATCGACGTCGTCGCAGACGATCACGGGCGCGTGGCCGCCGAGTTCCATGATCGCGGGCTTCATTTCCTTCGCGGCAAGCTGCGTGAGGTGCTTGCCCACGGCAATCGAGCCGGTGAAGGTGATCACGCGGATGACAGGCGAGGCGATCAGGTGCGCCGAGACCTGGGCCGGGTCGCCGAACACCAGGTTCAGCACCCCCGGCGGCAGGCCGGCATCGGCGAAACACTGGACATAGGCGCAGGCCGCGCCCGGTGTTTCTTCTGCTGCCTTGACGACGATCGAACAGCCGGCGGCAATGGCCCCGCTGATCTTGCGCGACGGCGAGCCGAGCGGCGCATTCCACGGCGTGAACGCCGCCACCGGGCCGATCGGCTGGCGCAGCACCATCTGCTGCAGGCCCGGCCCGGACGGGTTGATGCGCCCGTACAGGCGCAACGCCTCGGCGGCATCCCACTCCATGATGGTGCAGGCGCGGTCCACTTCGTAGCGCGAGTCGGCGATGGGTTTGCCGAGTTCGAGCGTGATGACCTGCGCGATGGTCTCCCGGCGCTCGCGCACCAGGGCAACCGCCTTGTGCATGAGCGCAGCGCGCGCTTCCGGCGGCGTGTCACGCCAGACCAGAAAGCCTTTTTGCGCTGCGTCCAGCGCGCGGTCCAGCTCGGCGACGCCCGCTAGCGGAACGCAGGCGAGCACCGCTTCGTTCGACGGGTTGCGCACCTGCGGGCCCGTGGGGTGGTCGTATTCCCACTTGCCGTCGATGAATAGCCCGATACGCGGGTAGACCGGTTGCGTCATGGTGAAGTTGTTCTTCCGTCGGTTGTCTCATCGGCCTTCGCAGACCATCTTTAATCGCTGTGCGAATTAAACATTCGCAAAACTTACTGCCGGATTATCTGTCCCGGTTTCGCGGCCCGTCAAGCTGGGTATTCCCACCTTGGCCGGTGTCAGGGATAATTCTCGAAAATTGCAAATTAGTAATTTGCTTAGCAAATTGAAATAAACCGGAGATGAGTCGATGAAAGTGCTGGTACCCGTCAAGCGCGTGGTGGACTACAACGTCAAGGTCCGGGTGAAATCGGACGGAAGCGGCGTGGACATCGCCAATGTGAAGATGAGCATGAACCCGTTTGACGAGATTGCCGTCGAAGAGGCGGTGCGCCTGAAAGAAAAGGGCGTGGTCACCGAAGTCATCGCCGTCTCCTGCGGCGTCACGCAATGCCAGGAAACCCTGCGCACCGCGATGGCCATCGGCGCTGACCGCGCCATCCTGGTGGAGACCACCGAAGAACTGCAACCGCTGGCCGTCGCCAAGCTGCTCAAGGCCCTGGTCGACAAGGAGCAACCCGGCCTCATCATTCTGGGCAAACAAGCCATCGACGACGACGCCAACCAGACCGGCCAGATGCTGGCGGCCCTGGCCGACCTGCCGCAGGCCACGTTTGCCAGCAAGGTCGAAGTCGAAGGCCAGAGCGTCAAGGTCACGCGCGAAGTCGACGGCGGCCTGGAAACGCTCTCCTTGAGCATCCCGGCCGTCATCACCACCGACCTGCGCCTGAACGAGCCGCGCTACGTGACGCTGCCCAACATCATGAAGGCCAAGAAAAAGCAGATGGACATCGTCAAGCCCGAGGACCTGGGCGTGGACGTCAAGCCGCGCCTGAAGACCCTGAAGGTGGTGGAGCCCCCGAAGCGCAGCGCCGGTATCAAGGTGCCCGACGTCGCCACGCTGGTGGCCAAACTCAAGAACGAAGCGAAGGTGATTTAAATGGCAGCGCTGGTTATTGCAGAACACGACAACGCCACCCTCAAGGGCGCAACGCTCAACACTGTCACGGCAGCGATTGCCTGCGGCGGCGAGGTGCACGTCCTCATTGCCGGCCACAACGCCGGTGAAGCAGCCAAGGCGGCGGCGGCCGTCGCCGGTGTCACCAAGGTCATCCATGCCGAAGGCGCGTACTTCGAGCACGGCCTGGCCGAGAACGTGGCAGCCCAGGTGCTGGCCATCGCCTCGAACTACAGCCACCTGCTGTTCCCGGCCACCGCCAGCGGCAAGAACATCGCCCCGCGCGTGGCCGCCAAGCTCGACGTGGCCCAGATCAGCGACATCACCAAGGTCGACAGCGCCGACACCTTCGAGCGGCCGATCTACGCCGGTAACGCCATCGCCACCGTGCAAAGCGCCGACGCGACCAAGGTCATCACCGTGCGCACGACGGGCTTCGACCCGGCGGCAGCCACCGGCGGCAGCGCATCCATCGAGACCCCCGCCGCTGCGGCCGACGCCGGCAAGTCCACCTTCGTCGGCTCCGAGATCGCCAAAAACGACCGCCCCGAGCTGACAGCCGCCAAGATCATCGTCTCCGGCGGACGGGCCCTGGGAAGTGCGGAGAAGTTCAACGAAGTGATGACGCCGCTGGCCGACAAGCTGGGCGCGGCCATGGGCGCCAGCCGCGCGGCTGTCGATGCGGGCTACGCACCCAACGACTGGCAGGTGGGGCAGACCGGCAAGATCGTGGCGCCTCAGCTGTACATCGCGGCCGGCATCTCAGGCGCCATCCAGCATCTGGCCGGCATGAAGGATTCCAAGGTGATCGTGGCGATCAACAAGGACGAAGAAGCCCCCATCTTCAGCGTCGCCGACTACGGCCTCGTGGCCGATCTGTTCACCGCCGTGCCGGAACTGGCGAAGGCGTTGTAACCGCTGCTGTCATTGCTGGCTTGACCACAATCTACAGGCAATGTGCAGCAGCCTCTCACTGGAACACGAGGCGCGCTCACCGGTCAAACACAAAATCGCTCGCCGCGTGCAGCGCCCATGCCCCATCGCCGCGCAACTCAAGCACATGGGTGTGGTGCTTCAGTACGGCGGGCCGGTGGGCGATGCTGATCACCGAAGCGCCACTGGCGCGCACCCGCTGGTAGAGCGCGGCTTCGTTGGCGCTGTCCAGCGCGCTGGTCGCCTCGTCCAATATCAGCAGGCGTGGATTGCGAACAAGCACGCGCGAGAACGCCAGGCGCTGCTGCTCACCGATGGACAGCACCTTGTCCCAGTCGCGCACGGCATCCAGGCCGCCTGCGCGCCGGGCCAGCTCGGGCAGTTGCACGTCCTGCAAGATCTGCAGCAGCGCCGCGTCATCCAGCGGTGTGCTGCTGGCGGGGTAAATCATCTGGCTGCGCAGGGTGCCGTTCTGCATGTAAGGGCGCTGCGGCAGGAAGAACAGGTCGGCCATGGGCGGGTGGTGCACGGTGCCTTCGCCCGCGTGCCACAGCCCGGCCATGGCGCGCAGCAGCGAACTCTTGCCGCACCCGCTGGGGCCGGTGATGAGCAGCGCGTCCCCGGAGTGCAGCTCCAGCGACAGGTCTTGCACCAGCAGCCGATCGAACTGCGGGGTGTACAGCGTCAGTTTTTCAAGGGCGAAGCGCCTGCCTTCGTGAGACCGGATCCGGGTGCCAGGCATTGTGCTGGGCTTGACGGTTGAATCGACCGCTGCGGAATCTGCCGCAGCGCGGGCAATACGCAAGCCCTGGGCACGGGCCAGCCGGCGAGCCCGGCGCTGCATGCGCCGCGCCTTCTTGGCTGCCGCCGCGGCCGCCGCCACCGCTTCGGGCTCCTGGGGCTCCGCGCGCCGGGGCGCGTCCAGCAGC
>JAKOVD010000021.1 GCA_029782215.1 Chloroflexota bacterium
CTTGTCCCTAGGGAAGATGCTCATGACCAGCGTGAGCGGGTAGGCGTCGGGGATGGAATCGCCGGGCAACGTGCGGTGGAACTGGCGATTCACCCAAGCGTCGCCGGGGAAGTCCAGGGCGGTGGTGACACCTGGCGAAGGCGCCGGCGCCGGAGCGGGGGCCGGTGCAGGGGCCGGTGCAGGGGCCGGTGCAGGGGCCGGTGCAGGGGCCGGTGCAGGGGCCGGAGCGGGGGCCGGAGCGGGGGCCGGAGCGGGGGCCGGAGCGGGGGCCGGAGCGGGGGCCGGTGCAGGGGCTGGAGCGGGGGCTGGAGCAGGCGCCGGAGCAGGCGCCGCCTTGTCTCCCCCGAGGAGCGAAGTAGCGGGATCACCCTGACCGCACCCCGCAACCGTCAGCGATCCAACCGAGGCGGCAGCAGCGCGCAGAAATCGGCGCCGCATAAGCAGGGGCGATGAACGGTTTCCTTCGTTGCTCTGTTGCATTTTGTTGCTCGGCAGTGTCGCCCGCTCCTCGGAGTAGCTCAAACTCCATGATCGCGCATTCGGCGCGAAACCATGCGCCGCGCAACTGGCCAAGCGGGCCGCGCATCGGGACGGGTAGGCTATCACTCAGCCACGCCCGACCCCGACCAAGCAGTTCAGGCGATCTGCGATACCGCCCCTTCGACGCGAGACGCGATCAGCCTGGTCCCGTGTAGAGGTTGGCCCTGAAGCGGTCGTCGAGCCAGCGGAAGTGGTGTCCGCGGCCGGACTTGTCGGTGAGGTCGTCGGGCCTGGGGTTGGCGTTGAGGTACCAGATGCTCGAGGCGCCGGAGGCGGTGACGAGGTCGTCGGAGAGCGCTTCGCTGACCATGTCGGCGACCGAGAGCCGGGTGGTGAAGACCTTGAGCCGGCGCAGGAGTCCCTTGAGTTGTTCGCTGCCCGGGCCGCCGCCGCCGGCGCCGCCGGTGACGTGATCCCAGGGGGCATCGCCGAAGACCAGGGTCTGGGTCGAGGTGTTCGAGGGGAAATAGGAGGTGGGGAGGTCGACGGCGACGACCTTGGAGAGGTCGGGCAGGTCGTAGTAGAAGCGGTGATGCTTGCCGGAGGCATCGGCCCAGGCG
>JAKOVD010000028.1 GCA_029782215.1 Chloroflexota bacterium
GTTGACGAAGTCCCAGTTCAGGTTGCTCTTCTGCAGGGTGGGCTGCTCGAGGGCCGGCCACCACTCGCTGGCGAGGGTGCCGTTGAGGAACAGCTCGCGCATGCTGCCGCTGGAGGCATTGAGGATGCCTTCGGGGGCGTAGGGGGCGAGGCTGAGCAGGTACTCAAGGGCTTCGGTGGCCTTGGGGTCGGTCAGGGCGCAGGTGCCGTCGGCCTTGAGGACGTCGCCGCCGTTGGAGTAGACGAAGGAGTTCATGACGACGACGGTGTCTTCGCCGGGATGGGCGAAGAGGCCGATGCCGTACTTGCCATCCTTGGTCAGCTTCTCACCGGCAGCCTTGAGGCCTTCCCAGGTGGCCATGCTGGCGGGGTCCACACCGGCAGCCTTGAGCATGTCCAGGTTCTGGAAGGTGAACTGCCAGACGTCGACGTTGAAGGGGACGCCGTAGGTCTTGCCATCCCACTGCGCCGAATCCCAGGCCCCGGGGAAGAAGTTGTCCTTCTTCACGGAGGCGGACTTGGCGATGTAGTCATTCAGGGGTTCGATGGCGTCGGCGACGGCGAGACCGGAGTTCCAGATCTGGTCGACGGTGGAGACATCGGGCGGGTTGCCGCTCTGCACCGCCAGCAGCAGCTTCTGCTGGTACTCGGGATAGGGAACGGTGACGACCTCGACCTCGATGTTCGGGTTGGCCTTCTGGAACTCGTCCACGGCCCGCTGCTGGAACTCGCTCAGACCGGATTCGGTCTGGCGGTTGTCCCAGAACGTGATCTTGACCTTCTCACCCGACGCCGCAGGGGCCTCGGTAGGAGCGGCAGTCGGTTCCGGCGCCTTGGTGGCCTCGGGGGCTTTGGTCGGCTCGGGGGCCTTGGTGGCTTCGGGAGCCTGGGTCGGTTGGGCCGGGGCGGGAGCCTGAGTCGCCTGCCCGCCGCCGCAGGCGGCCAGCAGCACGACAAGAAGGGCAACCAGCCCGGCGATCACAACAACACGCTTCATCTCTTCCTCCTTAGGGTGGGGAAATGGGTTGGACGATCGTTGGTGGGGTCGCGTCAAGAATGGTCTTCGGCGATGATGATATCGACACCTCCCTGGGTGAATGCCGCCCGGTCATGGGCGCTGAGACCTGAGTCCGTGATGATGGCATCGATGCTGCTGAGGGGAGCGATCTTGATCAGGGATTCCAGGCCGATCTTGGTGTGATCGGCCAGGACGATCACCTTGCGGGCTGCCTTGAGCATTGCCTGCTTGATCGCTGCTTCCGTGATGCTTGAGTTAGAAACGCCAAAGCCGATGCTGATGCCGGCGCCGCCGATGAAGGCCGTGTCTGCCCGCAGGTCCGTATAGGTGGCCTCGGCCGCCGAGCCGATCAGAGAGTGGCTGGCGTGGTTGACCACGCCGCCTGTCGAAACCAGGTCGATGCCGGTCTCGCCGTCCAGGGCTGCCAGCACCGCCAGCGAGTTGGTGATGACGCGAATGCCCTGGCGCCCGCGCAGCGCCTGCGCCATGTAGGCCGTGGTGATGCCGGCATCGATGATGACCGTGTCGCCGGGAGTCACATATTGGGCTGCTGTGTAGCCGATGGCACGTTTGAGGGTGTCAGTCTCTTCGCTCAGGTCCTGGCTGGCGTCCACGACCTCGAACTCAATGCCCAGCTCATCGGCTAGGGCGCCCATCGCCCGCTGCATGTTCTGGTACCACTCGTGCGAGCTGAAGATCTGCACGCAGCCGATGCGGTTAGGAAGGCGCGGACGCCGGCACTGCGCGACGATCGCCACCGAGGAATTGGTATTGAGGAGCTGCTTGCCGCGCGCCCAATTGATCTCCCATTCGCCGCTGGCTTCGCTGCGTTGGTAGTACTGGTCCAGGTTCTCGGGCGTGATGATGACAAAGGGGATAATGGTGCGGTCGGCGAGACGGCAGCCGTGGTAGGCGCAGATGGCCGCCTTGAGGCAGACGTGCCCCACCAGTTCCGGGAACATGGCCACGCTGGCTTTCAGAGGCCCGCCCTTCTCCATCAGGTCCTTGGCGGCCCGTCCCTCAAAGCCGAACGAGACGACGAGCAGACGTTCCACGGGCAGCCCCGCGTCCCGGTACGCCGCCAGCGCCCCCAGCGCCGAATCGTCGTTGACGCCGAAGATGACGTTGATCTCAGGATGGACGGCGAGGGCGTCGGCGGCGATGCGGTAGGCCGTGTGGCAGAGTCCCTGGCCGTCGACCCGGTAGATCGCGCGATCGTTGGCTGGCAGCTCGCGCAGCCCGTCGGCAAAGCCGCGGCTGCGAGCGTTGGTGTTGACCATCGCCGCCGTCACGTCCAGGACGTGCGCCCGGCCGCCCAGCCGCCGCCTGGCGTAGTCCGCCACCCATCGGCCCAGCTCCACCCCCGCCCGGTAGTCGTCGATCGTCACCACGGTGGTGGCGCCGGGGTAGTTGTGCGACTCCGCTACCACGGGGACGCCCATGCGCCGCGCCCGGTCCACCAGGACACGGGTGGCTGCAGTCTCGCTGGGGGTCACGATGAGCACGTCGGCCCGATCCACCAGCGCCGTCCTGTTCTCCAGGGGGGTGGCGGCGGCGCCGTTTCCATTCCCCGGCCGGTAGCTGCCGCTGCGCACGGCGCCGCCGTAGGTGCGCTGGAGCAGGCCCCGCGTCTCCAGCCGGTGCAGGTCTCGTCGCGCCGTCTCAGGGGCGCAGTCACACCGTGTGGCGATCTCCGCCACCGTCACCATACTGCGCTGTTCGAGAAGGTCCAGAATGACTGCATCGCGCTGACCCGGAAGCATTCGGTCGCCGTTCCCGTGGAGTGGAGTGCCCGCTTCTGTAGCAGTGTGTTCGTTCAGCGCCCAGTATAGCGGCTTACAATGGGCAAAATCAAGCAGGTTGCTGCCCGATTCTGCCCGATCTGGGGCAATCGGGCACCAACGGGCAGCACGATCCGTTGACGTCGCGTGGGAGCTTCTGTATCCTTGCGTCAAGGTTCCAGCCCACGCTCAAGGAGCATGCCCGATGAACGGACGTGAACGCTTTCTGACCGCCCTGCGGGGCGGCCAGCCCGACCGGGTGCCGATGTTTGAGACGCATTTCTGTCTGCGCTTCATTCGCGAGGTGCTGGGCGACACCATGGTCTCGCCCTACCACAACGTGGACGACGAGGTCAGGATGTCCCGCGCCACCGGCCTAGATATGCTGTGGACGGCGCCGGTGGGGTTCACCTCCTTCGCCAACATCCTGCAGCACGGCGATCGCTACCAGGACGAGTGGGGCACCTGGTACGGCATGGACGAGAGCTCGTGGCCCGGCGCCTGGATGGAGAACACGGTGGTCAACGACCGCGACGACTGGCGCAAGCTCAAGTTCCCCGACCCCCGGGCGCCGATCCGGACCGAGCAGGCGAAGCGGGCGGTCGAGCTCGCCAACGGCGAGCTGGCCGTGGTGGGGGCGGTGCGGGGTCCTTTCTCCGGCGCCTGGATGGTGGCGGGAATGGTCAACATGGGGCGCTGGCTGCAAAAGGAGCCGGACCTGTTCGACGATGTGCTGCGCGAGATGGCGCGCTGGAACACGCAGATGGGGCTGGCGGAGATCGAGGCGGGGGTGGACGTGATCATGATCCACGACGACTGGGGGATGAACATGGGACTCATGGTCAATCCCGACCAGTGGCGCCGCTACGTCTACCCGCACATTGCCGAGGAAGTGGAAACGCTGGCGGCGACGGGGACGCCGATCATCATGCACAGCGACGGCAACCTCAACGCCATCATGGACGACATTGTGGGCATGAAGATCTCGGCGCTGAACCCGGTCCAGCGGAACTCGGGGATGGATGCGGCCGGGCTGCGGCAGAAGTACGGCAACCGTCTCTGCCTCATCGGCAATATCTCCGCCTCCCAGACCCTGCCCTACGGGTCAACTGCCGATGTGGAGCTGCAGGCGCTCGAGCTGCTGCGCGATGTGGCTCCCGGCGGCGCCTTTATCATGGCCCCCGACCACTCCTATCACGGCGGCATCCCCTCCGCCAACGTGTGGCAGGTCTTCGAGACCTGCAAGAAGTACGGCGCCTATCCCCTGGACTTGAACGCCATCCGTGGCCGCATCGCCGAGCTGGAGGCGCAGGGCGCCAACAGCCGCGTCACCGTGTCCGCCAGCCAAACCGAAAAAGCGCCGTCCGGCGGCGTGGCCAAGAGGCCGCGGCCGCGCCGCGACTAACCCGGCCGCGGGTATCCGCGGCCACGGCGCTTTTGGGCGGCGGAAGGCCGCGTCAGCGGTGCATCCAGCCCCTGACCTGCAGGGACCGGGGATAGCCTGTCAGGGTCTCGTGTCCCTCTCGGGTGACGACCACCGTGTCCTCCACGCGGACACCCCAGGGACCCGTGTAGAGCCTGCAGTTGCCGACGGCGAGCACGACGTTCGCGGTGAGCGGCGCCTTCTCGCCGTGGAAGAAGGCATGGCCGGCGGGCAGGGGCGCCTCTTCGAACTCAATGCCTAGGCCGTGAATCGGCGGCCCAAAGAGGTGTCCGCCATGGCCCGCTGCCTTCAGATTGCCGTGCAGCGTCTCCTCCAGCTCCTGCATCGTGACGCCGGCCCTGAGCCGCGCGATCGTCGCCTGCTGCGCCTGCAGGAAGAGCTCATACGCCGTCCGCTGGGCATCGGTCGGTTCGCCGGCCACGCATGTCCGGCAGATGTCGGCGCTGTAGCCGTCCACGATCGGGTGGAGATCGACCATGACCAGGTCGTGACGCATCACCCTGCGCCGGGTCGGCAGACCGTGCGCGATGTTCGTGCGCGGTCCGGAAGCGACATAGGTGCGCCAGAACCCTTCGGCGCCGTGCTCCCGCATGGCGAGCTCGGCCGCCGCCGCCACCTGCACCTCCGTAGCGCCCTCATCCACCGCCTCCATCGCCGCTTTCATGCCTGCATCGGCGACGTGCGCCGCCGCCCGGATGCGCTCGATCTCTTGCGGCTCCTTGACCATCCGCAGCTCCGAGAGGATGGCGGTGCCGTCCACAGGGACCACGTCCTGGGGCTTGGCGTGCGGGTGCGTCACCATGCCAAGCATGGCTTGGGTCAGAAAGCTGTACTCCAGACCGGCCTTGCCGGTGGCGATGCCGAAGTGCTCAAAGTCGTGGGCGATGGCATGGATCATGCCCACCTCGTCTTCGAACCCGGTGATCCGGTCGAAATGGGCCAGCCCGCTGACGTCCTCGACGTCAGTCGACGGCACACCCAGGGCAACCTGGCCGTCCTGCGTAATCAGGGCGTAGGCGCAGAGACGGCCGTCCCCGGTCAGGTAGAACATGTTGGCCGGCTTCGTCAGCAGCAGCACATCGATTCCCTCCCCTTTCATCAATGCGCTGCACTTCGCGAGACGCCCCTGGTACGGTTCAACGCGCATCTTTGCCTCCATGGTGAGTGAGCGTCAAAGACGATTCGGCTCAGGAGGTCTGTCAGGTTGGCCGGGCGGCTGGCCCATCGCGGCAAGAGCGATGCTGATACGGCGGGCAACGAACGCGGAGGCGCCGTTGTCGCAGGGTCATCGGAAGGGAAAGCGCCGATCTGAGCCCCCCACCCGATGCTCACTGGCAGACCGTGCGAACCTTACCCCCGTTATACACCGCCTCCCGCCGCCGCGCAACGGTTTTTTGGCGCCTTCCCCGGTCTTGCCTGGCAGCTCCACTGCCACGACAACAACTGCACATCTCTCATCCTGCCATTCTGTGCGCTCCTTGCCTCGGGCAGAAAGCGCCCCGCATGCCACGCCCTATGTCATTGCGCCGCTCACCGCCAGCGTGCCTCTACAAACGGCCTTGCCCTAACCACGCGCAATGAAGGGCAGATACGTCTTCTGCGGCGAGGTCACCACGACCACGCCGCTCATCCCCAGGCCGCCGGGCCCGCCGTGGAAGCCGCAGTAGAAGCGGTAGGTTCCCGCCTTGTCGAAGGTGTAGCTGAAGGACGTGCCCGTGGCTTGCTCCGTCTACAGGCCGTCGTCGCTGTTCAGGGGGTGGCTGCTGAACTGGCCCTGCCAGGTCACGGTGTCTCCCACCACCACATTGACGGTGGACGGGCTGTACTGGCAGCAGATGAACGTGATCACGCTCGTCGCGGCCGGGTGCGCCATGACCCTTTGGCCTTGGGGCGCGGGGACGAAGAGCAGGAGCGCGGCCAGCGCCAGGGACACCAGCGCTCCCGTCAGACGGATGTTACGGTGCGACATCTTGAAACTCCTTGCCGGGTGGCCGGCCTATCGGGTCTGGCGGCGCCAGGGGTACGGCTCAGCCGCCTGAGGCGTCTTCCTTCTGCAGGCGTTCCAGCAGGAGGTGGGCATAGACGTGGGGCCAGGGTTGGTCCGGGGGCAGCGCGGCGCGGCCGGCTTCCAGCGCCAGGACCAGGCGGGTCAGCTCTTCCACGCTGTACGAGCGGTGCAGGAGGGGGTTGAGGCGCGGCTGCAGATAGGCGGCGTACCAGGCCGGCCAGTCTGGGTCGGCGCCGTCGGTGGCGACAAAGGCATGGTGGTGCGCCCGCCCGGTCTCGGCAAACAGGGCGCTGAGCTGGGTGCTCAGGGTAGGGTCGGTCATGTGTCGGTTGTCTCCCAGGATTCGCAGTGCTGACGACTGCGGTAAGGCCGGCATTCTACACGAGATGCCATCAGGCGCCAACCCAGCCCCGCGCGGGCCCGCAGTGACAACTTCAGTCGTTCGTCTGTGCGGGAGGGACCGCGGTCGTCACGACGACTGCCACCGCCGCAAGACCCTTAGCCCGGCCGAAGCTATCCCTGCCGGAAGAACTCGTCGATGACCCCCGCCACCTCGGCAGGGCGGGTCATCGTCGGGACGTGCCCCGCGCCCTTGACGACATGCAGCCGGCTGTGCGGAATCTCCCGCGCCAGCCACTCCGACGACGACAGGGGGACGATGACATCGGCATCGCCGTGAAGGATGAGCGTAGGTTGGGAGATGACGGCCGCGTGCGGCCGCAGATCGAGGCCGTTCAGCGACTCCTGCAGCCTAACGGCTGCCGCCAGCGGCGCACGCTCCAGGATCTGCCGGCCCCAGCGGCGGATGGCGGCGCTGTTGGGCTCGGTCTCCGGCACGCAGGCATCCACGAAAGCCCCCAGGGTGCCCTGGTAGTCCGCCTTCAGCGCCCTGACAAAGGGATTGGGCGCGTCGGCCAGGGGGCGGTGGTACAGCCCATCCACCAGGACCAGCCCCTCGAACCGGTCTGGGTGCGCCAGAGCTGCGCTCAGGGCTACGGCTGCCCCGGCGGATTCCGCTGCCAGCACACAGCGCTCGATCGCCAGGGTGTCGAGCACCGCCACCAGATCGCCAACCAGGGCCTCGTGCGTGATGGAGTCCGGGTCCGTTACGGTCGCGCCTGTGCCGCGATGGTCATACGCCACCGTGCGCCAATGTTTGCTGAGGTAGCTAAACGGCTCTGCCCACAGCTCCCAGCTTCCGATCCAGCCGCCGTGCGCCACCAGCGTGGCCGGGCCGCTGCCAAAGTCCACCGTGTACAGCTCGGCGCCGGCATGGGTGATGAACATGACAACCTTCCTTGCGTTCGGGGTAGACAGGATTGTATCGCTTGCCAACCTGGACGGGGAAATACCGCTTGGAACGAACTATCTGTGATGCTTGACGAGAACAATGTTTGCGGGCAGCATCCCATCTCCACGCCCCGGGCTCGCAATAGGCCATTTGGCGCGGTGCCGGCAGGTCATCTGACGCTCGCCGGCGACTCCCATCGCGCCTAAACTGCATAAATAGCGCTTCACAAACCCACTCTTGAGGTCGCCCAATGCGTCGACGTTACTTTCTGGTGATCTTGTTCATGGCTTTGACCGGCGTCATCCTGACAGGCTGCGGCGGCAGCTCGCAGCCGGCCGCCAAGGTGAACCTGGCGCCTGTCTCCAGTTTGCCCCAGCAGGTGCAGGAAGCGCCGGCCTCCGTCCGCACGGCCTACCAGTTTGCCGTGACCTTTCCCGATGCCCTTAAGAACGTGCCCTGCTACTGTGGCTGCGGCGCCATGGGGCACACCAGCAACCTGTCCTGCTACGTCAAGGAGTTCGGCAAGGACGGCAAGCCTGTCTTTGACGACCACGCCCTGGGCTGCAGCATCTGCGTCGACATCGCCACCGACGTCATGAAGATGACCAGCGAAGGCAAGGCCCCGCCTGTCATCCGCCAGCAGATCGTGGACACCTACAGCAAGTTCGGGCCGTCGAACCAGCCGTAGCCGGCGCCGGACCCCTGTCCATGAGAGAAGCGTTTCCTGCCAGGCGGCGATGGCTTGCCGCCGGCCTCACCATCGGAGGCCTGGTGCTGGTCCTGCTGGCGCCCATCCCGCTTCAAGCGGCGCCGCAGGAACGGCGGATCAGCATTTCCGCCCGCAGCTTCGCCTATGAGCCTGGGACGGTGCGGGTGAACCAGGGCGACACGGTCGTCATAGACCTGGAATCAACCGATGTCGTGCACGGCTTGTACGTCGACGGCTACGGCGTGTCGGCCCAGGCCGAGCCGGGCCGGCCGGCGCAGCTCACCTTCGTCGCCAACCGCACCGGCGCCTTCCGCTTCCGCTGCAATGTCTCCTGCGGCAGCCTGCACCCGTTCATGATCGGCAAGCTGGTCGTAGGACCGAATCTCACCTGGCTGCGCGCGGTGGCGGCGACTCTCATCACGGCCGCTGGCGCCATGCTCTTCTTCTGGCAGGCGGGCGGCGAGCGCCAGGACGGAGCCGGGACACCGGCTTGAACAAGACCATGTTGAACGCTGAAATCCGGGCCGGGCGGCGCTCCCTTTCCGACAACCCCTTCGTCCATCGTCTCCTCCGCAGTCGCTGGCTGCAGTGGAGCCTGACCGTCCTCACCCTGGTCTTCTTCGTGCTGGCGATCGTGGCGGGACTGGCGGGCACGCCCGCCGGCAACCGCAACTTCGGCATCGTCTTTGTCTGGATCGTCTGGTGGGCGCTGCTCATCCTGCTGCTGGTGCCGTTCGCCGGGCGTCTTTGGTGCGGCATCTGCCCCATCCCGGCGCCCGGCGAGTGGCTGCAGCGGCGGACCCTGGTGCGGCCGCGGTCGGCCGGCAAGCTCTACACCCTCGGCAAGAAGTGGCCGCGGCGCTTCCGCAACATCTGGCTGCAGAACGCCGGCTTCATGGGCGTGGCGCTCTTCTCGGCCGTCATCCTGACCTCGCCCTTCGTCACGGCGCTCGTACTGCTGGGCTTCGTCCTGGTCGCCATCGGCACCAGCCTTGTCTATGAGCGGCGCACCTTCTGCCGCTACCTCTGTCCGGTGGGAGGGTTCATCGGGCTGTACAGCCAGGTGGCGCCCATCGAGCTGCGGGTCAAAGACGCCTCCGTCTGCGCCGGGCACACCGACAAGACCTGCTACACGGGCAGCGACGAAGGATACGGCTGTCCCTGGATGGTCTTCCCAGGCAGCCTCATGTCGAACACCTACTGCGGCCTGTGTACCGAGTGTCTCAAAACCTGCACGCACAACAACATTGCCCTCTTCGCCCGGCAGCCGGGTGCGGACCTCCACCAGACCACCGGCCACAAGCTGGATGAGGCCTATAAAGGGCTGATCATGCTCGCCTGCGCCCTCATCTACTCTGCCGTCCTGATCGGACCTTGGGGCATCCTCAAGGAGACGGCGCGGGCGGTGGGAACGCCGGCCTGGTTCCTCTACGCTGCCGTTTTCCTGGCCTTGAACCTGGCGATTGTGCCGGGCCTGTTCTGGCTGGCAGTGCGTACCGGCAAGTGGATCGACCGGCCGGCGGCTGGCGCACGGATGTCGATGCGGAAGCTCTTCTGCGGCTACGCCACGGCCCTCGTGCCTCTGGGTCTGGCCGCCTGGATCGCGTTCTCGCTGTCCTTTGTCCTGATCAACCTTTCCTATGCCTGGCCAGTGCTCTCCGACCCGATGGGCTGGGGCTGGAACCTGGTGGGAACGGTCGGGCTGGGCTGGACGCCCTACTTCTCCGGCCTGGTTCCCTATCTGCAGGCGCCGGTTCTGCTCGCCGGCTTGGCAGCCGCCGTGGCGGTGGCGCTGCGGACCGCCCGCCAGCACGGCCAGTCCTCCTGGGCGGCGCTGCCGGTGGCGGCGTTCTGCGTGCTGGCCACCCTGGCCCTGCTGGGCCTCTACCTGGCCTGAGGCGGCGTCGAGCTACGGTATTGCCATGAAACGCTGCTCCAACTTGTTCGCCCTCGGCATCGTTCTCGTGGTGCTGATCATCCTTCCGGCCAGCCTGTTTGGCTACCAGGCCTGGCGGACGGCGGCCGCAGGCGTCCAGGTCGTGGACATCGTCGCCCGCGTGCCCGAACAGGGTGGGTTCGCTCCCGACCGCCTGAGCTTCAGGGTGGGAGATCGGGTGCGCCTCCGCATCAGCTCACCCGATGCCGTCCACGGCTTTGCCATCCCTGGGCTTGGCGTCGACGTGGATGAGATCGACCCCGGCAAGGTGGTCGAGGTCGACCTGACCCTCGACAAGCCGGGCCGCTTCGCCTTTGCCTGCACACGCTGGTGCAGCGTCGATCACTGGCGCATGCGTGGGGTGATCGACGTCGCGGCCGCAGATGGCGCCGCCCTTCCCACGGCAGAGCCTCCGCTCTACCAACGACTGGGGATCGACCTTGACGCCGCCCATCACGACGCGCACGACCTTCCCGCCCAGCGGCCCTCGGCCGGACGGGGCAAAGCGTTGGGTCTCACCCTGCCCGGCGACCTGGCAGACGAAGACGCGAGGCGCGCCGTCGCCCCCGCTGATGCCTTCGGCCAACTGCGCGCCGATCCCGCCAACAGCGCGCTCGGCGACGACGACCTCTGGAACCTGGTGGCATGGGCCTGGCTCAAGGACGTCAGACCCGATGCCCTGGCGCGGGCGAAGACGCTGTATGCCCGTGACTGTGCGGCCTGCCACGGTGTTGAAGGCAAGGGTGATGGCGTGGCGGGCAAGAAGCTGCCCGGCCTGCAGAAGATGGACCCGGCGATGCCGTCCGGACCGGCCGACTTTACCGCTGCCGCCCACCTGCTGGCGGCCAGCGATGCGGTTCTGCAGGGCAAGCTGCTGCGCGGCGGCATGGGCACCGGCATGCCTGAGTTTGGATCGCTGTACACAGATGAAGAGCAATGGGCAATGGTAGCCTACCTCCGGACGTTCCTGTTCGGGGAGTGATCATGAGTACCTATCATCCTCTGACCAAAGGAGAGTAAGGATGTCCAGTAACACGAAGAAACGACGGACTGGGGGGAGCGTTCCACCCCCTGGCAAGCGCAGCTCCCTGCCGTTTGTCCTGGTAGGCGGCGGCGTGCTGCTGCTGGTTGTCGTGGGAATCCTGGCCCTGTGGCGGCCCGCAAGCGAGCCGGCCGGCGCCGGCAGTCAGTCGGCAGGTGCTTCCGCCCCGGCGCAGGTCACCGGCAAGCCCCGGCTGGCGGTGGACAAGGAACAGATCGACTTCGGCAAGGTCAAGCTTGGCAAAATGGTCGAGGCGACGTTCAAGCTCAGCAACGTGGGCGACCAGCCGCTGGTGCTGGCGGGTGTGCCGCCGGTCGAAGTCGTCAAGGGCTGCTGACCGCCCCGCGCAGTCGTCGGTTCGACGACCATCAAACCCGGACAAAGCACCGATCTCTCCATGCAGTTCATGATGCACGAAGGCATGGACGGCCCGCACGAGTTCCACGTCAAGCTCAAGACCAACGACCCGGACCAGCCTGACAAGGTCCTGATCGTCCTGTCGGATTGGGTGCCGTAGACCCTTCCCTTGAGTGGCGCAAGCCACAGCCCTGGGTCACCGGACAGGAGTGTCAAGAATCGTATGCACTCGCTCAGACATGCCTCCCTAACTGTGCTTTGCTGTGTGGTGCCGCTGGCGGCACTTGCGGCGGTACTCTACCTCAACGCGCCCGTCATCCTGACCGTTCTTGTCGCCATGATCGTGCTAGGACCCCTTGCCCATCTGCTGCTGGCATCGGCGGCAGGTGGGTGAGTGACCGATCACATGGACCCACGCCCTCCACCCATCCGCGTCCTGCTCGCCGATGACCACGCCGTCGTGCGCAAGGGCATCCGTGAGTTCCTGGAAGAGGATGGCGAGATCACGGTCGTCGCCGAAGCTTCGGATGGCGTCGAAGCCGTGCGCTTCGCCGCCGAGCAGGCGCCCGATGTCGCCGTCCTCGACATCCAGATGCCGCGGCTGACCGGCATCGAGGCCACGCGCCAGATCAAGGCCGCCCATCCCGGCGTTCGCGTCCTTATCCTCACGGCCTACGACGACGACCCCTACGTCTTCGCCCTGCTGCGCGCCGGCGCCGATGGCTATCTGCTCAAGAATGCCGACGCCGACGACCTGGTGCGGGCGGTCAAGGCCACGGCCGCGGGCGGCAGGGTGCTGGCGCCTGACATCACCGCCAAGGTCCTCGCCCAGATGCCGGGGGTCAAGCCGGGGGTCAAGCCGGGGGTCAAGCCGGCTGCCGCCCAGGACCAGGTGGAGCCGTTGAGCGATCGCGAGCTCGACGTGCTGCGCCTCGCCGGCAAAGGCCTGACCAACAAGCAGATCGGCCAAGAGCTGGAGATCAGCGACCGCACCGTACAGGGGCACCTGGCCAACATCTACGGCAAGCTCGGCGTAGCCTCGCGCACCGAGGCCGTGACGCGCGCCCTCAAGCTGGGCTGGATCGTGCTCGACAGCACCTGATGAATCTACGCCGCTTGCGGGGACTGCGGGCCCAGCTCCTGCTCTGGACCATCCTGCCCCTTGCCGTCGCCCTCATCGTTCTGTCGGTGGCAGGGGTCGCCCGGCATCGCCAGGCCATGACGGCCCTGGTGGCCGACCGCGACCGCGGGCTGGCGCTGGCGGAGGCGACGCGCCTGGGCGACGAGATCGACCAGCGTGTGCAGGTCCTGGTTCGTCTGGCGGGCAGCGCCAGCGCCGCAGGCGAAGACGTTGCCCTCGACGACCTTGCCGTGAGTGCGGCGGAGCCCTTTGCCGCTGGCCTGGCACAGTTGGATGACCAGGGGAATCTCCTCGCCGGCTCGGCGTTCGCTGCCGGCTGGTCGTCCACCGATGCCGCCCGGTCCGTGGCCGCGCTCGCCGCGACGACCGGCCAGCCTCATTTGGCCGAGGTTACCGCGTCCGGTGGAACCAGCCTGCTGCTGGTGGCGGCGCCGCTGCCGGGGAGGGGCGCCCTGGTCGGCGCCCTGCCCACCGAGTCGCTCCAACTGGCCGAAAGCGATCCCATGCTCGGCGGCGAGGCCCATGCCGCCATGTTCGTGCTCGACCGGGAAGGCCGGCCAATTCACCATCACAACCCGCACGACCTGGTCGTCCCCGCGGGCGCACTTGCCGGCCTGCCCGGCGTGACCGCAGGGGATACCGGTCTCGTCTCCCTGCCGCGAACAGGGGGCCAGGATCTGCTCGTGGCCTACGCGCCCGTCGACCCGCCGGGCTGGACGTTGGCGGTGGTGGAGGATGTCCATGCCGTGGGCGCCTTTGGCCTCAGCGCCGTCGAGGCCCTGCCCCTGCTCCTGCTCTTTGTCGCCTTGTTGGCGCTTCTTGCCATCTCGTTTGGTGTGGCCAACGTCGTGCGCCCCTTGCAGGAGCTCGACCGGCGGGCCGCCCGCGTGGCGTGGGGGGATTTCGATGCCGTCAACACCCCCGTCGGCGGCGTGCAGGAGATCGACGACCTGCGCCTCACCCTTGTCCAGATGGCCGACCGTCTCCGCTCGTACCAGACGGGGATGCGCGACTACCTCAGCGCCGTCACGCAGGCCCAGGAAGAGGAGCGCAGCCGCCTGGCGCACGAGCTGCACGATGACACGGTGCAGGCGCTCATCGCCCTCAAGCAGCGGGCGCAGATGGCGCACAAGACGCTGGCAAGCGACCCCGATCGCGCTGCCCGCCGCCTCACCGAGCTTGAAGACCTGATCGACCAGGAGCTGGCGGCGCTGCGCCGCCTCATCGGCGACCTGCGGCCCATCTATCTCGAAGATCTGGGCTTCGTGCCCGCTCTGGACATGCTGGCGCGTGCGACCGCCGTGCCTGGACGGCTTGACGTCTACCTGGACGTCCAGGGCGAGACAGTGCGCTTGGCGCCCGACCTGGAGCTGGCGGCCTTCCGCATCGTCCAGCAAGCGCTCAGCAATGTCGTCGCCCACGCCGCCGCGCACCACGCCTGGGTGGAGGTGCGCTTTGAAGCTGACGGTCTCACCCTCAGGGTGCGCGACGATGGTCAGGGCTTCACGCCGCCCGAGCAGCCCGCCGACCTGGCGCGTCAGGGACACTTCGGCCTGATGGGGATGCGTGAACGGGCGATCCTCTACGGCGGGCAGCTCACCCTGGAGACCGCACCGGGTAGGGGAACGGTGGTGACGGCCTGGCTGCCTGTATCGTGATCGCCCTCTGAGGGTGGAGTCGCGCGGGTTCCTGTCGCAGCGCCGCATACCGCGCCAAATGGCCTGTTACCGTCGCGCCGGACAGCGCTTAGCGCACCAGTGCCGGTATGGTATGCTTGGCGTTCAATCCCACCCGTTGTCCCGAATGGAGTGCTATTCACATGCTTAAACGATTCCACCGATCCCTTATGGCTCTGCTTGTTGCCCTTGCCTGGGTCATGCTCCTCCTTGCCGCCTGCGCTCCCCGACAGGCGCCTGCTCAGGGTGACGGCACTGCTTCTGCCGAGGGTGTGGCGGCCGGTCTCGCCGGCAAGGCTCAGGCCATGATGGGTGGCAGCGGTCTCATGTCGGGCGTCCGCGAGGTGATGGCGGGCGTGGGCATGACCGGGACGATGCCGATGGGCCAGCATGGCATGCACACCATGGGCGCCGGTGAGATGATGTCGGATACCATGCCCATGTCCGGTACGATGCTGATGGAGGGAGACATGATGGACATGATGGGCGGCGACATGTCAAAGCTGATGGAGAAGCTCCAGGACATGCCCGCCGCCGAGCGCGAAGCTCTCATGGCGCGCATCATGGGCGTGTTGAAGGACATGACCCCCGCCCAACGCCAGCAGATGATGGCGCACATGCTGAGCGGCGGCGCGGCCATGATGGGCATGGACGCGAGCGAAGCCGTGACCGGCACGATGCCGATGGATGGTGACATGATGGATGGGACGGAACATGGTGAGATGATGTCGGGCACCATGCCTATGACCGGCATGATGTCGATGGACGGGGACATGATGGACATGAAGGACATGATGGGACATGGTGAGATGATGACGGGAACCATGCCCATGACCGGCATGATGTCGATGGACGGGGACATGATGGATGGCATGGGCATGCACGCCGGTGAGATGATGTCGGGCACCATGCCCATGTCCGGTACGATGCCGATGTCGGGAGACATGATGGGCATGATGCAGAACATGTCTCCGGCCGAGCGCCAGCAGATGATGGCGCACATCATGGACATGATGAAGGACCTGTCGCCGGCCGACCGTCAGAAGATGATGTCGCACATGATGGACATGATGGGCGGCGCGAACATGATGGGCGCGGGTGAGGCGATGACAGGCACCATGCCCATGAGCGGGACCATGCCGATGGACGAGCACGCCATGCACCACATAGGCGCGGGCGAGGCCATGACCGGCACGATGGCCATGCCGGGCGACATGAACGGCATGTCCGCCGCCATGGACGCCCATATGGCCCCCATTCCCTCGGCGGGCGTCCCCGACGCCACCGAGACCGAGGGCGGCAAGCCCCTCCGCTTCCGCGTTGAGGAAGGCGTCAAAGTCTTCGAGCTGACGGCGAAGCCTGTGCGCTGGCCGATCCTTGAGGGCGTCACGGTGACCGCCTGGACCTACAACGGCACCGTGCCCGGCCCCATGATCCGGGTCACCGAAGGCGACCGTGTGCGCGTCGTCCTCAAGAACGAGCTGCCCGAACCCACCACCATCCACTGGCATGGCATCCCCGTTGCCAACGACATGGATGGGATGGCTGCCAGTCCGGAAGAAGCGATCCAGCCGGGCGCTACCTATACCTACGAGTTCACCACTCCGCCGGCAGGATCGTTCATGTACCATTCCCACTTCGACGCCGACCGCCAGGTGATGGCCGGCCTCTACGCGCCCCTGGTGGTCGAGCCCAAGAAGGCGAAGGCCAAGGCGCCGGCGGTCGATGTCGTATGGATGCTGTCAGAGTGGCGGGTGGGCGCCGACGGCCAGACCTATCCGGCTATGCCCGCCTCCGGCATGGAGGCCAACTACTTCACGATCAACGGCAAGGCCTTTCCCGAGACGCAGCCCATCGAGGTCAAGAAAGGGCAGCGCGTGCGGGTGCGCCTGGAGAACATCGGCCAGCTCACCCATCCCATGCACCTGCACGGCATGAACTTCAAGGTGATCGCCTACGATGGCGTTTCTCTGCCGCCCAACCAACAGGTCGTCCGCAACACGATACCCGTCAACCCCGGCGAGATCATCGACATCGAGTTTGTGGCCAACAACGTGGGCACCTGGATGTTCCACTGCCACGTCCTTCACCACACGACCAACGACGGCGCCGACCCCGGCGGCCTGGTGGCGCTGGTTAAGGTAACAGAGTGACCTCGCTCGATCTCGCCCAGCGGCGCTATCCCCAGGGCGAGATCAGCAAGGCCGAGTACGAGGACATCCGGACGACGCTGAGAAGCGCCTGAACAAGCCCCCTGCGCGGTACTGAGCAGCGTAATCCCGCCCATGTCACCTGCCTTGGCAGATGACATGGGCGGGACTCCTTCTGGTGTCCTGCAGGCCGGGAACCGGGATCAGGAGGATCCCGACTCTACCGGATACCCGGCCTTCTCCCAGGCTGCGAAGCCGCCGAGGATGGGTGTGACCTTGCTGAAGCCCGTGTCCAGGAGGGTTTGCGCCGCACGGGCGCTGGATTCCTCGGACGGTCAGGTGCAGTAGGTGATGATCCAATCGGTGGGCTTGAGCTCGCCCGTGCGCTTCGCCAGCTCGATGAGAGGAATCAGCTTAGCGCCGGGGATGTGGCCGGTGCCGTAGGAAGTGCTGTCGCGGACGTCGACGAACACGGCGCTGCCGGCGTCGAACGCTGCTTTGGCGTCGGCCAGGCTGACCCTGGCAATGTTCGGGAAGGTTTCCTCCGGCGGCAGGGAGCGTGCAATGGCCGGGGTGGGGGTGGGCGCAGGCTGGTCAGGGAACACATAGAGCGCCGCGGCGCCGGCCAAGAGCACAAGGCCGACGCCGATGAGGACAAGGGGCCACCAGGCGCGGGTGGTGGCTTTCGGTGGTGTGGACAAGGCGGTCTCCTGTCTGTTGGATGAGACGGCTGCGACGGCAACCGGCGGCGCCACACGCCGTTGGCGGATGGCTGCGCGCCGCACCCACAAGTCTACCCGCATCATCCCTTCCGGACCTAGCGCGGGGTTCTCACCCTTTGTGTTCCATAACCGTGTCTGCCTTGCGCTGCAGAGCGCTGCTTGCGCCGGTCGGCCCCGCACTGAGGTGGTGCTGCCGTCGGGTATGCACCTGAGAACGAGCTAAGTGCTGCCCCCTCAGGCCCGAAAGCGACCCAGGATTGCATGGCACGTTACAGCGGCGGAGATGTTAACTGTGCTAACAATAGCCAAGCTTGGTTTGTAGAAACATTGTGGGTCACTGGTGCAGTAGTTGTGTGACAGCAACCTCGGGGTGCGCCGGGCACGATACCGCTGCTCCAGGGATCTCACATCATGCCTTCCCACAGGAGGGAACCATGTTCCGAAAGCTTGCTCGATCCAAGGCGTGGACCGCGTTCCTGGCCGCCGCCTTGCTGATGAACTTGACCGCAGGTCTGGCCTTTGCCGATCCTGGCATCAGCCCCAACAACGTCGAACGGCTGATCTTCCCCGGCGAGAAAGCCGTTGTGGCCAAGTCGGTCACCACACCGGTGATTCCGCCCAAGCCGGATATCTACTTCCTCGCCGACAGCACCGGCAGCATGGCGCCGGCGCTTGCCAATGTCCAGTCCAACGCAACATCGATTCTGAACGATGTCGCCTCCCAGACGGCCGAGCCCCGCTTCGGCGCCGGCGACTACAAGGACCTACCCACCGATGTCTACGCCTTCAACAACGGGGCTTCGATCCCCGCGTCGGACGACGGCGGCGCCGCCGCCCTGGCTGCCATTGGCGCCTGGACGGCGGGCGGCGGCGTGGATGGTTCTGAAGGCCAGCTCTATGCTCTGGACCGCATCGCCGATGGTGCGGTGAACTGGCGGTCCGATTCCACCCGCATCCTGGTCTGGTTTGGCGATGCGCCCGGCCACGATCCTGTGTGCGCGGCCCTCAACGGGCTGGGCTACGACATCACCGAGGCCAGCGTGACGGCCAAGCTGGTGGCTGCGAAGATCCGTGTCATCGCCATCAGCCTGGACACCGGAACCTACCCGGCCGGCCTGAACGATGACCCGACAGCCAGCGCCTACAACTACAGCCCGCCCTGTACCATCGGCGGCACAGCCGGTCAGGCCGCCCGTATCGCGTCTGCCACGGGTGGCGTTTCGTTGACCAATGTGTCCTACGAGGATGTCTCACAGGCAATCCTGCAGGGTCTCGAAAACCTCCCGGCTGACGTTGCCATGAAGAGCAGTTGCACAGCCCCCATCAGCACCAGCTTCGCGCCGGCGTCTCAGATCGTGACCAGCGGAGATGTGGCAAACTTCGTGGAGACCATCGCCGTGGCCTCCGGCGCAGCCGCCGGGACCTACAACTGCTACGATTGGGCGACGATCAACGGGGAAGACATGAAGGACTCGGCGGGCCACTTGATCACCGAGACCAAGACCATCCACGTCCCCGGCATCGACCTGCAGCCTGCCACCGCTACCAACGAGCTCGGCATCGACCTCAGTCATGAGGTCACCGCCACTGTGAGCGCCGGAAGCTTTGGGGCGGTGGCGAACACGCTGGTGGCCTTCAAGATCACGGCCGGTCCCAACACCGGCGCCTCCGGCTCCGGCGTCACCGATGCTTCCGGCCAGGCAACTTTCACCTACACGCCCGCAGTGGCGCCCGCCAGCCTGGGCACCGACTCCCTTCAGGCCTGCTACACCAACGCCGATGGCTCGGTCGTCTATGGGTGTGACACAGCAGCAAAGACCTGGCGCGACACGACGCCGCCCACCGCCTCGTGCGTCCCCACGACCAACCCCGCCGGCCTGAATGACCCCAATGCTCCTGGAAACGGCGGGCAGGGCCAGAACCAGGACGGCTTCTACAGGGTTTCCGCGACCGACCTGGTGTGGCCGGCCAGCGCCCTCAGGGTGCTCGTGACCGATTCCGGCAGCGGCGCCGTCTTCGGGCCCTTCCCCACCGGCACCAAGATCAAGTACGTCCAGGCGCCGGGCGGCAAGCCAGGCAGCCGCCTCATGGGCGACACTGGCGTTCATGAGAACTACTGGCAGCTCACCGGAAAGGGGGATGCCGTGGTGACGGGCCTGGATGGTTCCGGCAACGTCAGCGCTCCGGTGTCCTGCCTTGTGCCGCCGCGTCCCCAGTAGCGGCGTACAGATACCTCCGCGGTCAGACAACGCCGGCCGCGGAGCCGACGATGTGACCCGGCGACTCCCACCTCAGACCAGGCAACTCCACAACAACCATGAGTCATCCCGGATGTTGAGGGTGTGATTCACAAAAAGAGACCTCCTTCGATAGATTCATGGCGCAAGCCAGATCATCGAACGGAGGTCTCTTGGCATGGCGGACAAACGGCTGGCATTCTGGTGGTATTATCCATCGCCTTCGCCTGCCACCCCGACTTCAACTCTGGGACGACTGATGGCATCCCTATCCGGGTCCGGAACCGTCGTGCTCTGCGGTTGGCTCTGTGGGCCGTGCCCTCCGTCCGGGCCGCGCGTCGCGTCGGGAGGCTGGCCCGGTCCCCCTGGACCGTCGTTGGGGCCGGGTGTGCGCTGGGGACGCCCGGAGCCATCTTCTGACCCGGGCGTCCCACTTGCCGGCGCCTCGAGGGTTGGCGGTGGTGTTCCATGCCCGTCAGGCCCTGGACCAGGCGGGGTTGCAGGCGCGCCGTCCGGGCTGCGCGTGGGCAGGGGTGTTCCGTGCCCATCCGGCCCCGGCCCTGCGGGGGGCGCGGGGGTGCCTTCCGGCGGCGCAGGCGGGCGCGGCGGTCCGCCGTGATCGCCCGTGGGCGATGATGTCGGACCGGGAGGCGTCGTCGTCGTGGACCCGGGGATGGGACTCAGCACAGGCGCCGGGGTCGGGCTTACCGGGCTTGCCGGTGTTTCCTGCGACTCGTGGTACGGCGTGGCCTCACGGGTGGGCGGCGCCGGAGTCGTAGCGGCCGCCTCCGGCGTGGGCGTGGCGCTTGCCGTGGGCGTTGGGGTGGCGGAGGGCAGCGATGTGGCCGTTGGGGAGGGCGCAACCGCTGGAGCAGCCTGCGTTTCCTTGAGGGCCCGATCAAGGGCCGCCTTGCTCCCTGCAAAGGCGTCTGCCTGGCCGGCCGTCGCCTTTGCGGCCAAGGCGCCCAGGAGCGCACTTTGGGCCTGCAAGCGCTGGCTGTCCTCGGCCCGCGTCTGCGCCTGGGTCTCCGCCCTGGCCTTCTCCCACGACGTCAGGGTCTCCTGGTAGTCGGCCAGCACGCCCGGCACAAGCTGCGCCTGGCTCCGCTCCTGCAGCGCCCCGGCTTCGTCCAGGCGCCGCTGCGCCAGGTCCAGGCGGTAGGCCAGCGGGTCAGACGCCAGCCTTAGCTGCACCTGCTCGCTCAGCCGCTTGACGCTGTAGAGCGAGCTGCCCGGCAGCGCCGTCTGCGCCGCATAGCTCGTGGCGGTGAGACCGCCCAAGACCAGGATGACGAGGATCGCCACCCTGACCAGGACCGGCGCCGCCAGCGGTCGCTGCAGCGTCGCCGCCAGGCTGGCCATCCAGGCCTCGAATCGCTGCCAGGGGGACTTGGGCGGGGCCACGGGCGCTGGCATCTGCGCCAGGAGCCGCTCCCGCGCCGCCTGCCGGAAGCCCTCCGGGGCCGAGACCGCCCGCAGCGACTGCATCCGCATCGCGGCCACCAGGAGCGGCTCCAGTTCCTGGCGCTGCTCCGGGAAGCGGGCCAGGCACGCTTCCAGACCTTCGCCCTCGGCCAGCAGCCTGAGACAGATGTCAAGAGGCTGATCGTTCATGGCCGCGCCTCCCCCACAGGCTCCAAACGCTGCGCCAGGCGCTTCAGGGCCCGGTGCAGCAGCACCCGGCAGGCGCCTTCGCTCTTGCCCAGGATCGGAGCAACTTCCTGGTAGGTGAGGTCCTCGACAAACCGCAAGGTCAGCACCGCCTGTTCATCCGCACTCATGTCGCTCAGCGCCTTTCTGACCGCCTGCACATTCTCCGCCCTGATGGCGGCCTGCAGAGGCGACGGCTCGTCGCCCGCCGCCTGCCAGCCCTGCTCGTGGAGGTGGTCGAGCGACGTGTCGCGCTGGCCACGGCGGCGGCTTTCGTCGATCACCCGGTTATGGGCGATGCGGTAGAGCCAGTGCCGGAAGGGCTGCTGGGGGCGGTAGCGGTCAAGGGACTGCAGCGCCCGCAGGAACACGTCCTCGGTCAAGTCCTCGGCCAGTTCCTGGTTGGGCATCCGCAGCAGGGCATAGCGATAGATGGCGTCCACGTGCCTGTCGTACAGGACTGCGAAAGCTTGTTTGTCGCCCGCTTGGGCGCGGGTTACGAGAGCGGAGTCGTCATCCATGCGGTGAAGCCAGTGGGCGGCCGTTTGTGCAAGCGCCGCCCGCTGTCATGTTACACCGTAGGGTCAGTGGCGACCATGTCCGCCGGGCCGGTCGTGATCGCAGGCGTCCCGCCACATTCCCTGTGGGAGAGGGGCGAGCCGCCGTCCGCGGCTGCTAGCGGCGGCAAGGGTAAGCGTGAGCCAGGTTCTTGAACGGTGCATGCGTGTCTCCTCAAGCGCAATCGGCGACGAATCCGGGACGTCAAGGCCTTCGAGGGCGCCCATACCGGTCCGGACACTCCCATAACGCATAACCCCCGCCTTTTGTTACACCCATTTCCGGATCGCCAACCCCCGGGATCGCCAAGCCCCAGCCTGGCGTTTGCCACCTGCCGGGATCGCCAACCCCTGGGATCGCCAAGCCCCAGCTTGGCGTTTGTCACGCGCGCCAAACGGCGCGCCCAATCGCGCTGGATGACGCTGTTGTGGCAACTTGGCGCCTGCTATCCTCATCCATGTGCTGTTTCGCTAACCAAACATTGACTCCCCTGAAAAAAGGTAGCTTCAACTCGCGTTAGTTTGCGAACTGAGTACAATCAGGAGAAGGGTTGATGTCGGCCCTGCGGACGACGTTTGAGTGACAGGAAAGAAGTTGTGAAGCATGTATCGGTCAAATAAGCGACAGCTACAACCAGCGTTAATCAGCAGCGTAAACGAGATGCCGGAGAAACGACGGCGGCGACTGGAAGAGTCGTGGGCGGGGACGTTTCGGCGCGAGTTCTTCAGTCGAGTAAAGGAAGAAGCGTTTGCGGTGCTGTACTCGGAGGTGCCGTCGCGGCCGAATGTGCCGGTAAATGTGCTGGTGGGTCTGGAGACGCTGAAGGCAGGATATGGGTGGAGCGACGAGGAGCTGTACGATCATTTTCTGTACGACATGCAGGTACGGTATGCAGTTGGGTATGACAGTCTTGGGGAAGGGGACTTTGAGTTGCGGA
>JAKOVD010000213.1 GCA_029782215.1 Chloroflexota bacterium
CGAGATGCCCAGGCGCCGGCTGGCCTCGCGCACCGACACGTCCTGCCTCAGCACGAGGCGGCGTAACTTGCTCAATGTGCTCACGTTGATCACTCCTGCTCCCCCGTGCTGAAAAATTCAGCAGGATAGAGCGGCAACGTGGCTCAAATTTCAACGTGAATGCGTCCCGAAATGGCCCAGCTTTGGAAATGAATCAACAAGTCGGCCCCATCCGCAGATTGAAGCCGGCCCGCACAGCGGTCGCATGCCTACGCCTGATCGTCGTCCTTGCCCCCAAGGGCTGAATCTTCGCGCTTTGCGGCCTCGTTGAGGAGCCGCAGGTATGGGTTGTCTGGCGGCGTCTCCTGGAACAGCGCATCCGGGCTGACGAGCAGGTAGCCGTGCAGCCGGCGCGACTTGCGCGGCCCCGTGACTTCGCAGGTCCAGATGTTCAGCCCGCTCGGCTGCTTGCGGTGCTGTCCCAACTTCTCGAAGCGCTTCTGCACCCACTGCCACCCCTCCAGCTTCTCCTGCTTGGCCAGCGCGGCGACTTGAAGGTACTCCTGCGCGTAGCGCTGGAACACGCCGGGGCTGACGAGGTAGGTCGTACCAGCGACGGTATGCACCAGGGCCTTGGCGTCGTTGATGATGAGCTTGCGCGTCTGGATGCTCTGACGCAGCCAGGCCATGAAGTGCGCCCCGGAGGGCTCCGCGCGATCCTGGGAAGACGCGAGGCTCATCTGCGGCGGGGGCACGGTCGAAGGGGCCGGCTCGGGCTCGGCAACAGGGGAACTCGGGATCTCCGGTGTCGCGGGTGGAGCGGTGTCGCCCAGCAGGTCGAGCAGCGCGGCCACGCCGGCATCCGTGGCTGTGGATGCGATCGGCGCCGCGCTCGCGGATGCAGCTTCGATGCCTTCGGCGCGCGGCCCATCGGCCACCGCCGGCGCCTGCGGCTCCGCCTGTTCCTCCTCGACCTGCACACGGCCTGCGAACGGCGCCGGCCGGTCGGCGGCATCCCAGATCATCGCCGGCGAGAGTTTCAGGAAGGTGAAGGCGTGCGACCAGCCGGCGTCGCTGGTGACGGTAGCCTTCCAGATCGCCTTGCCATCCGGCGTCGGTTGCACGATGCCGTGATCCTGCAGCACGTTGAACACCGCCGTGTTGCTCGCCGGGATGCCGTCGATGCCCTGCGACAGCAGATGGGCGCGCAGCTTGTCGGAGACTGACCTTGCCCCTGTTCCGTGTAGTTCTTAGCCCAATGGTCACGCGGCTTTTTTACGCTGTGCCTCGTACCAGCGTTGCTCGAACTGCATCGGGCTGAGATAGCCCAGCGACGAATGCAGCCTGCGGTGATTGTAGAAAGCCATCCAGTCCATCACAGCCTGCCTGGCCTGCTCTCGGGTGGCGAATTTTTGACCATGCACACTGGCCGTTTTCAGCCGACCCCAGAAGCTCTCCGTTGGCGCGTTGTCCCAGCAGTTCCCCTTTCTGCTCATCGATGAGCGCATGCCCCAGGCTCTCAAAATGGCCTGGAACTCCCCGCTGCAATATTGACTGCCCCTGTCGCTGTGGAATATCAAGCCAGCCGCAGGCCGCCGACGCCACCACGCCATGGCCAATGCGTCCTTGACCAGACTGGTTTGCATGTGGGGCTGAAGGCTCCAGCCCACCACCTGGCGGCCAAACAGGTCGATGACAGCGGCCAGGTACAGCCAGCCCTCGTCCGTGGCGATGTAGGTGATGTCGCCACTCCAGAGCTGGTTGGGCCCCTGGGGGTTGAAGCGCCGCTGCACCAGGTCGGGCGCCACGGGTAGGTTATGGCGGCTGTCGGTGGTCACCACGAACTTGCGTTTGGTCTTGGCCTTGATGCCGTGCTGTTTCATCAGCTTGCGCACCCTGTCTTTGCCCACCCGAATGCCCCGCGCCAGCAACTCCTTGTGCATGCGTGGCCAGCCATATTCGCCCTTGACTTCGGCGTGGATGGCACGGATGTGAGCCAACAGGGCCTCGTCGCTGTGGCGCCCGGACGGCCCACTGCGGCTGGCCTGGCGCCTGCGCAGCCAGTTGAAATACCCGCTGGCGCTGACTTCCAGCACCTCGCAGGCCAGGCTGACCGGATACAGCCCTCTCATTTGGTGAATCCAGGCGTACCCCGCAGCGTGTCCTGCGCGAAGTACGCCGCGGCTTTTTTTGCGATGTCGCGCTCCATCCTCAAGCGCGCGTTCTCTGCCCTCAGGCGGGCCAGCTCCATCTGCTCTGGGGACACCCTGGCAACCTTGTCATCAGCACCCGCCCCGCTCAAATCGCCCTTGGCCGACTGGCGAACCCAATTGCCCAGGCTGGCTTTGGGTATGCCCAAGACCTTGGCCACCACGGCAATGGCCTGACCCGCCCGCACCTGGCGCACCGCCTCCATTTTGAACTCTTGCGTGTACTGCGCACGCAACTGCTTGTGTGTCATCTCTCGGCTCCTTGTCGATATTTTCAACAAGGCTAAGAGCTCCACTTTTCGGGGGCAACCTCAG
>JAKOVD010000056.1 GCA_029782215.1 Chloroflexota bacterium
TGGAAGAGCCAGAAAAAAGGGGGTACCTGGTCTCCCTTCCCAGCCACAGCCTCAATGCCTTCCGCAGGCAGCGAGGTCTCTCGTACCTCTGAGCGTCGCCGAAATTCGTCGGTTGCTGTGGCGAATCGTCTGGATGGTCGTGCCGCAACCTGCGTTCGTCTTAGCATGGTCCTATTGGCGTCGTCATCATCAAGCCATTGCGCCAAGCTCCACCACTACAATCGTCGCACTGCGATCAGAATCTAACTACAACTGTAGTACTAGTAAGACAAACAACTGCTTGTCAAACAGTTCGTTTAGGGGTCTGTGAGACCATGATTACCCCGTTCTTCACCCCAACACCGAGTTGCGCAGCGATGGAGACTGCGGTAATGTCCCCCCGTCACTCCACATCACGATCACCCAACCCTACTCGGTGCGAGGCAACCATGGCAAACGAAGATCCCCTGAATGCATTCCTGAACAATATGGCCGGCGGGCAGACCCCGGATGATGAGCCGCAGAACGCAGATATGCTCGGTGGGCTGCTGCAGAGTCTTGCCGGCGGCGGGCAAGACGCCGGCAGCGGCGACAATCCCCTGGGCGGCCTGCTGGCGGGTCTGCTCGGCGGCAGCCCGGACCTGGGTCCCTCCGCGTCCGCGGGCGGCATGGGCAATTTGTTAGGCAGCCTGTTCAGCGGCATGAGCGGCCAGAGCATGGACGTGCAGGGTTCGGCGGGCGGGGGCCTCGGCGATCTTCTCGGCATGGCCCTGGGCGGCGACGCCGGCGGCGGGATGGCTCAGGCCGGCGCGCTGGCGCCACTGGCCGATTCGATAGCCGCCAAAGCAGGTATCCCCCGTGAAATGGCCCTGATGGGCTTGATGTTCCTGCTCACCAAGCTGTCGGCCGGTCAGCAGGGTCGCACCGCCGGACGTTCGCTGTCGCTCGACAGCTTGAACACAGACCCTGGCGGTCTCGCCTCCGAATTCGCGGCCGAGGCCGGCGTCGACGAGCAGACTGCGGAAAAGACCCTAACCCGGACGAGCCGGAACCAAACAGGGGAATGTTGAATGTCGACGCCCCTTGAGCTACAGTAGGCACCACAACCGTCTTACGGTGAGGTGACTTCATGACGACACGACTGCTGACCGAGAGGTATGCTGAAGACCTGGACGGTACGCTGGGCTGCTATGATCGGATTGTGATCACCGGCAGCCTGGCTGAGTT
>JAKOVD010000059.1 GCA_029782215.1 Chloroflexota bacterium
AACTCAGCCAGGCTGCCGGTGATCACAATCCGATCATAGCAGCCCAGCGTACCGTCCAGGTCTTCAGCATACCTCTCGGTCAGCAGTCGTGTCGTCATGAAGTCACCTCACCGTAAGACGGTTGTGGTGCCTACTGTAGCTCAAGGGGCGTCGACATTCAACATTCCCCTGTTTGGTTCCGGCTCGTCCGGGTTAGGGTCTATGCATGGTTGACGCCTTGCCTGGCTCCTGCTATGCTCTTGCCTCGTCACGATGGACGTTGTCCGCCGGAAACCATCGGGTGTGCCAACTGGATATTCCTAATCCTGCACTTCGCCAACGGAGGAAGCATCATGTCCGTCACACGGCTCAGCCACATCACCAAGATCGGGGTCGAACAGATGGGGGATCTCGCCGACAGTCTCAGAGATCCGGGCGTCTTGCGGCTCGAGAACCTCGATACCGACCTGCGCCCGCCGGCCGAGGCCATCGCTTACACCAAGCGTGCCGTGGATGATGACGATGCCAACAGTTATCTGCCCTTTTTTGGCCTCGACGTGATGCGCCGGGCCGCGGCCGGCCTGGTCAGCAGGCAGTCGGGCCAGTACTATGACTGGAAGACCGAATGCGTGATCAGCGCCGGCGGGCTCTCGGGCATCCTCAACGTCCTGCTCGCCACCCTGGAGCCAGGCGACGAGGTTCTGGTGACCGATCCTACCTATGTGGGCCTGATCAACCGGGTGCGCCTGGCAGGGGGCGTGCCGCGCTTTGTGCCGCTGCTGCCATCCGCCCAGGGATGGCGGCTCGACCTCGCTGCCCTGGCGAGCATCGACCCCAGGCCCGTCCGGGCCGCTCTGCTTATGAGCCCCTCGATGCCCACCGGCGCCGTCTTCAACCGGGAAGAGTGGGAGGCGCTGGTCGGATTCTGCCGGCGCGCGGACTGCTGGCTGATCGACGACTCGGCGATGGAACGCATCCTCTACGACGGGCGGACCGTGATCCATCCTGCCTCCTTCGACGGGATGCGCGACAAGGTCATCACCGTGGGCGCCGCCTCGAAGGAATACCGCATGATCGGCTGGCGCGTGGGCTGGGTCGTGGGCCCACAGGCCATCCTCGCTGACGTCGCCAGGGTCAGCATCAGCAACGTCGTCTGCCAGACGGGCATTGCGATGGGCGCCGTGGCCGCTGCGATCAACGCTCCTGACGATGGCATCCGCGCCTGTGTGGAGGAGTGGCAGCAGCGCCGCGACCTGCTGCTCGCCGAGCTGCGTGACTTCACCGTCATCCCGCCGCATGGCGGCTGGTCGCTCTTCCTGGACGTGTCCGTGCTAGGCCTCGACAGCGCCACCGCCTCCCGGCGTCTACTCGAACGGGGCAAGATTGCTGCCACGCCCATGGTCAACTGGGGCAGCGCCGCCAGCGACCGCTACGTGCGTTTCGTGTTCGCCAATGAGCCTGTGCACCGTCTGCGCGGCATTGGCGAGCGCGTCCGCCAGGTTCTCCTTTGAATAGACGCCTCCGTATGACCACCGATCTGCCCACCGGCGCCGTCACCTTCCTCTTCACTGACATCGAAGGCAGCACGCGGCTGTGGGAGGCCTACCCTGAAGCCATGAAGGCCGCCTTGGCGCGTCACGATGAGCTCCTGCGCAGGGCGGTCGAAGCCAACCACGGCCACGTCGTCAAGACTACCGGCGACGGGCTCCATGCTGTCTTCGCTTCGCCGGCCGATGCCGTGACGGCTGCGGTGGCGGGGCAGCGGGCGGTGGCGGCGGAGGATTGGGGCGCCACCGGCGGCCTTCGCGTGCGTATGGGCCTGCACACCGGCGAGGCAGAGCTGCGGTCGGGTGACTACTTCGGTCCCGCCCTGAATCGGGCGGCGCGCCTGATGGCCGTGGCCGCAGGCGGGCAGTCGCTGGTCTCCCAGACGACTGCCGATCTGGTTCAGGAGAGCCTGCCGGCGGGGATTGGTCTGCAGGACCTCGGCCTACATCGCCTGAAAGACCTGGTGCGGCCGCAGCACGTCTACCAGATCGTGATACCCGGCTTGCCTGCCGATTTCCCGCCCCTGCGATCGCTGGACAGCCTGCCTCACAACCTGCCGGTGCAGCTCACCAGCTTCGTGGGGCGCGACAGGCAGATCGCCGAGGTGCGCCGCGCCCTGGCCGCCACACGGCTGTTGACCCTGACCGGACCGGGCGGCACAGGCAAGACGCGTCTGTCGCTGCAGGTCGCGGCTGAGGTCCTGCCCGAATTCGACAATGGCGTCTGGCTGGTCGAACTGGCGCCGCTTGCTGATGCATCCTATTTGGCCGCAGCGGTCGCGGCTGTGTTCGACGTGCGTGAGGTGGCGGGGCGTCCCCTGATGGCGGTGCTGGCTGACTTCTTGCGTGCCCGGAAGCTCCTGCTGCTGCTCGACAACTGCGAACACCTCATCGACGCGTGTGCACATCTGGCATCGGACCTGCTACACGCCTGCCCGCATCTGAAGATCATGGCCAGCAGCCGGGAAGGGCTGGGTCTGGCGGGCGAAACGATATACCGCGTTCCCTCCCTCACCTTGCCGGACGCAGACGTCAGGTCCCCTGAATCGCTGTCGCAAAGCGAGGCGGTCTGCCTCTTCGTTGAGCGCGCCCAGGCAGCGCAGTCGCGCTTTGCCCTGACCCCTGCCAACAGCCCTGCCATCGCTTCCATCGTCAGGCGTCTTGACGGCATCCCACTGGCGCTCGAATTGGCCGCGGCCCGGGTCAAGCTGCTCTCGGCCGAGCAGATCGCCGCCCGGCTGGACGACCGCTTCCGGCTGCTGGTGGGGGGCAGCCGCACGGCCCTGCCGCGCCAGCAGACCCTGCGGGCCTTGATCGACTGGAGCTACGACCTCCTTCCCCCCGACGAGTGCCGGCTGCTGCGGCGGCTGTCCGTGTTTGCCGGAGGGTGGACCCTGGAGGCGGCGGAGGCAGTGGGTGAGGGACTTGACGTGCTGGACCTGCTCGGCCAACTGGTGAACAAGTCCCTTGTGCTGGCTGACGAACAGGGCGCTGGGGTGCGTTACCGGTTGCTGGAGACGATCCGCCAATACGCCCGCGACAAACTTCTGGAGGCAGGCGAAGCGGAGGACGTCCGCAACCGGCACCTGGCGCACTTTCTTGGCTTGGCGGAAGCGGTCGAACCCGGCCTGTACGGCCGCGATATGATCGCCAGCCTCGACCGCCTGGAGGCGGAACAGGACAATCTCCGTGCCGCGATGGAGTGGGCGTTGGAGACCGATCCCCTGGGCGCCCTGCGGCTGGCGGGAGCGCTTCAGCTCTTCTGGGGCCGGCGTGTATCGATGCAGGAGGGGCTGGCCTGGGTGAGGAGGGCGCTGGCCGCCTACCAGGCCGCGGCAGCGCCGCCAGCAGATGCCGGGCAGGTATGCCTTGCCGCCAGGGCCAAGGCATACCAGGGCGAGGCGGCCCTCTGCTTCGGGCTGGGTGACAATGCGGCGGCCCGCACCGCCGTCGAAGCCAGCATTGCCCTGGCGCGTCTTCTGAGCGATCCCTTCATCCTCACGCTCTCGCTGGCCATTGGCGCCAGCGTGTGCGGATTTCTCGGCGATACTACCACCGGCCGGGCCTGGGCGGACGAAGCGTACGGGCTCGCCCGCCGCCAAGGCATCCCCTACGTCGTCGGCGGTCTTGCCGGTTACCAGATCTTTGCCGCCGCGATCGAAGGTAAGGCCTTGCCGCTCGATCTGGTGGATGAGATGCTGCATATCGCCAGGTCGGCAGGGAATCCGTGGACCCTGGCCCTGGGGCTGATGAACGCAGGGCGGTTGGCGCTCCTGGTGGGGGACTATCCTCTGGCGTTGGCTCGCCTGGAGGAGGCGCACCGGCTTTGTGAGCAGCTCCGAGATCGCACGCTCGCCAACGGCGCCCGCAGCGAGATCGGCCATACCCTGCGCCTGTCGCGGCGCTTTGCAGAGGCCATGGTCGTGTACAGTGAGACGATTGCCGCCTGGCGCGATCTGGGACAGCGCCCCGCCGTCGCTCACCAGTTGGAGTGCGTGGCCTTCATCGCTGCCGCCACCGGCCACGACGACCGCGCTGCCACCCTCTTGGGCGCCGCCGAGGCGCTTCGGGAGTTGATTGGCTCGGCCATGACCCCCATCGAGCGCCGCGAGTACGATGCGAACCTGATCCGGCTCCGGGCGGAAATGGACCCGGCGCTGCTGCGGACCGCGTGGTTGCAGGGCAGATCCCTTACTATGGACGAAGCCATTGACCTTGCGATCTCCCGACCGGCTGCCTGACCTGGCCTTGCCACCGGATTTCTTGCCGTTCGCCAACCGCAACCTCCAACCTTCGACTTTCAACCTTCAAACCCTATGAAACTCGACGGCAACACCATCCTCATCACGGGCGGCGCCACCGGCATCGGCTTCGCCCTCGCCCAGCGCTTTGTCGATGCCGGCAGCGAAGTCATCGTCTGCGGGCGCCGCTCGCATGCCCTGGAGGAAGCCAGGCAGAAGTGTCCTTCCCTGCACATCCGGGCGTGCAACCTCGCCCATGCCGAAGAACGGGTCGATCTGTTCCATTGGGCGACCACGACGTTCCCGCGTCTCAACGTGCTGGTGAACAACGCCGGCATCCAGCAGCGCCTGAACCTCCGCAACAAGCATGCGTGGTCGGTGATGCGCGAGGAGATCGAGATCAACCTGTCAGCCCCCGTCCACCTGTCCACCCTCTTTATTCCCCATCTGCAGGAACAGGCCCATCCTGCCATCGTCAACGTCACGTCGGGGCTCTCGTTTGCCCCCCTGGCCAATGTCCCCGTCTACTCCGCCACCAAGGCTGCGCTGCATTCCTTCACGCTTTCCCTGCGGCATCAGCTCGAGGCGGCGGCCATCTCGGTAGTCGAGATCATCCCACCGGCCGTCGACACCGATCTCGGCGGGAAGGGCTTGCACACCCACGGCGCGCCTTTGGACGAGTTTGCCGATTCCATCATGGAACAACTCAGAAATGGCAGTATCGAACCTGCGTATGGATTTGCCGCCGAATCGAGCAAAGCAGCACGAGAACAGTTTGACGCGGTATTCAAGCGCATGAATCAGGCGAGATGACGCTATGTCGCTGGATGTGCCAGATATCGCAGAAGAGCACGTACTTGCCGCAAAACGTCACTATGTCATTGCGAGGCCCGATAGGGCCGAAGCAATCTCCAAGCTGCCATGAAGGTGTAGGTCAGTTGGAGATTGCTTCGCTTCGCTCGCAATGACATGGTGGAGCGAGATCTATTCTTAGCAATAGGTGGCGAAAAATGATTTCACCCTCTGATCCAAGCGAAGTCCTCGTTTCGTGGCAGGTAGATGGCGTCGACGTGGACGCCACGCTCACGCTCCCGTCAGGCGAAGGACCCTTCCCGGCGGTGGTCATGGTCGCGGGCAGCGGCCCCACCGACCGCAACTGGAACTCGCCGCTCATCCCCGGGGCTAACGGCAGCGGCGCCTTGCTGGCCCAGGCGCTGAGCGGCGCCGGCTTCGTCACGCTCCGCTATGACAAGCGCCCCTCAGGGCCCAACGGGCAGGACAAGGCCCGGCGGTTGATGGGCCGGATTGACATGCAGGGACATGTAGATGAGCTGGCCGGTGGTGTGCAGCTTCTCAGAGAAAGCAGGAATGTGGACGGCCGGCGCCTGTTCGCCCTGACCAACAGCGAGGGCTGCATCCACGCCCTGCATTACCAGGCGCAGGCTGCTGAAGAGGGCTTCGCCGGACTCATCCTCACCTCGGCGCCTGCCCGGGTGATGGGCGACCTGGCCAGGGCGCAGGTTGCCGCCCAGTTGGCGGCGGGACCCGGCGGGGAAGCGCTTCTGGCCGCCTACGACGAGGCCATGACCCAGTTCACGGCTGGCCTCAACGTGCAGGTGAGCGGCGACCTGCCCGAGGCCCTCCGCAACCTGATCCTCGGCATCACGAATCCGGCCAACCAGCCCTTTGCCCGGGAGCTTTGGGTCACTGACCCCGCAGCGCTGGTGGCAGCCGTCACGGCGCCGGTCCTCATTCTCATCGGCAAGAAGGACATCCAGGTGGACTGGCAGGCAGACGGCGCCCTTTTCGAGCGCATCGCCCGGAACCACCCCAACGTCTCCGTCGTCTATGCGGAGAATGCCAACCACGTCCTCAAGCATGAGCCCATGGAACGCTCTCTGCTCACAGCCGCCGTCGCCCTTGAGAACTACAGCAGCGCAGGCGGCGACCTCGATGCAGAGGCCGTCCAGGTGATCACGACCTGGCTTCAAGATCACGGCCCAGTGGATCGCATTGCGAGCAGCGTTGCGTAGTCTTGGCTTTCCTTTGCGCATGATCGCTGCCACGAGGACGGGGCAACCCATCGTTGTCACAACCCCATGAACCTCAACGCCCAATCCCATTCCGCCGCTCACCGCCGGCCTGCGGCGCTTGTTATTGCCCTCCTGGTCGCCTTGCTCGTGGCTGGCTGCAGCCGCCAGACCGCGCCGCCCACACCCACCGTCGCCATCGCCCAGGCGCCCACCTCGACGCCAATTCCCACGGTCACGCCGCTGCCTACGGACACCGCCACTCCGGTGCCGACGGCAACGCCCACGGCGACGCCCATCCCCACCGCCACGCCGAGCCCGACCCCCACGCCGCTCAGTCCGCTGAGCATCGCCTACCTCCGGCAGCAGCAGACGCCCGGCAGCGACATCATCATCGAGCAGACCCTGGCGCCTGGCGGCAACTACGACCGGTACATCGCCTCGTACCTATCGGACGGGTTGAAGCAGTACGCCCTGCTCACCGTGCCCAAAGGCCAGCCCCCGGCCAACGGCTGGCCGGTGATCGTGTTCAATCATGGCTACATCCCACCCAGCCAGTACCGCACCACCGAGCGCTACGTGGCCTACGTGGACGCCCTCGCCAGCGCCGGCTACGTCGTCTTCCGCCCCGACTATCGTGGCAACGGCAGTTCTGAGGGGAGCCCCAGCGGCGCCTACGGCTCGCAGGATTACGTCATCGACGTGCTCAATGCCGTCGCCTCCATCAAACGCTATCCCGGCGTCGACGCCGGCCGAATCGGCATGTGGGGGCACTCGATGGGCGGGTGGATCACGCTCAGGGCCATGGTCGCCAGCGACGACATCAAGGCCGGCGTGATCTGGGGCGGGGTGGTAGCCCCCTACGAAGACCTACTCACGCGCTGGCGGCGCACGGACCGGCCCACGCCGACCCCCATCCCCGGAGTCTCCGGAAGCCGCTGGCGCCGGATGCTGGCGGACGCCCCCGGCACGCCCGCCGAGGATCCCGCCTGGTGGCAGGCGCTCTCGGCCAACTACTTCCTGGACGACCTGTCGGGCCCCCTCCAGCTTCACCATGCCCAGGGCGACACCACGGTGCCGGTCGCGTTCTCGCAGACCCTCTATGACCAGGGCCAGAAGGCGGGGGCGCCCATCGAGCTGTACACCTACTCCGGCGACAACCACAACATCTCCGGCAACTTCGGCACCGCCATGGCCCGCACCGTCGAGTTCTTCAACAAGACCCTGGCGCAGCCGATTCCCCTGAAGGAGACGCACGAGCCTACCGTGTTCGCTGGCGGTTCGGCCGCCAACCTGCGAAAAGGACCGGGTACGCGGTACCCGCTGGCGGGCAGCATCGAGGCCGGCGGCAGCCTGCCCCTCATCGGTCGCAGCCCCGACGGTCAATGGTGGCAGGTGCAGACCCCCACCGGTCCCGCCTGGGTGGCAGCAAGCGTCACGATTCCAGCCCGCTTTGCCGGCATCCCCGTCGCCGGCATGTGATATCCCTCGTAGCAACGGCTTCAGTCGTTATCTCGCGTAGCAACGACTTTAGTCGTTATCTCGCGTAGCAACGACTTTAGCCGTTGTGGTCCGTAGTAACGGCTTCAGTCGTTATCCTTCACAGTAACGACTTTGGCCGTTTTAATCTGTAGTAACGACTTCAGTCGCTATTTCTTGTAGCAGCGACTTATGAGGGTCTCTACATGTCGTCCGTGGTATACGGGTCGGCGGATCGCTACCGCCGAATGAATTCGGCGTCTGCTATCGGAAACCCGCTGAAGCGGGTTGAGGCCGATTTTGAACCTGCTTCAGCAGGTTTTGCCTGTATCAGGCCGGGAATTCATTCCTGGCCGGGCTGACCGGGCTTGTTTCCCCCGGTGTCACGATGTGCACCTCCCTTTGCGGGAAGGGAATGGTGATCCCCGCCTCACCGAACTTCAGCTTGATCTGTTCGCGCAGCGACGCCTGCACAGGCCAAAAGTCTGCCGTCTTGACAAAGGGGCGGATGCCGAGGTTGACGCTGCTGTCGGCAAACTGGAGGATCATGACCTGGGCCGGCGGGTCGGCCAGCACCCTGGGGTCCTCCGCCAGGATCCCGGTCACGATGTTTCTTGCCCGCTGCACGTCATCACCGTAGCTGATGCCCACGACCTCCGACAGCCGCAGGATGCCCTTGCGCGAGTAGTTCGTGATGCCGCTGTCTTGAATCCTGGCGTTGGGGAGGGTCACAACCTTCAGGTCGGGCTGCAGAAGGACGGTGTTGAACAGTTGGATCTCCTGAACCGTGCCCATGATCCCCATCGTTTCGATGTCGTCGCCGACGGCAAAGGGCCGGAACAGCAGGAAGATGATGGTGGCGGCGAAGTTGGCCAGTGACGCCTGGAAGGCGATGCCCAAGATGATGACCGCCGCTGCCACGGCTGCAGCCAACACATTAGCCGGTACGCCCAGGATGGCCAGGCCGATCACGACCACTATGAGCAGGCTGCCGTAGTACGCCAACGTCGTCAGCAGCGTCACCATCGACTCGGTCACGCCCGGCGTTCGCTCCAGGATCGTCTGCAGCCGTCCGCGCAGCCATCTCGCCAGCCACCGGCCGGCCAGGAAGATAAGCGCTGCCGCGCCTAGCCGCAGGGCGACCTCGATCAGGAACGACACAATCGTGTTGAGATCCAGCGTCGGCATGGCATTGCTCTCCTATACGTGGTCAGCGCCGCGCCCGGCCAACATCACAGGCGGACGGCATTAGCTTCGTAGTAGCGACGTCAGTCGCATGGGGTTGCACTCCTCGGGGTAAAGGACGCAACACCTGGCCGTGACCTAAGGCGACGGCGCCGCTTCCGGCTAGAACCAGCTGCACTGCATCGTAAGCTTCATCTCCCAAGCCGCCAAATCATGCCCTGTCACCGGTCTTGCCTTTCTCTGGTGGCGGTTCTAACATGGTCCCATCCTTCATTGGTGGTGAATAGGTATGTCCGACCTCGTTGTGGAGAAGATCACCCAGGCCGTTGGTATCCTGCAGGAGACCGGCATCGACCTCTGGCTCACCTTTGTCCGTGAGACCTCGGCAATGGCCGACCCCGTCCTGCCTCTCATCTACGGCACGCCGACTCTCACGTGGCAGAGCGCTTTGATGGTTGCCCGCACCGGCGAGCGCATCGCCATCGTCGGCCAATACGATGCCGAAGCGGTGCGCCAGGCCGGCGCCTATGACACCGTCATCCCCTATGACGAGTCCATCCGGCCGCACCTGCTGCAGGTGTTGGCCCGCCTTGACCCCACCCGGATCGCCATCAACTTCTCGCAAAACAGCGAGTATGCCGACGGCTTAGGCTACGGCCTCTACCAGGTGCTGGCCGGCTATCTGCAGGGAACGCCCTATGGCGAGCGGTTGGTCAGCTCCGAGGCCATCGTCGGCGCCCTGCGCGGGCGCAAGACGCCGGGCGAATTGGCCCGCATCCGCCAAGCCGTCGCGGCCACGGATGAGATCTACCGCCGCACCTTTGCCTGGGTGCGGCCCGGTGTCACCGAACAGGAAATTGCCGCCTATATGCTGGCCCAGATGGAGGCATTTGGCGCCGAAACGGCCTGGGACCGCAGCGACTGCCCGGCGGTCAACGCCGGTCCCGATTCGAGCGTTGGTCATTCGGGACCGACTGATCGCCCCCTGGAGCCGGGCCAGATCCTGCACGTGGATTTCGGGGTCAGGCTCGGCGGCTTCTGCTCTGACATCCAGCGCGTGGCCTACGTCCTGGCGCCCGGCGAAACCGCGGCGCCGGCCGCGGTGCAGCATGCCTTTGCAGTTGAGGTGGCGGCTATCGATGCCGCCGCCGCCGTCCTGCGTCCGGGCGTGCGGGGCGTGGACGTGGATGCCGCCGCGCGGGCCGTGGTCACATCGGCCGGCTTTGAGAACTACGTCTACGGCACCGGTCACAACCTGGGACGCAATGCCCATGATGGGGGCGTCACGCTGGGGCCGGCCTGGGAGCGCTACGGCCAGACGCCTTTCCTCCCCGTGGAAGTGGGCCAGGTGTACACCCTGGAGCCGGGACTGCCGGTGGAAGGCTACGGCTACATGGGCATCGAAGAAGACATCGTCGTCATGCCGGAAGGCGTTCGCTTCCTGGGCGAACGCCAGAGTGAGTTGATCCTGATCGGAGAGCAAAAGCCATGAAGATTCTTGCCGTTGAACGCGACCTGCCCGGCATCGACCCGGCAGCGATGCAGCCGCTGCTGCACGCGGAAGCGCTGCGGGTCTGGGACCTGGTGCAAGGCGGCATTGTGCGCGAGGTCTACTTCCGCGCCGACAAGCCCGCGGCCGTCCTCGTCCTGGAGTGCGCCAACGTGGAGGAAGCCGAGCAGGTGCTGGCCACACTGCCCCTGGCTCAGGCCGGCCTGATCGCCTTCGATGTGATCCCGTTGGCCCCGTACCCCAGCTTCGCCCGCCTGTTTGCTGCCACCTAAAGAAGTCCGACTTCTTCAAGAAGTCGGACTTCTGTTGTCTCACGATGAGGTGACCCATGGAGAAACTGGACCTCCGCAAACAGCACAAGCACCTGTATGCGCCCTCCGCCAAACAGGTCGAGGTGGTCGACGTGCCCGAGCTCAAGTTCGTCACGATCGACGGCCAGATCGAGGCGGGGGAGGGAGGCCCCAGCACCTCCGCCGGCTTCCAGGAAGCGCTGCAGGCCGTCTACGGCGCCTCCTTCACCCTCAAGTTCATGTCCAAGCAGCGCCAGGACAACCCCATCGACTTCGGTGTCATGGCCTTGGAAGGGCTCTGGTGGGTGGAAGGCGAGGAATTCGACATCACCAAACCAGGCGCCTGGAGCTACCGGCTGCTGATGATGCAGCCGGACCACATCGACGACGCCATGTTCCAGGAAGCCCTGGCCCAGCTCCAGCGCAAACGCCCCTCGGCCACCCTGGCCAGGCTGCGACTCGCCTCCTTCCACGAGGGCCTCAGCGTCCAGATCATGCACGTTGGTCCCTATGCTGCCGAGCCGGAAACTGTCGCCCGCCTGCACGCCTACGCCGCCGATCACGGCTACCGCTTTCGGGGCGCGCACCACGAGATCTACCTCGGCGACCCCCGCCGCTCCGCCCCCGACAAGCTCAGGACCATCCTCCGCCAACCCGTCCAACGTTCCGACGTTTGAACGTTCCAACGTTGACTCCCCTGAAAAAAGGTAGCTTCAACTCGCGTTAGTTCGCGAACTGAGTACAATCAGGAGAAGGGTTGATGTCGGCCCTGCGGACGACGTTTGAGTGACAGGAAAGAAGTTGTGAAGCATGTATCGGTCAAATAAGCGACAGCTACAACCAGCGTTAATCAGCAGCGTAAACGAGATGCCGGAGAAACGACGG
>JAKOVD010000085.1 GCA_029782215.1 Chloroflexota bacterium
CTACAGTGCGCTTTACTGGGAGGAGGCCGGCGGATTGCCCAGCGGGCTGCCCTACGTGGAGCTCAGCGCGGGGGCGCATTACTTTGTTTCCGGGAAGGGCTTGATTACCGGCATTGTAATCTTCCTCTTTCTCCTGGCGGCATGGGGGCTGGTTCACGGCTCCGTGGCCCTGGCCCGCCTCCCGCGGCGCGCCGACCTGTAGCGGGAAGGCGCCCGGAAGCCCTGCTACGGGCGCGGGCGAGAAGATTTAAAAGGTGGTAATATTTAAATGTAGATGCTTTTTGGCACGGCCCCATTTTAAATAAAGTTCACTAAGGCGGTGAAGCGATGGGTTCGGGAAAGCTGCAGCAGATGCAGGATAGGATCCTGGAAAAGAGGATGGAGAAGATAAAGAAGCTATACCCCGACATGGCCATAGCCCAGGTCACTCCCTCCAACCTGCCCCTTCTGCCCAGGAAGATGGGCGGGGAGGGGAAGCGCTTTACCATCAGGGGAAAGATTACCTACATGGAAAAGGTGGAGGACCGCCTCTTCTGCACCATCAGCGACGGGAGCGGGCTTTTTGCAGTAGAGATGGAAAACATGATGCTCAACCTGGAAATAGCGCAGGGGCAGCTCTACAGTATCGTCTGCCGGGTGAAGATCTCCCCCGACGGGAGCATGTACGGCGAGGCCAGGGGCCTCACCCTGCTCGACAGCGCCGATCCCCGCCTCCAAAAATTGCAGGCCCTCCCCACGAAGAAGCCGCCGGAGAAGGAAGCGGGGCGGGCTTGCCGCAATTACTGGGAGAAAACGCTTCCCGTGACCAGGGCCAGGCTGAAAATGAGCTACCGCTATGTCTTGCTCATTCCATTGCTTTACCTTCTCTTCGAGCCGCACCTTTTTAAACGGCTGTCGCTGGGCGCCTTTGGCCCCATGCTGGGCTTGATCCTGTTCATGCTCGTATTTTTAACCGGGCGGCAGAAGATTGTGGAATACAGCAGTTAACCGGCCCAAAGGATTTTCCGGCATTTTGCTGAAGTATAGCGGTGGCGGGCTGACCTGGGGGCGTTTTGCTTCCCGGAAGAGGCTGCTGCCGTTATGACCGAGCCGGGGAAACGGAGGATGTTCATGAACTTGCTGCTCACATTTTTGGCGGACGACGAGATCGAGCGCATCCACGAAGCCAGCCTGCAGGTTCTGGAAAATACCGGCATCAAGGTGGGCAGTGAAAAGATCTGCCGGCTGCTGCAGCGGCACGGCGCCAAGGTCAACGGCGACAATGTGAAGCTGCCCCGGGAGATGGTGGAGGAAGCGCTCCGGAAGGTGTGCCGGCAGGTGCTCCTGGCAGGCCGGGAGGCCGCATTTGATCTCGTCGTCCCGGCGGCCAAGCCGCCTTATAACACCACCAGCGGCTACGCTCCTTTTGTCAAGGACCTGGAGACAGGGCGGACGCGCAACTCCACCGGCAGCGATCTGCGGGATTTTGCCGTGGTCAGCGACTTCCTCGAGGTGGTTGATTTCTTCTGGCCCATTGTCCTGCCCACCGATGAGCCGCCGCCCATGGAGGAGCTCTGCGCCCTGGACATATCGCTGCGCTATATCCGGAAGCACATCCAGTGCTCCTGCGCCACGGAGAAGACGGCGCGGTGGCAGGTGCGCCTGGCCGCCGCCGTCGCCGGCGGCGAAGACAGGTTGAGGAAAAGGCCCATTTTTTCGGCCCTGGTTTCACCCATCTCGCCGCTGACTTTCGAGAAGAACGCCGTGGAGGCCATGGTGGCGCTGGCCGAGGCGGGCATCCCCGTGGTCCCCATGACCATGTCCCTCTCGGGGACGACGGCCCCGGCCACCCTGGCCGGCACCTTGACCATGGCCAACGCCGAGGAGCTGGCCACACTGGTGATTTTGAAATGCGCCAACCCCGATGCGCCCATGATCTATTCTACCGACGCCGCTCCCGCCGACTTAAAGACGGGGGTGGTGAACTACTTTGCACCCGAGTACCTGCTACTGGGCGCGGCCTGCGCGCAGATGGCCCGCCGCTACAGCATGCCCAGCATGGTGGCGCACGGCTCCTCTGAAGAGCTGCCTTACGACCTGCCCTCCTTTGAGCGCAACGTGCTCAAGGTGGCCGTAAGCCAGATGACGCGAACCGATCTCGCCTCCTGGCTGGGCTCGTTGGAAAGCGCCCTCAACGCCTCCCTGGTCAACCTGGTGGGGGATGCGGAGGCCTGCGTGCACGCCTCCGCCTACCTGCGCCGCTTCGAGGTGAATGCGGAGACCCTGGCCCTGGGGCCCATCCACGAGGTGGGCCCCGCCGGCCACTTTCTGGCTCACAAGCATACGGTGCAGCACTTCCGCAAGGAGCTCTGGATCAAGAGCCTGCAGGACCGCTTTATCCTCGATCCCGGCGATGGTTCCTTCGTCGAGCGGTCCAAGCAGAAGGTGAAGGAAATTTTGGCCCGCCACGAGGTGCCTCCCCTGGAGGGGGATCTCCTGAAGGAGATGGAGGCGATCATGCGGCGGGCGCGGCGCGATATCCTGGGAGAATAGCAGCCGGCCAGGCCATTGTCGGTTTTGAGCCATATCCAGCAATAGGGGGGGGGAAGAGGCTGTTGTCTGTGCTGGCAGGATTGAAATCTATCCAGCCTCTCGTGGAAGAGATTGCAGCAGCGCTGGCGTCGCATTTCGGGGCGGCGGTGCAGATCGTGGATCACACCGGCCGGGTCATCGGTGAGAGCGGTGCCGGGCCGGCGGAGGAAGGGGGGGAGCTGCAGCGGGCGGCAATCCGGTTGAACGACACCTTCCTCGGCGAGGTGAGGGTGGCTGCCTGCGGCGGGTCGGAGGCGGAGCAGTACCTGCGCCATGTCTCATCGATGCTGGCGGCACAGGTGGCCGCTATGCAGGCGCAGCAACAAGTCCGCCAGCTGAGGGCCGTCCTCGAGGCCATTGACGAAGGCGCCCTCATCGTCAACGGCGGCGGCAGCGTGGAATATGCCAATGCCACAGCGGCCAGGCTGCTGGGCCTGGAGCCGCGGGAGCTCCTGGACAAGCCCATGGCCCGCATCTGGCCCGACCTGAAAGTGCTGAAGAGCTTTCCCCGGGAGCGGGAATCCCTCTCCGGGGAGGAGCTCTACCGCCGGGGGGACCGCTGGGTTCATTTCATCGTCACCATGCGCCCGCTCGACGGGACGGGCGGGGGCCGGATTATCACCTTCTGGGACCCCACCGAGGCGCGCTACTTAACTGGTCCCGCCGAGAATACGGTGCTCCGCTTCACCTTTGCCGATATCATCGGGCGCAGCGAGGTCATCCAGCAGGTTAAGGAGAGGGCCATGCGCGCGGCGGCGGGCAACTCCACCGTGCTGATAACCGGGGAAAGCGGCACCGGCAAGGGGGTCTTTGCCCGCGCCATCCACTCAGCCAGCCCGCGGGCGCGGGGGCCCTTTGTCAGCGTCAATTGCGGGGCCATCCCCGAGAACCTGCTGGAAAGCGAGCTTTTCGGCTACGAGGGGGGCGCCTTTACGGGGGCCTCCAGGAAGGGAAAGGCCGGCAAATTTGAGCTGGCGGACAAGGGCACCATCTTTTTGGATGAAATAGGCGAAATGCCGCTCCACCTGCAGGTGAAGCTGCTGCACGTCCTGCAGAACCGGGAGATTGAGCGCGTCGGCGGGACGAGGAAAGTGCCCGTGGATATCAGGATCATCGCCGCCTCCAACCGCGACCTTGACAAGATGATGCAGGAGAGAAAATTCAGGAAGGATCTCTATTTCCGCCTCGGGGTGATACCCCTGCACATACCGCCGCTGCGGGAGCGGAAGGAGGACATCCCCCTCTTCATCGAGCACTGCCTGAACAGGTACGCCCAGAAGCTTAACCGAGAGCCCTGCATCCTCTCCCCCGCGGTGAAGGAACTTTTCCTTAAGTACCACTGGCCAGGCAATGTGCGCGAGCTGGAGAATGCCATAGAATACGCCATGAACATGTGCAGCGGGAATGTCATCGAGGTGGAGCACCTGCCGCCACGCATCTACCGGGAAGCCGAAGCGGAGATCGGCGGCAGCGAATCTACGCTGAAGCTGCTGCTGCAGGATTACGAGCGGCGCATTTTTGAACAGTACCTGCGGCGTTTTGGCCATTCTTCCCAGGCCAAGAACGATATTGCCAAGGCGCTGGGCATCAGCCGGGCCACCCTCTACCGCAAGCTGGCGGAGCTGGGCTTGAGCAGGCCGCCGGAAGACGCCGCGTCTCAGAGCTAAGACGGGCGCCTTTATTTCTCATTCTTAAGACAGGAGCCCACCATAAGGGCTTCTTTTTTTTCTTGCGCTCCCGGCCGCTTTTTTATCTCAATCTTAAGAAAGGCCTGCCCCTTCCCACCCTTTACCCCTTTGTCCGGCGGTAGAAAAGGCCGTTTTTCAGGGCACGCGCAGGTGCCCTCTTTTTTTAAATTGGCACACTATTTGCATATCTCAAAGATGAATTGATCCTGCCGCCCTTGCCCGGCAGCCCTGGCGGGAGGGCGAAACCACTTGCTGAAAGGAGGATGCTTTTTGGACACAGGTATAGGTGTAGCTCAGCTGTCCTGGTTCGACTGGGTTTTAGTGGCGCTCTATTTTGTGGCCATCATTTCCATCGGGCTCTGGTTCTACCGGCGGGTAAAAGAGTTTGACGATTTTCTTGTCGCCGGCCGTTCGCTCACTCTTCCCATCCTGGTAGGCACGCTCATCTCGTCATATTACTGCGGCATGTACTTCTTTGCCGATGCGGGCTTCATGTATGCCGAGGGCATCATTGCCGACTTTGCCTACTATCCGCCCTACTATTACCTTGTCTTCGTGCTCGCTTTCTTCCTTGTCTCTCGCCTGCGCATACTCGGCGAGATGTCGCTGCCTGACGTCCTGGATCGCTTTTACGGGAAGCTGACGCGCGTCTGCGGAGCCCTGGGCAGCTTTCTCTACTGCGTCCCGGTGATGCAGTTGATGGCCATCGGCCTGCTCCTAAACGTGCTCTTGGGCTGGCCGCTCTGGCTGGGCGCCCTGGTGGGAGGGCTGCTGGCCATTGTCAATACCCTTCTCGGCGGCCTCTGGGCGCTGGCCTTCACCGACATGCTCCAGTTCACGCTCATGTTTTTCGGGGTCACCATCTGCCTGCCCATCGCCTTGAAGGCATTTGGCGGCTGGAGCAATGTCCTGGCTCTCAACCCCGAGTGGCATCTTGATCCCACCGGCGGCTACCTCTCCTGGGCCATTCTCGGCGTCTACGCCGTCTCGGCCATCACCATCCTGGTGGAGCCGGTATTCTACCAGCGCTTCTTCGCCGCCAGGGACCACAAGACGGCGGTACGGGCATTCATGGCCATGATTGTCATGTGGATGTTCATCGATCGGGTGATCGTGGCCATGGGCCTGATCACCTGGGCCAAGTATCCCGGCTTCATGATCACCCAGGACCAGGTGGTCTTTACCACCATCCTGGAGTACCTGCCCTACGGCCTCTCCGGCCTCTTTGTCATTGGGGTGATCGCTGCCATTGTGGGTACCATTGACGCCTACACCCTGGTGGGAGCGGCGAACATCTCCTACGACATCATCAACCGCGTCTTCCGCCCGCAGATGTCGGAGAAGAAGACCATGACCCTGACGCGGGTGATGATCCTGGTTACCTTTGTCCTTTCCTATGCCATGATGTTCATCTTTCCCCGCATCATGCTCGTCTGGCTGCTGCAGTCGGCGGTCCTCATCGCCGTGGCCGTCATCCCCATCCTGGGTGCATTCCTGTGGCCCTTCCGCAAATCGGCTCTCGGGGGAACCCTCTCGGCCACGGTGGGGCTAATCGTCACCCTGGCGGTCATCATTGCCGTCTTCGTCTTCGGCACCGAGCTTCCCGGCTGGGATACCATCATCTGGGAGATAAACATATTCGGGGTTACCATCCACTTCTGGGCCGAGATGGTCATGTATGTCTCCATCTTCGCTTCCCTGCTGGCCTACATAGTGGGGAATTTCTTTGGGACGCCGCTGGATCCGCAGCTTTACCGTGAGAGGAGGGCGCTGAGCTGATGTATCCCCAGGTGTTTGACTACAAGGATTACTTTACCATTGCCGGGGCGGTGTTTACCCTTCTGCTCATTGGCTTCTTCCTGGTCTGGTTTTTTTGGGACCTGAAGACCAAGTTCAA